>NZ_JBFRGM010000021.1:0-94855 GCF_052115345.1 Mesorhizobium sp. 2RAF21 | reverse complement strand
CTGGTGCGCACCGGGTATCAGGGAGGGCGCCGGTGCCGGACTGGCAGCGCTAACGGTGGCGGTGTCTGGTGACGAGCCCTAAGTCCGGGCCCTGGAAAAACCCGGCCGCCGAAAATGGCGGCTCGAGGCCCGAAGTCTGCCGTCGCGAAGGACGGCGAGGTCGGTCCGGGGCAAGAACACTGGCGGGGCGCCCGGAAGGCGCCACGTACTACTACAGAGAGGCCCCGACCCGGCGCCCCGCTTCCCACCTCCCGCAAGGGGAGTGCTCTTTGACAATGGCCAGGGCGGATTTCCGCAGCGTGGCGATGAAGAAGTGTATCAACGCGTTATCGCGTCATCGCGACTGCACCGCCGCCGTCATTCCGGCCGAGCGCAGCGAGAGCCGGAACCCATTGGTCGCCTGTCGTCGAGCACGGCCCGGTCCTCGTCCTGGACCGTTCACGCAGCCGAACCGGCGCTGCATCTTTCACCGCGGTCCGTGCGAACTCAGATCCGGGCCGTGCTCAATGCGCTGGGACTAATGGGTTCCGGGTCGGCGCTCGGCTTCGCCTCGCTGGCCCGGAATGACGAAGGCGGCGCCTTTGCCTCGCGCCGGGCCTGCCTTCAACGAAATTCGATTTCTCTCGTCGATGCGAAAACAGCTCGCGCTGCCTCCAGCTATCCACAAACTGGCCCTACACTGCGCGCCGGCAAACAGGTAAAAGGGCGCCATGAACACCCACGCCAAGATCCGCATCGGCCATTCGGCCTGTCCGCATGACTGCCCGTCGACCTGCGCGCTCGATGTCGAACTGCTCGGGCCCGACCGCATCGGCCGTGTGCATGGCGCCAAGGACAACAGCTACACGGCCGGCGTCGTCTGCGCCAAGGTGGCACGTTACGCCGACCGCATCCACCATCCCGACCGGCTGATGAAGCCGCTGGTGCGGGCCGGCGCCAAGGGCGACGGCCAGTGGAAGGAATCCAGCTGGGAAGCCGCGCTCGACCTCGTCGCCGAAAAATTCATCGCGGCCGAGGAAAAATACGGCTCCGAGACGGTATGGCCCTATTTCTACGCCGGCACGATGGGGCTGGTGCAGCGCGACGGCATCGAGCGGCTGCGCCACGCCAAGAAATATTCCGGCTTCTTCGGTTCGATCTGCACCAATCTTGCCTGGACCGGCTATGTCATGGGCACCGGCGCGCTGCGCGGCTCCGATCCGCGCGAAATGGGCCGTTCCGATTGCATCGTCGTCTGGGGCACAAATGCGGTGGTGACCCAGGTCAATGTGATGACGCATGCGATCAAGGCCCGCAAGGAACGCGGCGCCAAGATCGTCGTCATCGACATCTATGAAAACGCCACCATGAAGCAGGCCGACATGGGCCTGGTGCTGAAGCCCGGCACCGACGGCGCGCTCGCCTGCGCGGTCATGCATGTGCTGTTTCGCGAAAACATGGCCGACCGCGCCTATCTCGAAAAATACACCGACGACCCGAAGGGGCTGGAAGCGCATCTTGCCGACAAGACACCGGAATGGGCGGCGGCGATCACCGGCCTCACCGTTGCCGAGATCGAGGCTTTTGCCCGCCTGATCGGCACGACGAAAAAGACGTTCTTCCGGCTGGGTTATGGTTTCGCGCGCCAGCGCAACGGCTCGGTCAACATGCACGCCGCGCTTTCCATCGCCGCCGTCACCGGCTGCTGGCAATATGAGGGCGGCGGCGCTTTCCATTCCAATTCAGGCATTTCCGGCTTCAAGTTCAACAAGGACTTGCTCGAAGGCGACCGCTACCGCGACCCCAAGGTGCGCTATCTCGATCATTCGCGCATCGGTCCGGTGCTGACCAATGCCGAGGATGCGCTCTATGGCGGCCCGCCGGTGACGGCGATGCTGATCCAGAACACCAATCCCATGAACGTCGCGCCCGAACAGCGGCTGGTGCGCCAGGGGCTCCTGCGCGAGGACCTGTTCACCTGCGTGCACGAGCAATTCATGACCGACACGGCCAAGTTGGCCGACGTGGTGCTGCCGGCCACCATGTTTTTGGAGCATGACGACGTCTACAAGGGCGGCGGCAACCAGCACATCACGCTGGGTCCGAAGCTGATCGAGCCGCCGGTCGGCCCGCGCACCAACCATTATGTCATCGAGGAATTGGCCAAGCGTCTGGGCGTTTCGCACCTGCCGGGCTTCGGCCTGACCGAGAAGGAACACATCAACGCGCTGCTCAAGAACCGCGACCTCGATTTCGACACGCTGCGCGAACAGCGCTGGGCCGACATGCAGCCGGATTTCGAGACCGCGCATTTCCTGAAAGGTTTTGGCCATCCCGACGGCAAGTTCCGCTTCAAGCCGCAATGGAACGGCGGCGCGGCACCCAACAAGCCGCCGAAGAGCATGGGCATTTTCGGCCCGGTCGAACAGCTGCCGGAATTCCCCGACCATGTCGACCTGATCGAGGTGGCGGATGCCGAGCATCCGTTCCGCCTGGCGACCTCGCCGGCGCGCAATTACCTGAATTCCAGCTTCGCCGAGACGCCGGTGTCGCAGGCCAAGGAAGTTCGGCCGGAGCTTCTGATCCATCCTGACGATGCCGAGGTGCTCGGACTTGCCGAAGGCGCGCGCGTCGAGGTCGGCAACCGGCGCGGCGAGGTAGTGCTGCATACGAAGTTCTTCGCCGGGTTGAAGCGTGGCGTCGTCATCGCCGAGGGCATCTGGCCGAATTCGGCGCATGAGCGCGGCGAGGGCATCAACGTGCTGACCGGCTCTGACGCGCCTGCGCCCTATGGCGGCGCGGCCGTTCACGACAACAAGGTCTGGGTGCGGGCGACTTAAGGCGCGGCACGAACCCGGCTTCGGTCGCAAGTTCAAAAAGATCGGGCGCCATCCACGGATGACGCCCGATCTCGTTCCAGGCGGAGCGTTTAGGCGGCGAGCGCGGCGCCGGTGTCGCGCAGCACGTCTTCCAGCGGGACCAGCCCCTTCATCGCGCCGCTGCCGATGGCCGGCTTGCCGTCCTCGATCGCCACGGCGAAGCGGAAGGCGGGATCGGCCTCGATCCGCTGGCGCAGCGCCAGGATGCGCGGATAGTCACGCGGGTCGATCGCCTTGTGGAACTCCACCCAGCGCGCCACGCCGGCAAACACCGCATCGGCAAGAGTCGGCTTGTCGCCGAGCAGATACGGGCTGTCGCCGATCATCGCCTCGAGCTGCTCGTGGCGCTTGGCGACGAAGCTGCGGCCGAATTTGCGTAGCGTCTCGCGCTCTTCCTCGGAGGCGTCGTCCGCCTCCAGCGCCACCCACATGGAGAAGAACGCGCCGGTGAAGCCGGTGTTGAGGAAGGCGATGTACTGGTGCATGCGGTCAGCTTCCGGCGTGCCGGGTTCGAAGCTGATGCGGCGCTCGGTGTCGCGCGCCTCCAGCCACAGCGCGATCGCCATGGTCTCGGTCAGCACGCGGCCCTCATCGGTGATCAGCACAGGCGTTTCCACCCGGCCGTTCAGGCGCTTGTAGGGGGCCTCGCGCATCTCGCCCAGCATGTCCACGCGGGTCAGGCGGTAGGGCTGGCCGAGCCATTCGAAGGCGGCGACGAGCCCGGCGGACGAGCCGAGCGGAAAGCCGGAGGTGAAGATCGGTTCGGAAATCGGTTTCATTTTGGTTCTCCGTTGTTGATGCAACGGATATAGATTCGTGGACTTTTGCCCGGTAGACTGACGAATTGAAACCCAATGTCTGCATGCGGAGACTTTGATGCTGAACCTCAACGATCTCCAGTTCTTTACCCAGGCGGTCGATAGCGGCGGCTTCGCATCCGCGGCCCGGCGCCTTGGCTTTCCGAAATCGACGATCAGCAAGCGGGTGGCCGCGCTGGAGGCGACACTCGGGGTGCAACTGATCCACCGCACGTCGCGCAATTTCACGCTGACCGATGTCGGACGCGACGTCTACGATCATGCCCGCGCCGCGATGATCGAGGCGGAAGCGGCCGAGGCCGTCGTGCATCGGCGCCTGGCGGAACCGAGCGGCATTGTGCGGATCACGACATCGGTACCGACCGCCCAGTTCCGGCTGGCGCCGCGCTTGCCGCTGCTTGCGCGCCAATATCCGAAGCTGCGTGTCCAGCTTCATGTCACCGATCGTTTCGTCGATCTGGTGCAGGACGGTTTCGACATCGCGGTCCGCAGCCATTTCGGGCCGCTGCCGGATTCCGATCTCGTCCATCGGCGCATGGGCAAGGAGAAGATCACGCTGGTCGCGGCGCCGTCCTATATCGCGGAGCGCGGCGAGCCTGCGACGCCCGAGGCCCTGAGCGACCATGAAGGATTGTTCAACAACATGACGATCAAGGCCTGGCGCCTCAGCGACGCGGAGGGGCGCACGGTTGAGGTCACCCCGCAGCCGCGCCTCTATGCGGACGAATCCGTACCGCTGTTGATGGCGGCGGAAGCGGGGCTGGGCGTCGTCTGCCTGCCGGAAATGATCTCGGCGCAGGCGCGGCGGCAAGGACGGTTGGTGCGGGTATTGCCGGGGTGGACCGCAGGCAGCGTCATCACCTCGATCCTGACGCCGCAAAAGCGCGGACAGCTTCCCGCCGTGCGCGCAGTGATCGATTTCCTGCTGCAGAAGGAGACGGTCGATACCTATGCGGCGGGATGGATGCATGGTTGATCGAAGCGCATCCGCGCGAGCCCGTGTCTTCCAATCGTTGCCAATATCGGTCTAGCGTGGGCCCGGATGCGATTTGGAGATTGCGATGAGCGGCGACCACCAGCACGGCGATCTTGAGACGACACCGGCCTCGCGACTGTGGATGGCGCTCGGGCTGACCGGCACCTTCCTGATCGTCGAGATCGTCGGCGGCATCGTTACCGGCAGCCTGGCGCTGATTTCCGACGCCATGCACATGCTGACCGACGCCATGGCCCTTGCCATCGCGTTGCTTGCCATTCGCATCGGCCGCCGGCAGGCGGATTTGCTGCGCACCTACGGCTACGCCCGCTTCGAGATACTGGCAGCGGCCTTCAACGCCATGCTGTTGCTGGCGGTGGCGTTCTACATTCTCTACGAGGCCTACAAGCGGTTGTTCGAGACGCAGGAGATCGCCTCGCTCGGCATGCTGGCCATCGCTGTTGTCGGCCTGCTGGTCAACCTGACGTCGATGCGACTGCTCACCAGCCACAAGGACAAGAGCCTCAACGTCAAGGGCGCCTATCTGGAAGTCTGGGCCGACATGCTGGGTTCGGTCGGCGTCATTGCCGGCGCGATCATCATCTGGCTGACCGGCTGGCAATGGGTGGATTCGCTGATCGCCGTCGGCATCGGCTTCATGGTCTTCCCGCGCACCTGGGTGCTGCTCAAGGAATGCGTCAACATCCTGCTCGAAGGCGTGCCGCCGGGCATGAAACTGTCGGAGGTCGAGGCTGCGATCGCCGGAACTCCTGGCGTCGCCTCGGTGCATGACCTGCATCTGTGGGCGATCACCCAGAGCAAGGTTTCGCTGACCGCGCATGCTGTGCTGGGCGAGGGCGCGGACGCCGAGACCGTTCGCCGGGCGGCTGAAACGGTGCTGCGCGAAAAGTTCGATCTGCACCACACCACGCTGCAGATGGAGCGCGAGACCTGTTCGCCGCTCGAGGCCATTCATTAGAGCGCCGCGCGTCCAATTGGACGCGCAAAGGACGCTCTAACGCTTTGAATCTGCTGCATCGTGCCTGCCGAAAATCGAATCCGATTTTCTGGCCGATGCAGTATGCCATGCGGCATTTTGGCATCGGCGCTTGCTCCTCTAGTCACTAGAGCATCTATCTTTGGTCCATGGCGCCGGCTTCGGTGTCTTAACGGATCAAGGAGGCCGATATGAGTTGGCACGGTTCCAGACAGAACAAGCACGGCGGTGGTTACGGAAATGGCGGCCATGGCAGTGGCGGGCATGGTTCGGGTTCGGGATGGGGGCGTTCCGGGCATGATCGTCGGGAAAACTTTCGTGACGAGCAGCCACCAGCAGGCAATCAACCGCCGAGAGGCGAGCGGCCAACACGGACGATCGACATGATGCCCGCCGGAGCGGTGTCGAGCATCCCGGCCATGTCCAAATTCGCCATCGTTGCAGCCATCGGCATCTTCCTGGCCTGGACGCTCTTGGCGGTCGCGGCCTATGGCCTGGTTGACGTGCTGGGCGGCTGGCTGTCCACCAACAGCGGTGTTCTGCTGCAGGGTGGCAAGGATGTGGCCGGCGCGGTCGGTGTCGGCAAGGAACTGGTCGACAAGGTCGATGTGCAGGGCACGGCGTCGCTCGTGCAGCAGGTCCTGGCGGGAGCATTGGTCATCGCCCGGCCGGCGATCGTCGCGTTATGGCTGCTCGGCGCGCTGGCGATTGTCGCCGCACCGTTCGCGCTTCGGCGGATGGGCTTGTTGCGACGCTCCGGCCACTGATCCCGGCTGCGTTTAGCCGAGATCCTTCGGTCGCAGGAAATGGGTGAGGGTGGCAGCGCCGGAGTCGAGCCTTGCCCAGTCGCCATCATATTCGAAAAGCGCCAGGGCGCCGGTCGGGAATTTCTCGCTCAAGGCTTTCGCCAGCTTGCGGTGCGACGTGTCGGCGATGAGGCTTCCAGCCAGGGTTTCAAGGCCGGGATTGTGGCCGACCACCATCAGCGTCTCGTCGGCTTCGTTATTGTTGCGTATTTCGGCCAGGATCGCATCAGCCGGCGCCTCGTAGAGCGCGTGCGAGAAACTTGCCTCGGGTCGTGAGGTCCATTCACCGGAGACCAGGCGCCAGGTTTCGAGGGTGCGCTCCGCCGACGAGACCAGGGCGCGGTCGGGCAGCCAGTTGCGCTGCGCGATGGTGCGCCCCATCAGCAATGCTGCCTCGATGCCGCGCGGCGCCAGCGGGCGCTCGACATCGGCGAGATCGGGATTGTCCCAGCTCGACTTGGCGTGGCGCAGCAGAAGAAGCCGTTTCATGACATGATCCTTGCGAGTGTGGTCAGACACAAACCACAGCGATATGTCGGCGGCGTGTCGGCCTTAAGGCGTGATGCGCGCCAGATGCTCCAGATCGACCTCGGCACGCAGCGGATTGGGCGCGGCGACCACGGTGCCTGACAGCGTATCGTTTTCGGCAAGGCCGGTAAACACGGTGCGGCCTTCCGCCATGCGCGCCTTGCCTTCCGCGACGAGCTTCAGCGCCATCGGGTAGATGTGGTGCTCGGCTTTCAGCACGCGCGCGGCAAGTGCGTCTTCGCTGTCGCCGAGCAAGACGGGCACTGCGGCCTGCGCGATGATCGGTCCTTCGTCCATGGCCGGCGTGACGAAATGCACGGTGCAGCCATGGATGCGCATTCCGGTTTCCAGCGCGCGCCGATGCGTGTCCAGGCCCTTGAAGGCGGGCAGCAGCGCGGGGTGGATGTTGATCATCCGGCCCTGCCATTTCTCGACGAACGGCGTGGTGAGCAGGCGCATATAGCCGGCCAGCGCCACCAGTTCGGTGCCGAGACCGGCAAGGGCGGCGTCGATCGCGGCGTCATGCGCTTCCTTGCTAGCATGGTCGGCGCGGGGAATGACCTGCGCCGGAATGCCACGCGCGATGGCAAGGCCAATGCCGGCGGCGTCCGACCTGTCGGAGATGACGCCGACGATCTCGGCCGGGAAGTCGGGATTGGCGGCAGCGGCGATCAGCGCGGTCATGTTGGAGCCGCGGCCGGAAATGAGGATCGCGGTGCGCTTGCGTTGTGGTCTCATAGGCCGATCGTTCCCCGATAAAGCACGCCGCTGTCGCGGCGCGGCACGATGCGGCCGATCGGCGTCACCGTCTCGCCGGCCTCCTGCAAAACGGCGGCGACTTGCGCTGCCTGGCCCGAGGCCACCACCACGACCATGCCGATGCCGCAGTTGAAGGTGCGCATCATCTCGTGCGGCGCGACGCCGCCCGTCTTGGCCAGCCACGAGAAGACCGGCGGCACGTCGATGGCGTCGAGGTCGAGCTCGGCTGAAAATTCCTTGGGCAGCACGCGCGGGATGTTGTCGGGAAAACCGCCGCCGGTGATGTGCGCCAGCGCCTTGATGCCATGCGTGTTGCGGATCGCCCTGAGGATCGACTTCACATAGATGCGGGTCGGCTCGAGCAGGGCCTCGGCCAGCGTCATGCCGGGCGCGAATGGTGCCTTTGCATCCCAGGCGAGGCCGCTCGCGGCGACGATGCGGCGGATCAGCGAATAGCCGTTGGAATGCGGCCCGGACGAGGCAAGCCCAAGCAGGACATCGCCCTCGACGATGTCGTTGGTCGGCAGCAGTTGACCACGCTCAGCCGCGCCGACGGCGAAACCCGCGAGGTCGTAGTCCTTTTCCTGGTACATGCCGGGCATTTCGGCGGTTTCGCCGCCGATCAGCGCGCAGCCGGCCTGGCGGCAGCCTTCGGCGATGCCGCTGACAATGGCTACGCCGTGATCCGGGTCGAGCTTTCCGGTGGCGAAATAATCGAGGAAGAACAGCGGTTCGGCGCCCTGCACGACGAGGTCGTTGACGCACATGGCGACGAGGTCGATGCCGATCGTGTCATGCTTCCCGGCGTCGATGGCGATTTTCAGCTTGGTGCCGACGCCGTCATTGGCGGCCACCAGAACCGGGTCCGAGAAGCCCGCGGCCTTGAGGTCGAACAGGCCGCCGAAGCCGCCGATCTCGCCGTCGGCGCCCGGGCGGCGGGTTGCCCGCACCAGCGGCTTGATCTTTTCCACCATCAGGTTGCCGGCGTCGATGTCGACGCCTGCATCGGCATAGGTAAGCCCGTTGGTTCGTTCGTTCATCGCTGTTCCCTGCTTGCGGGACGGTCCGGCGGGATCGACCGGCACCACCTTACCGCGTCACGCGGCTCTTCGCACGAACCGTCCGCCCCCGCAACCGCAAGAGGGCGGCAGGCGCGGTCGCCCGAGACAAATCCGTGGATAGCGCGGCTTGGTGCGCTGGTCTCTTGCGGTTCGGGTCGCCTTCGCTCATGTATCGCAGAGAACAAAGACGGGTCGCCTGTTGGTAATCACAATTCCCAACCTGATCTCCATCCTCCGCCTGCTCTTGGTGCCGGGCGTGGTGCTGGCCATGCTGCAAGCGCGCTGGGACTGGGCTTTCGCCGGCTTCGTGGTCGCCGGCATATCGGACGGCGTCGATGGTTTCATTGCCCGCCAGTTCAACCAGCGCTCACGGCTCGGCGCCTATCTCGACCCGATGGCGGACAAGCTTTTGCTGGTTTCCGTCTTCGTCGTCCTCGGCCTGGTCAACCAACTGCCGCTATGGCTGGTCGTGGCGGTGGTTTCCCGCGACGGGCTGATCATCTGCGCGGTGGTGCTGTCGTCGGTGATGGGCCATCCGGTCGAAATGAAGCCCCTGCTGGTTTCCAAGGCAAACACCGCAATCCAGATCATCCTGGCGGCGGAGGTGCTGGCCGAACTCACCTTCGGCATGCATCTCGATCCGCTTCGCTCGGCCCTGATAATCCTGTCCGGGCTCTTGACCGTGGCTTCGGCCGCAGCCTATCTCGTGGCTTGGCTGAGGCATATGAGCGGTAATGGCGAAGGCAACACTTCCGGAACCTGAACACGACGCGGCCGAGGCCCTGGCCGCCGCCGCATTCCGTCGGCAACTGCGCTTCTGGCTAATCAGCGCCATTGGCTTGATCGGTTTCCTCTATCTGTTCAGCGATATCCTGCTGCCTTTCGTGGCCGGCATGGTGCTTGCCTATTTCCTGGATCCCGTCGCCGATCGGCTCGAACGGCTTGGGCTGTCGCGTGTCATGGCGACGGTGGTGATCCTGATTGGCTTCATCGTCACCCTGGTTCTGGCCTTCGTGATCCTGGTGCCGGTGCTCGCCTCGCAGATGGCGGGTTTTGCCGCCAAGCTGCCCGAATATCTGACCCGCCTGCAGACGCTGGTCACCAGCTTCGATCCGAAATGGCTGGAACAGAAATTCGGCGTCGACGCAGCAGGGCTGAGGGAAGGGCTGAATTCGGCGCTGACCTCCGGCCTCGGCCTGCTGACCACCGTGTTCCAGTCGCTGTGGAATTCCGGCAAGGCGCTGGTTTCGGTGGTGTCGCTGTTCGTGATCACACCTGTGGTCGCCTTCTACATGCTGCTCGACTGGGACCGCATGGTCGGGACCGTCGACAAATGGGTGCCGCGCGATCATGTCGAGACGGTGCGCCAGATCGCCACCGACATTAACACGGCCACCGCCGGTTTCGTGCGCGGGCAGGGCACGCTCTGCCTTGTACTCGGCGCGATGTATGCGATCGGGCTGACGCTGACCGGCCTCAATTTCGGTATCCTGATCGGCCTGTTCGCCGGCCTGATCTCCTTCATTCCCTATGTCGGTTCGCTGACCGGCCTTGTTCTGGCGCTGGGCGTGGCGCTCGTCCAGTTCTGGCCGGATTGGGCGATGATCGTCGCCGTTGCCGGCGTCTTCTTCGTCGGACAGTTCATCGAGGGCAACATCTTGTCGCCGAAGCTGGTCGGCAAGAGCGTTGGGCTCCATCCGGTGTGGCTGATGTTCGCGCTGTTCGCCTTCGGCGCGCTGTTCGGCTTTGTCGGCCTGCTGATCGCGGTGCCTGCGGCTGCCGCCATCGCCGTGCTCGTCCGCTTCGCCATCTCCCGCTATCTCGAATCGCCGCTCTACAAGGGGCACGGTATCGAGCCACCACCTCTGGCCAGCCGGCGCGACAAGGCGCGGCGCGGATAAACCAGCCCATGGAACGGCCACGACAGATTCCGCTCGATCTCGGGCACGGCACCGCCTATTCGCGTGACGATCTGGTGGTTTCCAGCTCCAATGCGGAAGCCGCCGCGCTGGTCGACCGCTGGCCGGACTGGCCTGCGCCGGTCGTCGTGCTGGCCGGACCCGCCGGCTCGGGCAAGACGCATCTGGCAGCGATCTGGCGCGAGATGGCCGATGCACGGGTTGTCGAAGCCGGGCAGGTCGAAGCGGCCGCGGCGACATTCGATGGCCGGCCGGTGCTGGTCGACGACATTGACACCGGTACGCTGGACCAGGAAGGGCTGTTCCATCTCATCAATGCGGTGCGCGGCGGCGGTTCGCAATTATTGCTCACCGCCCGGCGCTTTCCCGCCGCCTGGGGCGCGACGCTGCCGGATCTCGTATCCCGGCTGAAGGCGGCTGCGACCGTCGAAATCCACGAGCCGGACGACGTACTGCTCGCCGGCGTCATCACCAAGCTGTTCGCCGACCGTCAGGTCGAGGTCGAGCCGCACGTCGTGCAATATCTGGTCCGGCGCATCGAACGGTCGCTCGCCACCGCCATGCGTGTGGTCGAGCGTCTCGACCGGCTGGCGCTCGAGGAAAAGGCGCGCATCACACGCAGCATGGCGGCCGATGCCGTCAACGCGCTTGACGAGGGGCAGGGCGAGTTCGAGTTGTGAGCGTGCGTTTCCTTCTCCCCTTGTGGGAGAAGGTGGCTGAGCCGAAGGCGAGGTCGGATGAGGGGTGCTGGACGGAGTGCGGCCTCGCGGGATGTCGGGTGTTCTTAAGCCAATGCGCTGGCTCTGAAACGTCTCATTTCTTCCAGCACCCCTCATCCGTCTCGGCGCTGCGCGCCGAGCCACCTTCTCCCACAAGGGGAGAAGGAGCAGGCACCAGTCAGCCAGCCTCCACTCTATTTCCGCTCTCCGGATCGAAGATGTGCTGGACGGCCGGTTCGACGGCAAGGCGAACCGTCTGGCCTGGCGCCAGCCCGGGGCGGCCGATGGCGTAGATGCGCAACTGCTCGCCGGCCACCCGCACGTAATATTGCGTCGACATGCCGAGCGGTTCCACGACTTCGACTTCGGCCTTGAGCGGGCCGTCGTCGACGATCCGGATATCCTCCGGCCGCACACCGAGCGTCAGCGAAGCTCCTTCTTGCAGCGGCAGCCCGTCGGGCAGGCGAAGCTTCTGGCCGTCGGTGAACAAGGCCTGGCCGATGTTCTGCCTGACCATCGTCGCCTGCAGGAAATTCATCGCCGGCGAGCCGATGAAGCCGGCGACGAAGATGTTGGCAGGCTTGTCGTAGAGTTCCAGCGGCGCGCCAACCTGCTGCACATTGCCATTGTGCATGACGACGATGCGGTCGGCCATGGTCATGGCCTCGGTCTGGTCGTGGGTGACGTAGATCGAGGTGGTCTTAAGCTGCTGGTGCAACGCCTTGATTTCAGTACGCATATGGGTGCGCAGCTTGGCATCCAGATTGGACAGCGGCTCGTCGAACAGGAACACCTGCGGATCGCGCACGATGGCGCGGCCCATGGCGACACGCTGGCGCTGGCCGCCGGAGAGCTGGCGGGGCAGGCGCTCCAGCAAGGGTTCCAGCCCCAGTCGCTTGGCAGCTCCATCGACCCGCGTCTCGATCGAGGTCTTGTCGGCCTTCCGAAGCATGAGGCTAAAACCCATGTTGGAAGAAACGTTCATATGCGGATAAAGCGCATAGGACTGGAACACCATGGCGATGTCGCGGTCTTTCGGCGCGACGTCGTTGACGACACGCTCGCCGATGCGGATGTCGCCGCCCGAAACCTCCTCCAGGCCGGCGATCATGCGCAAAAGGGTGGATTTGCCACAACCCGACGGGCCGACCAGCACGACGAACTCACCGTCCGCGATCTTGAGATCGACCTCGTTGAGCACGCGCACGACGCCATAGTCCTTCTTGACCTTTTCCAGCGTGACGGAAGCCATGAATTACCCCTTGACCGCACCGGCGGTGAGCCCGGTGACGAGATAGCGTTGCAGGAAGGCGAAGAAGATGCAGACCGGGATCAGCGCCAGCACCGAAGCGGCCATCATCTGACCCCAGTCGACCGCGAACTTGCCGATATAGGTGAGCAGGCCGACGGCGAAGGTCTTCTTGTCATCGCTCGAGATCAGCATCAGCGCGAACAGGAGTTCGCTCCAGGCTGCGGTGAAGACGAAACCCAGCGTCGCGCCCATGCCGGGCAAGGTCAGCGGCACGATCACCCTGCGCATCGCCTGGGCGCGCGTGCAGCCATCGATCATGGCGGCCTCTTCGAGGTCCTTCGGAATGCCATCGAAGAACGATTGCATCAGGAAGGTGGCGAAAGCGGTGTTGAAGGCCGTGTAGATGATGATCAGGCCGGTCAGGCTGTTGATCAGCCCGATCTGGCCCATCATGCGGTAGATCGGCGGGATGACCATGACCAGCGGAAAGGTCTGCGTCAGCAACAGCATGATGGCGAGCGCCGCCTTGCCGCGGAAGGTGAAGCGCGACATGGCGTAGCCGGCCAGCGTGGCGATGACGGTGACCAGTGCCGCCGTCGACACGGAGACGATGACGCTGTTCATGAAATAGCGCGGAAAGTCGGTGGCGGAGAGCACGGTCGAGAAGTTCGCGAAGGTCGTTCGCGACGGCCACAGCGTGATGCCCTCCGAATAGAGCAGCGAGGTCGGCGTGACCGAGATTTTCAGCGTCCAGTAGATCGGAAACAGCGCGAACAGCACATAGGCGGCGATCGCGACATAGAGGCCGATGCCGCCGATCAAGCGCGAGGATTGGGTTTGTCCGGCAATCATCAGACATGCCTCACTAATGTGCGACGGATGCCGATGAGCACGATCGCGTAGAGGATCAGGAGGACAAGCAGAAGCACGGCCATCGCCGAGGCGTAGCCCTTGTCCAGCGATTTGAAGGCGCTGACATAGATGTAGACCGGCATCGTCGCGGTCGAACCGGCCGGCCCGCCCTCGGTCATGACGAAGATGAGGTCGGCGAAGGTGGCGATCCAGATCGTGCGCAGCATCACCGTGATGGCAATCGTCGGCGCAAGGAAGGGCAGCGTCACCTTGGTGAAGCGTTGCCAGGGCGTGGCGCCGTCGATGGCCGCCGCCTCATGCAGTTCCGAAGGGATCGATTTCAGCGCCGCCAGCAAGGTGATGGCGAAAAACGGGATGCCGAACCAGACATTGGCGATGATCGGCCCCCACATGGCGGTTGCCGGGTCGGACAGAATGTTCGTCGGCTCCGCCTTCAGCCCCAGCGCGTAGAGCCAGTGCGGCACGGGTCCGATGATCGGGTTGAACAGCCAGGCCCAGGTGAGGCCGGAAAGGAAGGAAGGCACCGCCCAGGGCAGGAACACCAGCGCCTGGACAACGCGGCGGCCGGCGAAGGGCTTGTCGAGCAACAGCGCCAGGCCCAGTCCGAGGAAAAACTGGAAGAACAGGCTGGCGATGGTCCACCAGGCGGTGTTGACCAGGGCCTCGCGCAGCAGCGGGTCGGTCAGCATGGCCTGGTATTGGCCGAGCCCGACATACTCCGATTTGAAGGCGGAGAATTTTCGGAACGAATAGCTGATGCCGATGATCAGCGGCACCAAAAGCACCGTCACCAAAAGCACGATGGCAGGGCTGAGATAGAGCCACGGCTCGAACGACGCAAAGGACAGGCCCTTGCGGCGCGGCGGTGCGATGTCGATGGCGACGGTCATGAAAACACTCAGCGTTTGGCGAAACCAATGCGTGCGGCGGTCTCTCCCCGTTTATGGGGGAGAGATGTCCGGCAGGGCAGCGAGGGGCGGAGCGAACCCGGGAGAGTTTGGCGCTGCCGCCCCTCATCCGGCCCTTCGGGCCGTTCTGCGGGCCTCCCCACGGATGGGGAGAAGGACCAAGAGCTTACTTCTTGTTCTTGGCCATCCAGTCCTGCTGTTCCTTGGTCATGTAGGCCGCCCATTCGTCAGCCACTTCCTTGGCCGGACGCTTGCCGAGCAGCACTTCCTGGAAGCCCTTGATCGCGATCTGGTCGACGAAGTTGCCGAGGTTCTCCAGATGGGTCGGTGGGGTGACGAACTCATACTTGTCGCCGCCATTCAGTTCCTCGAACCAGCCCTTGAACTGCTCGGTCTTGAAATAGGCGTCCTGTTCGGCGCCGTTGTGGATCGGCAGTACGCCGACCATCTTGGCCCAATCGATATTGCCCTTCGGCGAGAGCAAGGTTTCCATCAGCTTCCAGGACTGGTCCTTCACTTTGGAATTGGCGAACATCGCCCAGCCGCTGTAACCCAGCGTCGGGAAGGATTTGCCGCCCGGCCCGGCGGGCACCGGAGCGACGGCGAAATCGTCCTTGTTCATCTTCTCGGCAACACCGATCAGCGCGTCCGGATCCTGGTCGAGCATGGCGCAGGTGCCGGTGTAGAAGCCGGTCACCGTCTCGTTGAAGCCCCAGCTGACGCTGTCCTTCGGCGCGTAGCCGTTCTTGTACATGTCGGCCAGCATCTGCAGGCCCTTGACCGAACCCGGATCGCTCATCAGCGACGTGCCGTCGGGATTGAAGTAGCCGCCCTTGCCGTTGGCGATGTTCATGAACATGTTGACGCCGAAAGTGGCGCCGGGGCCGCCGCGCAGGCAGTAGCCATATTTGCCGGGCAGGGCGGAGATCTTCTTGGAGTCCTCGACAAACTCATCCAAGGTCGTTGGGGCGTGGTCGAGGCCGGCCTCCTTGAACAGTTTCTTGTTCCAGAACATCGCCTTCAGATAGTAGCCGTAGGGGATCATGAACTGCTTGCCGCCCACGGTCGAGCCGAACTGGCGCGCGCGTTCGCCCAGCGTCTTGTTGTCCGGCCATTTCTCCATGTACGGGCCGAGGTCCTCCAGCATGCCGTTGTTGCCATAAAGGCCCATCCAGCGCTCCGGCATCTCGACCACGTCGGGCGTGTCGCCGGCCTGCACCATGGTCAGGAATTTTTCGTATGCCTGGCCCCAGGGCAGCGAGATGAGCTCCACTTTGACGCCTGGATTGGCGGTCTCGAATTCGGCGATCTGCTTCTTCAGGAATTCCGTCCGCGGCGGACTGGTAATGACCTCGACCATCTTGATCGTGGTGTCGGCAAAAGCGGCACCTGCCGAGATGGCAAGACCGGCAGCGGCCGCAAGCAATATCTTCATCGTCTTCATGTCACTCACTCCCATTGTTTGACATGTTATTTTTTTGATTTTTCAAAGGCTTGTGCGATGTCGCTCCACAAATCCTCGACATCTTCCAATCCGATGTTGACACGGATGGTTCTTGGGCTGACGCCGAAGCGCGCCATGGAATTCACTCCGGGCGTCTGTTCCAGGGAAGCCTTGGCCGGCACGACCAGGCTTTCATGGCCGCCCCACGACACGCCGATGCGGAAATAGGTCAATGCGTCGACAAAAGCCGGGATGTCGACGTCGTCGGTCACCTCGAAGGAGAACAGGCCGGTGTAACCGGCAAGCGTCGCCTTGCCCGGATGGTTCGAATAGACGGGATGATTGACGCGCTCGACCTTCCCGTGCGCCTTCAGCCGTTCGGCAATCGTCAGGCCGCTTTTCATGTGGTGCGGCAGGCGCAGCGGCAGCGTGCGCAAGCCGCGCAGCAGAAGCCAGGCGTCGAAGGGCGACAGCTTGCCGCCGAGATAGGAATAGGTCTGCTCGTTGATGCGGCGGATGTGGTCAGCCGAACCGGCCACGACGCCCGCAACAGTGTCGCTATGGCCGCCGAGATATTTCGAGGCCGAATGCAGGACGAGATCGACGCCATGCGCGATCGGCTTCTGGAAGACCGGCGTCGCCCAGGAATTGTCGATGGTGGTGACGATGCCGTGTTCCCTTGCCAACCGGGTCAGATGCGGCAGGTCCTGCAGCTCGAACATCATCGAGGTCGGGCTCTCGAGATAGAGCAGCTTGGCGCCGGGCAGGGCAGCGGCAACGGCGTCCGGGTCCGAGCCGTCGACATAGTCGACCTTGATGTTGAGGCGCGGCAGCAGGCGCTCGAACAGGCGATAGGCATCGCCATAGCAGTTGCGCACCGCAACGATGCGGTCGCCGGCGCCGACAAAGGCAAGCACGGTCGCGCTGATCGCCGCCATGCCGCTGGCGAAACCGCGTGCCGCTTCCGCGCCTTCCAGCGCCGCGACGCGTTTCTCGAACTCCATCACCGTCGGATTGTCGCCGCGCGAATAGATCGGCTGGCGCCGTTTGCCGGCAAAGGTGTCGGCCATTTCGGCGTAGCTGCCGAAGGTGAAGAGCGAGGTCTGGTAGATCGGCGGCACCACCGCGCCGCTGTCGAACGCATCGTCATGCGCCAGCAGCGTCGCGGCCTCGGCGATGTAATCGGTGTCGGGGATCGGGCGGTGGTCGTTCATGTCTGCCTTGCCTGTATTCTCGCCGCGCCGCGCCTGAGGTCGGCTTCCACGGTGGCGATCAGTTTCAGCGCTTCGGCGCGCGCGCCTTCGGGGTCGCGGGCGGCGATGCGCTCGTAAATGGTGCGGTGATAAGGAAACGAGGCGTGACCGAAGTCGCGCACGCCCAACGGATGTTCCCAGAAGCGGTGGAACATCTCGTGCATGGCTGAGATCAGCTGCTCGAACAGCGGGTTGCCGGAAGCACGGTAGATCGCCTGGTGGAACTCCCAGTCTTCGTCCGACGACATGCCGGCGCGGCTGTGGAAGGCTTCTTCCATCGCTTCCAGCTTGTGGTGGATGAGGTCGAGATCGGCAGGGCCGGTACGCAGCGCGCACAAAGCGGCGGCCTCGGCCTCCAAGGCGCGGCGCACCTCCAGCGTCTGCATCAGGCTGGCGAAGTCGTTGCCGCCAGCCAGCGTAAGCGGCATGTGCAGCATATGCGGGGAGACGGCCGCCTTGAGAAAGGTGCCGCTGCCTTGCCGGCGCTCGACCAGCCCAAGCCCTTCCCAGCGCGTTAAAGCCTCGCGAACCGTGTTGCGGCTGACCCTCAACCGGTCGGCCAGGATGCGCTCCGTGGGCAGCTTGTCGCCGGGGCCGAGCGTTTCCTGGAGAACGAAATCCGCCAACGCCGCCAGCACGGCGTCATCGCGCGCCGTGGTCTGGATCGGAGGGAGGCGGATCTGGCTCATGCAACATCCGATTGGATCAATGGTCCAACCAATTACACGGCAAAAACGGCGAGTCAATAACGCGTCGAATCGGTTTTTGTTGGCGAGGCGAGCCGGTGAGGTGATTCTGAATGCCGTAGGGAGGAATGCGCGCCACGATCGCGATCGGCCTGCCGTGGGCAGGGCCGAGCCGCCCTGCTGAGAGCAAGCTGTTGGTGGCGATTTTGGCTTGGTTGGTCGGAGTGGCAGGATTCGAACCTGCGACCCCCTGATCCCAAATCAGGTGCGCTACCAGGCTGCGCTACACTCCGGACCGGGTGTTGCCTAGTGTTTCGGCCACCACAAAGCAAGCCCAAAAACCATTGGTCTTGCGGTTAATTCCATTGCGCAGTAAGCACCGGGGAGGAAACGGCGCTGCCGCCGCACAACGAGGTCTCCATGTCCGCACGCATCTTCAGCCCAGCCAAGACCGCCATGCAGTCGGGCAAGGCAAGAACCGGCAACTGGGTGCTCGAATTCGACCCCGAGCAGCCGCGCAAGATCGATCCGCTGATGGGCTACACGACCTCCGGCGACATGAAGAGCCAGATCAAGCTGTCCTTCGACACGCGCGAGGAAGCCGTCGCCTATGCCGAGAAGCAGGGCTTGGCCTACAGGGTCGAGGAACCCAAGGAAGCCAAGCGCCGGCAGATTTCCTATGCGGACAATTTCCGCTATGACCGCCGTACGCCGTGGACGCACTGATTGCTGATCGTGGCGGCTTAAGCGGCTGATGGCAGTCGCTATCGCGAATTTTGACGGCGGTCTTCTACCGGTTTTAATTTTGCTGCCCCGGCTCGGGTCAGCCAGCGGTCCCGTAGCTCAGCTGGATAGAGCACCGGCCTTCTAAGCCGATGGTCACAGGTTCGAATCCTGTCGGGATCGCCAACTATTTTCCAATGTATTGGTTTGATTCGGATTTTTTGTTGCCGACGGTCGTGCCGCGATTAGGTGTGACTGAGCGTCGGTCGTGATCTGTTCGGTGATGTCACTGGCCTAACGCCTTTGATCAGCTCCGCGTGAATACATCTCGACCAAGGTGACACTCGCACTATGAAGATGGTGTGCCGATCGTCGCGACGCGCGACATTGTTACATTCGCTGGCCGTCGATAGCGCCTGTCATGATCGACCGTCTCGCCATCGACGACACCGAGCGAACCATCATCAATATACGGCCAACACCATCAGCTAGGACCGTGGCGGCCTGTCAAGTGTTCCGCCCGACCTAGGCCTTCTTCACAAATTCGGTCTTCAGCACCAGTCCTTTGACTTGTTTGGTGTTGGCCTCGACCTCGCCGGGATTGCCGTTCAGGCGGATGTTTTTGACCAGGGTTCCGCGCTTGAGCGTCTCCGAGGTCCCCTTGACCTTCAAATCCTTGATCAGCGTGACAGAATCCCCGTCGTTCAACTGCGTTCCGTTGCTGTCGCGTACCACTACATCGTCGGTCATGTTGCCATCTCCTGGGTTGGCCTCGCACTACACCACGGGGATGCTGCTCGCCAAGTGAAGCCGGAGCGATTTGGTCGAACTTAGGTCGAACCTGTGGGGGGTACTGTGGTGTCGCGGGAGGCGTTTTGCGCGGCTTAGCGCTACCTGAAAGCGCGGCCGGTTGCGTCGTACGATGGGAACCGCTGTTTGAATTCGTTTACGAACCGGGATTGCAGTTGGCGGAGGTTGGTGAGCAGGGCCTCTGAAAACTCGGAGAAATCTTCTGCTTGATCCAAGACGTCATGCAGGTTGAGCAGGACGTCGTGCATGCGCTCGTCGGGCTTGACGGCGATACCGTAAGCATCCCGATCAATGGTCATTTTGCCCTCCGACCCGCAACACATGCGCCTGCCTCTCGATGCAAATCCCGAGGCAGGCCGTTGGCTCACGCAGCGTCGGGCGATCGCTTCTTCTTGTCCTGCTGGTGTTTCTTGCTCTTTTCCAGCTCGCGCTTGCGCACGATTTCGACCAGGATCTGGTAGGCGGCCTCGGCCTCGCTTTTGCTCAGGCCCGCCAGGAGCTGGTTGGCGAACACGACAGGCTGATCCGTCTCGTTGTCCCAGATGGTCCAAAGGTCCGTTGGGTCCAAAACAAGCTCAAAACGTTCTTTCACGATCGCCTCCGTTCCTGCGTGCCCGGCAAGACGGGACACGGCGAGAGTGGTGCGCGATTCTATTGAATGAAAGATAAGTAAAATCAGTAGGATAAGATTAGAATTTTATCGAACTGTCGAATTTTCATCTGATCCGACCCGACATTGCGGCTCAATCGATAAAGATCAGTGAAACAGAGCCGCCGGCATGGCGCTCCAGCCGGCCCGCCAGGTCGAGTTCCAAAAGGACCATCGCAACCTGCGCCGGATGCAGGCCGGTATGGCGGATAATTTCGTCAATGTTTACAGGCGTTTGGCCGAGGGTCTCGACAACACGCTCACGCTCGCTGTCGCCAGGTGGCGGCGTCGCGGAAAAATCCGGCGGTTCTTCCACAGGCAATGTCGGCGTTGCATGCCCTCCAACCAGCGGCATCAGTGCGTTAAGCACGTCTGCGGTTTCGGTGACCAGAGTTGCGCCATCCTTAATAAGACCATTGGTGCCGCGGGCGCGTGGATCGAGCGGCGAGCCCGGCACCGCGAACACCAGCCGGCCCATTTCGCCGGCCAGCCGCGCGCTGATCAGCGAACCGGAACGGTCGGCGGCTTCGACGACGACCAGACCGAACGCCATTCCGGCCACCAGCCGGTTGCGGCGCGGGAAATCCTGCGCGCGCGGCTGCCATCCGAACGGCATTTCGGAGACGACCGCGCCTCGCTCGGTGATCTCCTCGAACAGGCCAAGGTTTTCTGGCGGGTAGGGGTGGTCGAGGCCGCCGGCCAGCACCGCGACGGTGCCCGTCGAAAGGCTGCCCTGATGGGCGGCGGTGTCGATGCCGCGTGCCAGGCCGGACACGATGGCATAACCTTCGCGGCCGAGTTCCGCCGCCAGCATGCGCGCCATCTTGATGCCGCCCAGAGAAGCGTTGCGGGCGCCGACGATGGCGACCGTCGGCAGGGCGAACACCGCGCCGACGCCCTTGATCGCCAGCACGGGCGGCGGGTGGTCCATGCGCTTCAGCAATGGTGGATAGTCAGGCTCGCCGATGCAGACGAAACGTGCCCCGGCCCGCCGGGCCGTTTCCATCTCGGCTTCCACCTCGGCGATGCTTGGGATCTTCGCCAGGCGGTTGGCGCCGCCGGAAAGCGTCAGCTCGGGCAGGAATTCGAGCGCTGTCTCGGCGGAACCGAAGCGGTTGATAAGGTCGCGGAACGATGCCGGGCCGACATTGGGCGTGCGGATCAGTCGAAGCCAGTTCAGCCGTTGCCGGTCGCTGAGATGCAGACCGGCGACAGGGCTGTTCATCCCTTGGCTCCGATCCGGCCCTCGGTGCCGGCTCTCAATCGTTCGATGTTGGCGCGGTGCTTGTAGAAGACGAGCACGCTCATCAGGGCGAAGGCGAGACCGTATTCAAGGTGGCCAAGGGCGAAGAGCGCGACCGGCACGACCACGCAGGCCGTCAGCGCGGCGAGCGAGGAGTAGCGGAACAGCACCGCCATCGCCAGCCAGACGGCGGCGAAGATCAAGGCCACCTGCCAGGCAAGGCCGATCAGCACGCCGAGATAGGTGGCGACGCCCTTGCCGCCCTTGAAACCGAGCCAGACCGGGAAAATATGACCGATGAAGGCGCCGGCACCTGCCAATGCGCCGGCTTCCGCGCCATAGCGCGCGAAGATCAGCGCGGGAACGGTTCCCTTCAGCGCGTCGAGGACCAGCGTGGCCGCCGCCAGGCCCTTGTTGCCGGTGCGCAGCACGTTGGTGGCACCGATATTGCCGGAGCCGATCTTGCGGACATCACCAAGGCCGGCGGCGCGGGTGAGCAGCAATCCGAACGGGATCGAGCCGCACACATAGCCGACGATGGGCGCCAAGACCAAAATGAAAGACATAGTCCCCCCGGGGTTGCCCGCGCTTCTGGACGAGCGCTAGACGGAAAACACTGTGCGGCCTGCAACCAGTGTTTGCAAGACCTTGCCCTGCAGGCGCGCGCCTTCGAAACAGGTGTTCTTGGAACGCGAGCGGATGCCGGCTTCGCTGACGATCCACGGTTCGTTCAGGTCGACCAGCACGAGATCGGCCGGAGCACCAGGCTTCAGCGTGCCGCCGGGCAAGCCGAACAGCCTGGCTGGTGCCGTCGACAGCACCTCGATCACCCTGAGCAGCGGCAGGTCTTCATTGTGGTAGAGGCGCAATGCCACGGCGAGCAGCGTTTCGAGGCCGACAGCGCCGGCCGCGGCATCGGCGAAGGGCAGGCGCTTGGTGTCGACGTCCTGGGGATCGTGCGAGGAGACGACGATGTCAATGGTTCCGTCCTTCAGCGCCTCGATCATCGCCTGCCGGTCCTCTTCGGCGCGCAGCGGCGGCATCAGCCGGAAGAAGGTGCGGTATTGACCGACGTCATTCTCGTTGAGCGCCAGATTGTGGATGGCGATGCCGGCCGTCACATTGGCGCCGTCGGCCTTGGCGCGCGCGATCGCCGCCGCCGACATCGCCGTGGAAATCTTTGCGGCGTGATAATTGCCCCTGGTGAGCCGGGCGAGCGCCAGATCGCGCTCCAGCGGGATCAGTTCGGCCTCGCGCGGGATGCCCGAAAGGCCGAGCCAGCTGGCATAGAGCCCTTCGTTCATGACGCCAGCGGAAGCGAGGTCCACATCGTGCGTCTCATGGGCGATCACCGCGCCGAAATCGCGCGCATAGGTCAGTGCCCGGCGCATCACCAGCGAATTGGCGATGGTGTGGCGCCCGTCGGTGAAGGCGACGGCGCCTGCCTCGCGCAGCAGGCCGAATTCCGTCATCTCGCGGCCGGCAAGCCCTTTGGTGACGGCTGCCGCCGGAAAGACATTGACGCTCGCCGTATCCTTGGCCGTGCGCAAAACGAATTCGACCAGCGCGACCGTGTCGATCGCCGGGTCGGTGTCGGGCATCATCACCAGCGAGGTAACGCCGCCGGCGGCTGCCGCCTGGCTGGCCGAGCGGATCGTCTCGCGGTGTTCGCCGCCCGGTTCGCCGATGAAGACACGCGCGTCGACCAGGCCCGGAATGATCGCCTTGCCGGCGCAGTCGATGATCTGCGCGCCTTCCGGAATGCCCTGGTTCAGTGTTGCCGCGCCGGCCGCCAGAATGGTCTTGCCGTCGACGATGACGGTGCCGACCTCGTCGATACCGCGCGACGGATCGACGATGCGGGCGCGCTGGAAAACCGTTTTCGTCATGCGCCGCGGCCCTCCTGGTTGCGGCGTGGGTCGAGCAGGGCCTCCATCACCGCCATGCGCACGGCAACGCCCATCTCGACCTGTTCCTGGATGACGCTTTGCGGCCCGTCCGCCACTTCCGAGGCGATTTCGACGCCCCGGTTCATCGGCCCGGGATGCATGACCAGCGCATCGTCCTTGGCGGCTTTGAGCTTCTCGGCATCGAGGCCGAAGTAGCGGAAATATTCGCGCACCGAGGGCACGAATGCGCCCTCCATGCGTTCGCGCTGCAGGCGCAGCATCATCACCACGTCGGCGTCCTTAAGTCCCTCGGCCATGGAACGGGCAACGATGACGCCCATGCGCTCGATGCCGGAGGGCAGGAGCGTCGAAGGCGCGACGACGCGCACCTGCGCACCCAGCGCATTGAGCAGGATGATGTTGGAACGGGCGACGCGCGAATGCAGGATATCGCCGCAGATCGCCACGATAAGTTTTGACAACGGCCCCTTGGCGCGGCGGATGGTGAGCGCGTCGAGCAGCGCTTGCGTCGGGTGCTCATGCGTGCCGTCGCCGGCATTGACCACCGAGCAACCGACCTTTTGCGCGAGCAGGGCGGCCGCGCCCGCCGACTGGTGCCGGATGATCAAAATGTCCGGCCGCATGGCGTTCAGCGTGATCGCGGTGTCGATCAGCGTTTCGCCTTTCTTCACCGAGGACGAGGCGACCGACATGTTCATGACGTCGGCACCAAGCCGTTTGCCGGCCAGTTCGAAGGACGACTGCGTGCGCGTCGAGGCTTCGTAGAACAGGTTTATCTGGGTGCGCCCGCGCAGGGTCGAGGTCTTCTTCTCGGACTGGCGCGAAATCGCCACGGCGCGGTCGGCGCGGTCCAGAAGCAGTTCGATGTCGGCGGGAGAAAGGTCGCTGATGCCCAGGAGGTGGCGGTGCGGATACAGCGGAAGGGACGAAGCGTCGGTCATCTCAAGGGGGTGCTATAGGGCGGGTGCGTTCCCCCCGCAAGCGCCCGCTTCGGATAGAGTGGCTATCCACTGGTATTTTCGTCGCGCGCGGGCGGCACCTCCGTTATAAACCGGCGGACGGTCCGGGATTCGAGCATCGGGCGCCGTTGGAACCGGAATGAAAGGGAACGCGTGGCCGACGACGTGATGAACCAGCCGCCGCCGCTCGCCGGCGGAAATGCCTGGCGAGGCGACCCGCTGCTGATTCAGCTGGCCGAGCGCTTTTCCGAACCTGTGCGCAAGGACCTCGACGGGCTCGGCCGCTTCGTGCTGACGCAGGAGGCGCAGGATCTTGCCCGCCTCGCCAACACCGACACGCCGAAATTGCGGACGCACGACCGGCAGGGCAAGCGCATCGATCTGGTCGAGTTCCACCCGGCCTATCACGCCTTGATGCGCCGCTCGGTCGCCAACGGGCTGCATTCCTCTGTCTGGGAAAACGGCGAGACCGAGATCGGCCGCCGCCATCAGGTGCGCGCCGCGCGCTTTTATCTGACGGCGGAACTCGAGACCGGCCATCTGTGCCCGATCACCATGACCAACGCCTCCCTGGCGGCCCTGATGGCCAACCCGAAGATTTTCCGGGAGTGGGCGCCGCGCGTGACGACACGCAAATACGACCAGGCGCAGAAGCCGCCGGTGGAAAAGGCCGGGCTGACGCTCGGCATGGGCATGACCGAAAAGCAGGGCGGCACGGATGTGCGCGCCAACACCACAAAGGCCGAGCGCGCCGGTTCCAGCGGCTTCTATCGCCTCACCGGGCACAAATGGTTCATGTCGGCGCCGATGTCGGATGCGTTCCTGGTGCTCGGGCAAGCCTCGGAAGGTCTGTCCTGCTTCCTGGTGCCACGCATCCTCGGCGACGGTTCGGGCAACGGGTTCCGTTTCCAGCGTCTCAAGGACAAGCTCGGCAACCGTTCTAATGCCTCGTCGGAAGTGGAGTTCGAAAACGCCATTGGCGAGATGGTGGGCGAGCCTGGCCATGGCATCAAGACGATCATGGACATGGTCACGCTGACCAGGCTGGATTGCGCGGTCGCCTCTGCGGCGCTCATGCGGGCAGGGCTGGCGGAGGCGGTTCATCATTGCCGCTATCGCAAGGTGTTCGGCGCCAACCTGATCGACCAGCCATTGATGCAGCGCGTTCTGGCTGACATGGCGCTGGACGTCGCCGCAGCCACGGCGTTGTCGTTCCGGCTGGCGCGCTCCTTCGACGAAGCCGCCGCCGATCGCGGCGAGGCGGCCTTTGCCCGCGCCATGACCCCGGTGGTGAAATACTGGGTCTGCAAGATCGCGCCGCCGCTGCTCTACGAGGCGATGGAATGCCTCGGCGGCAATGGCTATGTCGAAGAGGCGCCGCTGGCGCGCTATTATCGCGAGGCGCCGGTCAACGCGATCTGGGAAGGGTCCGGCAATGTCATGGCGCTGGACGTGCTGCGTGTCGTCGGCCGGGCGCCGGCTCTTTTCGAGGAGGTTCTCGCCGGCATCGACCGCGACCTCGGCGCCAACGGGCGTGGCACGATCAGTGTCTTGAAGGCGGCCATGCAGGTGGCTTCGACCGACGAGGGCTCTGCCCGGCTGTTGACGGAACAGCTGGCGCTGGCGGCGGCCGCGGCGGAACTGAAGCGGCTGGGGGCAGGGCGCATTGCCGATGCCTTCATCGAAACGCGGCTGGCCGGCCAATGGCGCAACACCTACGGCATGCTGGATTCGCGCCATGACGCCCGCATGATCCTGGATACGCTCTATCCCGAGACGAACTAGCATCGATTGAGCCTTGCCTTCTCCCCTTGTGGGAGAAGGTGCCTGAGCCCGGCGGCAAAGCCGCCGCTGGCGAAGGCGGATGAGGGGTGTTGGACGGAGTGTTACTTCGCAGGATGCGAAGTGGGTTTTGACAGGTGCTAGTTCCGAAACGCCTCGTTTCCTCCAGCACCCCTCATCCGACCTCGCCTTCGACGGCGGCTTTGCCGCCGGGGCTCGGCCACCTTCTCCCGCAAGGGGAGAAGGTAAGGGGCTCTGCCCGTTAACCTTAACAAATGGTTTCCATTGCGGCGCGAGGCGACAAGCCCCACTGTCTTTTCCCACGATAGGAAGACCATGCGCCGCGTTCCGCAACCATTCGAAGGCCAGGACAGAGCCGCCCATTGGGCGGTCATGGTTAAGGCATGTGCGGGATTCCAGCGTCGAACAGCCGGAAAGGTGTGCTGATGCGCGCCTTGTTGCTGCTTTGGATCACGCCGCTCGTGCTTTTCTGGGGCTGGTACTTCCTGTCGCTCAACGACATGAATTTCGGCTATGTGATGCTGAGCCGCCAGCTGCACGACCTGGTCTTCCAGCTCTACGGAGAGATCCTCGGCATCGATCCGGCCATCATTCCCGGCATGGTCGCCAGGGCCTGTGTTTTCGACAGTTTTCTCGTCGCCGGCATCATCGCCTTCCGCCGACGCAAGAAGATCGCGGCATGGTGGCACGGCAGGGCTGCCGCGCAAGACAGCACCAAGCGGGTCAGCTCAGTGCTCGAAGGCGGTCCAAGGCTCCCTGCAGAATAAAGGCGGCTGCCGCCGAATCGATGCGCGTTTCGCGCTTGCGGCGTGACACGTCCATTTCCAGCAACACGCGTTCGGCGGCGACCGTGGACAGCCGCTCGTCCCACAAAACGAAGGGCAGCGGGCTGAGTGGCGCCATGTTGCGCACGAAGGCACGGGATTTCTGCGCGCGAGGGCCTTCTGAACCATCCATATTGATCGGCAGGCCGATGACGATGGCCGCGACATTCTCCTTGCCAAGAAGCGCCAGCAGCGCGGCGGCATCGATCGAGAACTTCTTGCGCATGATGACCGGGCGTGGATGCGCGAAGGACTGGCCTCGGTCCGACACAGCCACTCCGATGGTCTTGTCGCCGAGGTCGATGCCGGCCAGCGTGCCGCCCGAGGCCAGCAGGGGAGGCACGTCTTCGATTGCGATGATACCCACGTGCTTTCCTTTGACTTGATCCGCCGCCGTTCTATCTTCCTGCTTTCGCAAAATCGAGGAGCGGTAGATGAAACTCACCTGGTACGGGCACTCGGCGTTTCGGGTCGAGGCGGGCGGTGCGACGATCCTGATCGATCCCTTCCTGGTGGGCAACCCGTCCTGGGGCGGCGGCTGGGAAGGTGTCGCCGACGGCGTCACCCATGTCCTGCTCACCCATGGCCATGACGACCATGTCGGCAGCGCGGCCGACATCTTGAAGAAGAGCAGCGCCATGCTGGTCGCCAATTTCGAGATCTGCATGTTCCTGGTCGGCAAGGGTGTTTCCGCCGACAAGATTAATCCCGGCAATATTGGTGGCACCGTCGATTGCGGCGGCTTCACCACCACCTTCGTGCAGGCGCTGCATTCCTCGTCGCTGTCGGGCGAGGGCGGCACCAACACCTATATGGGCAATCCCGGCGGGCTGGTCCTGCATTTCCCCGACGACGAGACGCTCTACCACATGGGCGATACCGACATCTTCTCCGACATGGCGCTGATCAACGAACTGCACCAGCCGAAGATCGGCCTGGTGCCGATCGGCGACCGTTTCACCATGGGTGGTGCGGTGGCAGCCCTTGCCTGCCGGCGCTTCTTCAAGTTCGACACGGTCGTGCCCTGCCACTTTGGTACTTTCCCCGTCATCGACCAGTCGGCCGACAAATTCGTTGCCGGCATGGAGGGGACCGGTACGAAAGTGGCGTTGCCGAAGGTCGGCGAGACGATCTCGCTCTAGGCGCGGTGCCGGCGGTTCGGCGCCGTTCGAGGTTGCGCGCGGCGCGGCGCGCGGTTATAGCCGCTTGATCTTTTCCGACACGATTGCCGAGGCTTCCATGTCCGTCGACATTAAGACCGTCAAGCGCGTCGCTCACCTCGCCCGCATCGCTGTGGACGAGGAGGACGCGGCCCGCATGACTGGCGAGCTCAACACCATTCTCGGCTTCGTCGAGCAGCTGAACGAGGTCGATGTTACCGGCGTCGAGCCGATGACTTCGGTCACGCCGATGGCGATGAGGAAGCGCGAGGATGTCGTCACTGACGGCAACAAGGCCGCCGACATCGTCGCCAACGCACCGGCGACCGAAGAGAATTTCTTCCTCGTGCCGAAGGTGGTGGAATAGCGCTGCGGCTTTTCTGCCTGCAATGCGGTTCCCAAAACCCTGTCCCGGCCATTCGCGATTTATGAAATGAAGTTTGCCCGATGAGTGATCTGACCAGACTGACCATAGCCGAAGCACGCGCCAAGCTGCGGGCGAAGGAATTCTCCGCCGGCGAGATCACCGATGCGTATCTCAGCGCGATCGACCAGGCCAATCCTCTGCTCAACGCCTATGTCGCGGTCACCCACGACAAGGCGCGCGACATGGCCAAGGCTTCCGATGCGAAGCTCGCCAAGGGCGAGGGGGGGGCGCTCGAAGGCATTCCGCTCGGCATCAAGGACTTGTTTGCCACCGAAGGCGTGCACACGCAGGCTTGCAGCCACGTGCTGAACGGCTTCAAGCCGCATTATGAATCGACAGTCAGCGCCAATCTGTGGGCCGACGGCGCGGTCATGCTCGGCAAGCTCAACATGGACGAATTCGCCATGGGCTCGTCCAACGAGACGTCTTATTATGGCCCGGTGATCAATCCATGGCGTCGATCGAGCGTCCAGACCACCGTCACCCCGACCTTCCATGACGGCGGCGCCGGTTTCGTGAAGCCCGGCGGCGTCAAGGAAAACCGCACTTACGACAACATGCAGCTGGTTCCCGGCGGTTCGTCCGGCGGTTCGGCGGCAGCCGTCTCAGCCTTTCTGTGCGCCGGCGCCACCGCCACCGACACCGGCGGCTCGATCCGCCAGCCGGCGGCATTCACCGGAACCGTCGGCATCAAGCCGACCTATGGCCGCGTCTCGCGCTGGGGCACTGTTGCCTTCGCCTCGTCGCTCGACCAGGCCGGGCCGATCGCCCGCGACGTGCGCGACGCCGCCATCCTGTTGAAATCCATGGCTTCGGTCGACGCGAAGGACACCACCTCCGTTGATCGTCCGGTACCGGATTACGAGGCGGCGCTCGGCCGTTCAATCAAGGGCATGAAGATCGGCATTCCTAAGGAATACCGCGTCGACGGCATGCCGGGAGAGATCGAGGCGCTGTGGCAGCAGGGCATCGCATGGCTGAAGGAGGCGGGTGCCGAGATCGTCGACATCTCGCTTCCGCACACCAAATACGCGCTGCCGGCCTATTACATCGTGGCGCCGGCCGAGGCGTCGTCGAACCTCGCCCGTTATGACGGCGTGCGTTATGGCCTGCGCGTTCCGGGCAAGGACATCGTCGACATGTATGAAAAGACCCGTGCCGCCGGTTTCGGCCGCGAGGTCAAGCGCCGCATCATGATCGGCACCTACGTGCTGTCGGCGGGTTATTACGACGCCTACTACCTGCAGGCGCAGAAGGTGCGCACGCTGATCAAGAAGGATTTCGAGGATGCCTTCGCCGCCGGCGTCGACGTCATCCTGACGCCGGCGACGCCGTCGGCCGCCTTTGGCGTGGCCGATCAGGACATGGCCGCTGACCCGGTGAAGATGTATCTGAACGACATTTTCACGGTCACCGTGAACATGGCCGGCCTGCCGGGCATTGCCGTGCCCGCCGGCCTCGACCAGCACGGCCTGCCGCTCGGCCTGCAGCTCATCGGCCGCCCGTTCGACGAGGAAACCCTGTTCCAGACCGCGCATGTCATCGAAAAGGCCGCGGGCGGATTCCAGCCGGAGAAGTGGTGGTAACGGTTTGCTTGGCTGCCGCGTTCACGTCATGCGCGCGACAGCCCGCAGTTTTGCCCGAATTCTGCTGAAATCGTGAACCGGTAGGCGGCCGATCCCGTCGAGGTGACGGGATCGCACCACCGCTCGGATGTGGGCAACAGCCACGGGACGGATCGATGTTCTTCCTTCTTTCCAAAGTGTTCTGGTTCTTTGCTCAGCCCTTGAACCTGGCGATTGTCCTGCTTTTGGCGGGCCTGCTCGCGGGCTTCTTCGGTTTGCGCAGGCTGCAGCGGGCGGGCACGGTTGTCGCGGTCCTGGTGCTCGTGCTTTCGGTCTGGACCTCGTTTGGCGCCATCATCATCGAGCCGTTGCAGGCGCGCTACCAGCGCCCGGCAGCACCTGGCCAGGTTGCCGGCATCGTCGTGCTGGGCGGTGGCATGGAGGGGGCGATCAACCTCGCGCGCGGCGGCTATGAGCTCAGCACGGCGGGCGATCGTTTCGTCGAGACGGCGATCCTCGCCCGCCGCTATCCCGACGCCAAGGTCGTCGTCTCGGGCGGTGCCGGCGAACTGATCCTGGAAGGCGAAGGCGACGCCGTCACCGCCGAGCGGCTGCTGACGGCGCTCGGCGTGGCCAAGGAACGCCTCGTTCTTGAGACCGAATCGCGAAACACCTACGAAAACGCCGTCTTCACCCGCAAGCTGGTGACGCCCAAGCCCGGCGAAACCTGGCTTCTGGTGACCTCGGCCTTCCACATGCCCCGTTCCAAGGCGCTGTTCGACAAGGCGGGATTCCCGACCGTGCCCTGGCCGGTCGACTACCGCACATCCGGCAAGGAAGGCGTCGGCCTGTTCACGGACAACGCGATCGACGCGCTGGAGACGACGACGGTCGCCGCCAAGGAGTGGATCGGGCTTTTCGCCTACTGGCTGACCGGAAAGATCGATCAGCCGTTCCCGGGGCCGGCCTGAGGCGCGACGGCGACCAGAACGGCGGCGCGGGCATTGGAGAAAAACTGCCGGCGCACCAGAACCGCGAGCAGGATCAGCGTGGTGGCGGCGAAGACGCCGGCATTCACGAACCAGCCGAGATAGGCGAGCGAAAAGAAGATGCCACGCAGCCCGGCGTTGAAATGCTTGCCGGCCAGTATGTTCATTTTGGCGGCGCGCATCACCGCCGCCTCGGTCTCATGCGGCGCGACGATGCCTTCCTGCGTGGTCGGCACCGCGCCAATCAGGATCGAACAGTAATTGAACAGCCGGTAAGACCAGCCGAATTTGAAAAAAGCGTAGGCGAGCAAGGCGATCAGCCCAAGGATCTTGGTTTCGAACAGGCCCTGCGCCGGGCTGGCGGCATAGGGCAGGGACGAGACGACCGCCAGCACATGGTTCGAAGCGCCGAGCAACGCAAAACAGCCGCCGATGGCGAAGATCGAACTCGAGGCGAAGAAGGCCGTGCCTTGCTGCAGGCCGATCATGATCGAGGTGTCGATCATGCGCAGTTCGCGCTTCGCCATGGTGCGCATCCAGGCTTCGCGCTGAACGTTCATGGCGCTCGTCAACGAAATACGACGGAACAGCCTGCCGTCGGCGGCCAGCGCGAAAAACACCCAGACGCCCAGGTAGAAAACCAGAGCTGCGATGTCATTCGGGGAAAAGAGGAAAGAATCGCCCATGCACCCTATTTTACATGATGGTGGCTTCGTTCTCGAAGCTTATGGATGATGTCGTTTGCAGCGAAATGAACGTCGGGGCGGCCTCTAGCGCCCGCGTGGCGAATGACGGAATGATCAACTAAGGTGCGTTGCCGTTTCTGGCGCGGTTTGGGAGCTTTTCAGGCGTGTTTCTTTCAGTTTTCGACCTGTTCAAGATCGGCATCGGTCCATCCAGTTCGCACACGATGGGCCCGATGACGGCGGCCGTGCGCTTTCTTGACGAGGTCGAGAATGGTGACTGGCCCCGGCCTTCGGGTGTGAAGGTGGAGCGAATCGGCGCCAGCCTGCACGGGTCGCTCGCCTATACCGGCATCGGCCATGGCACGGACCGCGCCGTCGTGCTGGGTCTCGCCGGTCAGACACCGCAGACCGTCGACCCCGACAAAGCCGACGAGATCGTCGCCGAAATCACCGCGAGCAAGCAGATCAGGCCGCAGGGGCGCTCATCGTCCTATCGATTCGACCCGGCCAAGGATCTGGTTCTGGACAAGAAGACCCCGCTGACCGGCCACGCCAACGGCATGGCCTTCTATGCCTATGACAGCGCCGATCGGCTGCTGCTCAAGCGTATCTATTATTCGATCGGCGGCGGCTTCGTCGTTTCCGAGGAAGAACTGCAGCGCATGAAGACGAAGGGGTCGGTGACGACCGAAGGCAAGAAGGTACCGCATCCCTTCAAGAACGCCGTCGAAATGCTCAAGATGGCTGAGAAAAGCGGCCTTTCCATCGCCGAGATGAAGCGGATCAATGAAGAGACGCACATGTCGCGCGAAAAGCTGGATGCCGGGCTCGACGCGGTGTGGGACGCCATGCGCGGCTGCATCGACCGCGGCCTCAGCCAGGAAGGCATCATGCCCGGCGGGTTGAAGGTGCGCCGGCGCGCGCGCCAGTTGCATGACAAGTTGCAGGAGCAATGGCAGCAGAACCGGCCGAACCCGCTGCTCGCCAATGACTGGCTGTCGATCTACGCGATGGCGGTCAACGAAGAGAACGCCGCCGGCGGGCGCGTGGTGACGGCGCCGACCAACGGCGCCGCTGGCGTGGTGCCGGCCGTCATGCGCTATTGGCTGCATTTCCATCCCGAGGCCGATCAGGCCTCGATCCGCGATTTCCTGCTGACCGCGGCGGCCATTGGCGGCATCATCAAGTCGAATGCCTCGATCTCCGGGGCCGAGGTCGGTTGCCAGGGCGAGGTGGGTTCGGCCTCGGCGATGGCGGCCGCCGGGCTTTGCGCGGTCATGGGCGGCAATCCCGAGCAGGTGGAGAATGCGGCCGAGATCGCGCTCGAGCACCATCTCGGCATGACCTGCGATCCCGTTGCAGGCTTGGTGCAGGTGCCATGCATCGAGCGCAACGCGCTTGGCGCCGTGAAGGCGGTGACAGCCGCCTCGCTCGCCATTAAAGGCGACGGCAAGCATTTCGTGCCGCTGGACGCGGCCATCGAGACCATGCGTCAGACCGGCCTCGACATGAACGAGAAATACAAGGAAACCAGCCTGGGCGGCCTCGCGGTCAACGTTGTGGAGTGCTGACCGCACCTATCCTGGCATTGTGGAGAAGTCGCGCAGGCCGTTGACCCTGCCGGCCAGCGTACTACCTTCCAGCCATGTCTCTCAATCTCATCAAGCTTTGCGTCGGCTGCGACAGCGTCGAGGATCTGGAGGAGTGGATTGTCTTCCGGCTCGACGAGAGACGGCGGGCCGGCGAGCCCGTCGAGCAATATCATACCACGCGCATGGTGCCGACGCGCGCCGCCGAGATCGTTGACGGCGGATCGCTCTACTGGGTCATCAAGGGCAGCGTGCAGTGCCGGCAGCTGATCACCGAAATCCGGCCGTTCACCGACGCCGAGGGCATCGGCCGCTGCCATCTGGTGCTTGATCCGATCGTTACGCGTACCGAATGGCAGCCGCGCCGCGCCTTCCAGGGCTGGCGTTATCTGAAGCCCGCCGATGCGCCGGCCGATCTCGGCAAGGGCAGGGTCGGTTGGGCGGAGATGCCGCCAAAACTCAGGCAGGAACTCGCCGAACTCGGATTGCTCTGAAGGTCACGCGGGAAGCATCCCGCCGCGCGACCGTTAGTCGAATATTGGTACGGCGCCCGGATCGCGCTACACTGCAGTTAACCAAGGTGGTCGGCCATGGCGATTGCGATCGCGATGATTGCGGTGTTGCTTGCTGTACTGGGCATGGCGGGGCTGTTTTTGCGCGCCGATCCCAGGGCCGTTGCAGCCAATGTCCGCATTGCCCTGCCGGTGGGGCTGGGCGCCGCCGGCGCTGGAATTCTCGCTATTGGCCGCACCGGGATGGGATTGCTCATTCTGGCCGTCGCGGCCGGGCTCTACGCGCTACTGCGCAGGCAAGCCAAATCACTGCCGCTGATCGCCCGCCAATCCATCGTGCGGACGGCTGCCCTGGAAATGGAACTCGATCACGACACGGGACGGCTCGAAGGTCTCGTGCTTGCCGGCCTCAGCGAAGGGCGCATGCTGGGGGCGATGAATTTGACGGAACTGGGCCGTCTCTACCGCGAACTGGCCGTCGATGCCGACAGCCGCCAGTTGCTAGAGGCGTATCTTGACGGCCGATTTCCCGTCTGGCGCCTCGACACGCAGACGTATCGTGGCGAGGGGCTGCGTATTGCGCCAGGTCCGGGCGCCATGACTAAGGAGGAGGCCTACAAGATCCTTGGTCTTGAAACGGGCGCCGCCGCGACGGATGTCCGCAAGGCGCACCGCCGCCTGATGCAGCGCCTGCACCCCGATGTCGGAAACGCGTCGTTCCTGGCGGCGCGGATCAATGAAGCCAAGGACGTCCTGCTCTCCAATCACCACTGAACTCCTTCGATTCGGTACGTTTCCGGGAGAAATCCACTCACTGCTGTACTGCGAAGCAGGAGATGCTCTTCCGCTTCAATGCGTTGCAGGCCTTCCACGCCGCTTCCTTGGTCTCGAAACCGAAGCGGGCGCGATAATAGGTGGTGCCGTCCTTGTCGAAGGCGACGGTGAAGCCGGAGGCCTTGGCCAGCACGCGGCCGGCCTGTTTGGCGACCTTGTCGAGCTGTGCCTTGGCATCGGCCTCGCGCGGCGCCGACGCGATCTGCACGGCCCAGGCACCGGAGGCGCTGGTGCTGGCCGCGGCCGAATTGTCGGCGGTCGAGGCGGTCATCAGACGGTCGATCGGCGTTTCTTCGGCGGCATAGGCCTGCACGACCGGAAGCTCGGCCGGGATCGGCGCAGAGGCTGCCGACGCGGTGACGGGTACCGCCGCCGCGATCACCTTCTTGTCCTTGCGCGACGGCTTGGCCGGGGCTTCCTCGACCACTGCGTCCTCGGCGACTTCCTCGTCGGCCACGGCTTCGTCAGCGGAGGCTACGACGGTCTCCGGCTTTTCCTCGGGCGTCGGGGCGTTCTTCTTGGGCAGCAGCGCGTTGGAGAGCGCGGCAACCGCAGTGTCGTTCGATGCACGCGCAACGATCGGACCGGAACCACGGGTCGACGATTCCGGCAGGTAGGACTGGATGAGCTTCGCCATCTGGTTGTCGCGCGAAGCGCCAGAGGTGCCGCCCATCACAACCGCGACTAGCTTGCGGTTGCCGTCATTGACCGAGGAAACCAGGTTGAACCCGGATGCGCGGGTGTAGCCGGTCTTGATGCCGTCAACACCCTTGATGCGGCCGAGCAGGCGATTGTGGCCGTTGATCTGGCGCTTGCCGTAGGCGAACGACCGGGTCGAGAAGTAGCCATAATACTGCGGGAAATGTTCGCGCAGCGCCATGCCGAGGGTGGCCATGTCCTGAGCGGTGGTGAACTGGCCGGGGTCCGGCAAGCCGTTGGCGTTGCGGAACACCGTGCCCTTCATGCCGAGCGCACGCGCCTTGGACGTCATCATGCGGGCGAAATTGGCTTCCGTGCCGCCCAGCATCTCGGCAAGCGCGGTCGAGGAATCGTTTGCCGATTTGGTGACCATGGAAAGGATGGCGGTCTCGACCGTGACGGAGCCACCCTTGCGCACGCCAAGCTTGGTCGGCGGTTCGGCCGCGGCCCTGGCCGAGAAGACGACCGGCGAATTCTTGCTGATGCGGCCGGCCTTGAGTGCTTCGAAGGTCAGGTACAGCGTCATCATCTTGGTCAGCGACGCCGGATAGCGGCGCGCATTGGCGTCCTTGGCGTAGAGCGTCTTGCCGGTCTTGGCATCCACCACGATCGCCGAAGAGGGGGCCGCCATGGCAGGCGCGATGCTTGCCGCCGCGAATGTCAGCGCGAGCGTGGCCACCATGGAAGTTTTGAGAAGAGAGACCGAATTGGACACGATGCCTTTGAACGCCTGACGCACTGCTGCTTCCTTTGATGAATTTTGATTGCACCCCAGGGGACCGGCAAAGGTCCGGCCCCGCATTCGGTCAAATTACTTAAGGCTCGTTACCAATCCGTTTATGGTAACCGTCCCGTTCATCATTTTGGCGGCTGTTGAGACGAGCTTTATTCAGATTTTAGGAACCGTGGCGCACGGTGCTGGCGATTGACTTTTTGTGCGCTGCAACATAGAAGTTGCGCATCGCACAACCAATCCGCCGTGAAAGGAATGCCCGATGAGCCAGACCTACGAGGATTTCACCAAATACAGCAAGGAATTCGCCGATACCGGCCTGAAGAGCTTTGCTTCGCTTTCGAAGGGCGCTCAGGCGATCGCCACTGAGGCGACCGAATACACCAAGAAAAGCTTCGAAAATGGCGCCGCCCATGTCGAAAAGCTGTTTTCGGCCAAGTCGCTGGAAAGCGCCGTCGAGATCCAGGCCGACTATGTGAAGAACGCCTATGAGGCTTTCGTCGCCGAGGCCACCAAGATCAGCGAACTCTACGCCGATCTCGCCAAGGACGCCTACAAGCCGTTCGAATCGGCCGTCGCGCAGGCGAAGTAAACATCGTCATCTTCCGGTTTGCGGGTTCGGATACCCGCCCAACGAGCCCGGCTGCCTCTGCGCGGCCGGGTTTTTTTTATGCGCATGCCTGCGACCAATTCACGATTGCAAAAAACGGCGCTGATTGAGGACCTAGCCATATTGTCAGCTAACCAGAAGGGCTTAAAATCCTGCATCGATACCCTACATGTCGGGTTCGTACGGGGATTCGATCCAGAGGCAGAAATACGTGACCACCGGTAAGACTGCCACAACAGATGTGGCGCGGATGCAGAACGGCAGCGACGGCAATGGTGTCGGTCGCGGCACAGCCGTTATCACGCGCACCAAAACCAAGACCAAGAAGCCCAGCCTCTATCGGGTTCTGATCCTCAACGACGACTACACCCCGATGGAGTTCGTGGTCCACGTTCTGGAGCGTTTCTTCCAGAAGGACCGCGAGGCTGCCACGCGCATCATGCTCCATGTCCACAATCACGGCGTGGGCGAGTGCGGGGTCTATACCTACGAAGTGGCCGAGACCAAGGTGTCTCAGGTCATGGACTTCGCCCGACAGAACCAACATCCGCTGCAATGCGTGATGGAGAAGAAGTGAGGTAACATGCCGGCTTTCTCCCAGGGCCTGGAAAAGGCGCTTCATCAGGCGCTGACCTTCGCCAACGAACGTCACCATGAATATGCGACGCTCGAACATCTTCTGCTTGCCCTGATCGACGACAACGAGGCGGCCGCGGTCATGCGCGCCTGCAATGTCGATCTGGACGAGTTGAAACAGACAGTTTTGACCTACATCGACACCGAACTCGACAATCTCGTCACCGGATATGACGAGGATTCCAAGCCGACGGCAGGGTTCCAGCGCGTCATCCAGCGCGCCGTCATCCACGTGCAATCGTCCGGCCGCGAGGAAGTTTCCGGCGCCAACGTACTCGTCGCGATCTTCGCCGAGCGCGAGAGCCATGCCGCCTATTTCCTGCAGGAACAGCAGATGACCCGCTACGACGCGGTCAACTACATCTCGCATGGCATCGCCAAGCGCCCCGGCGCGTCGGAGGGCCGCACGCCACGCGGCGCCGAGGATGAGCAAGGTGGTGGCAGCGGCGGCGCCGAGCAGCAGGAAGAAAGCGGCAAGAAGAAGCAGCAGGACGCGCTGACTGCCTATTGCGTCAACCTCAACAACAAGGCCAAGGCCGGGCGTATCGATCCGCTCATCGGCCGCGCGCCGGAGATCAACCGCACCATCCAGGTGCTGTGCCGCCGCTCCAAGAACAATCCGCTCTATGTCGGCGACCCCGGCGTCGGCAAGACGGCGATCGCGGAGGGCCTGGCCAAGCGCATCGTTGAAGGCGATGTGCCGGAAGTGCTGGCGGACGCCACCATCTTCGCGCTCGACATGGGCACGCTTTTGGCCGGCACGCGCTATCGCGGCGATTTCGAGGAGCGTCTGAAGCAGGTCGTCAAGGAGCTCGAGGATTATCCCGGTGCGATCCTGTTCATCGACGAGATCCATACCGTGATTGGCGCAGGCGCCACTTCGGGCGGGGCGATGGACGCCTCGAACCTGTTGAAGCCCGCGCTTTCGTCGGGAGCGATTCGTTGCATCGGCTCAACGACTTACAAGGAGTTCCGCCAGTTCTTCGAAAAGGACCGCGCGCTGGTGCGGCGCTTCCAGAAGATCGACGTCAACGAGCCGACCGTCGAGGACGCCATCGAGATCATGAAGGGCCTCAAGCCCTATTTCGAGGAGTTCCACAAGGTCAAGTACACCGCTGAGGCGATCAAGGCGTCGGTTGAGCTTTCGGCCCGCTACATCAACGACCGCAAGCTGCCGGACAAGGCGATCGACGTCATCGACGAGACCGGCGCCTCGCAGATGTTGCTGCCCGAGCCGAAGCGCAAGAAGACGATCGGCATCAAGGAGATCGAGCAGACCATCGCCACGATGGCGCGCATTCCGCCAAAAACCGTCTCGGCCGACGACGAGAAGGTTCTGGCCGGCCTTGATGTCGAGCTGAAGCGTGTCGTTTACGGCCAGGATACAGCGATCACCGCCTTGACCTCGGCGATCAAGCTGGCGCGTGCCGGCCTGCGCGAACCGGAGAAGCCGATCGGCTCCTACCTGTTCTCGGGCCCGACCGGCGTCGGCAAGACCGAGGTCGCCAAGCAGCTCGCCGCCTCGCTCGGCGTCGAACTGCTGCGCTTCGACATGTCGGAATATATGGAACGCCACACCGTCTCGCGGCTGATCGGCGCGCCTCCCGGCTATGTCGGCTTCGACCAGGGCGGTCTCCTGACCGACGGCGTCGACCAGCATCCGCACTGCGTGCTCTTGCTCGACGAAGTCGAAAAGGCGCATCCGGACCTGTTCAACATCCTGTTGCAGGTGATGGACCACGGCAAGCTGACCGACCATAACGGCAAGTCGATCGACTTCCGCAATGTCATCCTGATCATGACCACCAATGCGGGCGCGTCGGATGCGCAGCGGGCGGCGATCGGCTTCGGCTCGACCAAGCGCGAAGGTGACGACGTCGAGGCGATCAACCGGCTGTTCACGCCGGAATTCCGCAACCGCCTCGATGCCATCATCCCGTTCGGCTCGCTGCCGGTGCCGGTGGTGCATCAGGTCGTGCAGAAGTTCGTCATGCAGCTCGAAGCCCAGCTTTCCGAGCGTGGCGTCACCTTCGACCTGTCGCCCGAGGCGATCGCCTGGCTGGCCGAAAAGGGTTACGACGAACGCATGGGTGCGCGTCCGCTTGGCCGTGTCATCCAGGAGCACATCAAGAAGCCGCTGGCTGACGAGGTGTTGTTCGGTAAGCTCAAGCATGGCGGCACGGTGCGCGTCACCGTCGAGAAGAAGGAAACCGGCGAGACCGGTCTGAAGCTTGAAACGCTCGCCGACGAGGCGCCGGTCAAGCCGAAGAAGGAGCCGGAGGAAGAAGAGACGCCGAAGCCGCGCAAGGCGCCGGCCAAGAAGGCGGTTGCCAAGAAGGCAGCGACGGCAAAGCCGGAGCCGAAGGGCAAGGACGGCGGCAAGCGCAGCCTTGTGCCGCAACTTCCGCGCAAGGGCTGATTTGCCCAAGCCACATCAATGAAAAAAGCCCCGGCAACGGGGCTTTTTTATTGGCGGATCGATGTCGCGAATCCACCCCGACCACATGTCTGGACCTACTGGCCAGCTTTGCGCCGCCACCGGGCCTGTGCTAGTCGCGAAGGCCGATGCCAGACCAAACCACGCACCGCTCCATATACCGGCGAAGGGCCTGGTATCTGAAAGGCATGCGCGGCGCGTTCTCGCTTCCTGGTCTGATCCTCGTCAGCTCTTTCGTCGGTTTCGCAGCCCTGGCGAAGGATGCGGGCGTGACGGCGGCGCAGGCCGTGTTCATGACAGGCATCGTCTGGGCATTGCCGTCCATGGTCGTGCTGGTGGGCGCCATTGTGTCCGGAGCGATCCTGCCGGCGGCGATGCTCGCCGTGACTTTGTCGGCCATACGCCTGATGCCGATGGTGATGGCGCTTTTGCCCGAGATGCGCGCCGACAAAACCCGGCCGTGGGTGCTTTATCTGCTTTCGCATTTTGTCGCTGTTACCTCCTGGGTGCTGGCGATGGAACGCCTGAGGCATATTCCGCGCGACATGCGCGCGACCTATTACGCCGGGCTCGGCAGCACGCTGGTTTTGACGAACATGATCGTGGTCGCCACCGTCTATGCCGTGGCGGACAGGCTCCCGTCGACCGTATCGGCGATGCTGCTTTTGCTGACACCGATGTATTTCCTGACCTCGCTATGGGGCTCGGCGCGCGAGCGGGCAGGGCATCTCGCCATGGTTCTCGGCCTCGGTCTCGGGCCGCTCTTCCATGTCCTGGTGCCGAAACTGGATCTCCTGGCGGCCGGACTGGTCGGTGGCACGGCGGCTTATGGCTGGCATCGGTGGCGGCGCAAGGCGCGCGCCGCATGAGCTTTTTCGGCAACAATGCCTGGTGGTGGCCCTATCTGTTCATCCTCGTCGCCGGTTTCGCGGCAACGGATTTCTGGCGCTTCCTCGGTGTCTATCTCGGCGGCAGGCTCTCCGAGGATTCCGATCTCCTGGTGCTGGTCCGCACAATGGCGACGGCGCTGGTGGCCGCCGTCATCGGCAATCTGATTGTCTTTCCGGGCGGAGCGCTGGCTCATACCCCGGCGATCTTGCGCGTCGCGGCTGCCGCCCTCGGTTTCGCCGTCTACCTCGCCTCCGGCAAGCGCATGGTCGTGGGCATTTTGACGGCCGAAATGGTGCTGGCGCTGGGCCTCTATCTGCCTCTCTGACCCGTTGCGCCGGCGGGTCAGCCCGCCAGCGCCGCCTTGATCTTCTCCGCGTTAGCCGCCAACACCTCGGGCTTCTCCATTCCTCCGGTATGCGGCTTCAACGGCACGCCTTCGAAGCGGGGGACGACATGAACATGCAGGTGGTAGACGGTCTGGCCCGAAGCCGGCTCGTTGAACTGCATGACGGTTACGCCGTCGGCTGCGAAAGCCTTTTTCACGGCATGGGCGATCTTCTGGGTGACGGCGAAGAGGGGGGCGAGCGTCGCCGGATCGGCGTCGAGCAGGTTGCGCGATGGCGCGCGCGGCACCACCAGCGTATGGCCTACCCCCTGCGGCATGACATCCATGAAGGCGATGACCGCATCGTCCTCATAGACGCGATGCGAAGGGATTTCGCCGCGCAGCAGCTTGGCGAAGATGTTGGTATCGTCATAGCTCATGACATGCCTCTCGTGCTGTTTTTACGGCCGGTGGTTGGATTCCGACATTTGTATCCCACTGGGACGATGGTTTGGGCAAATGTCGGCGTCGAAGCTTCACTAGTCTATGCGTCGTTGCACGAAATCAGGCACCGGAAAAGATGCTGCGAAACTATCTCTACCTCATCGTCGCGATCCTGTTCGAGGTGGTTGCCACCACCGCGCTCAAGGAGACGCAAGGGTTCACCCGGCTCGGGCCGTCGCTAGTCGTGGTGACGGGATATGCCTTCGCCTTCTATTTCCTGTCGCTGCCTTTGCGCACCATGCCGGTCGGCATTGTCTATGCGCTGTGGTGCGCGGCCGGCATCGTGCTCATCACCGCCATCGGCTGGATCTGGTTTCGCCAGGCGCTCGATCTGCCGGCCGTGATCGGCATGGGGCTGATCATGGCAGGCGTAGTGGTGATCAATCTGTTTTCCAAGACGCTCGTCCACTAGGACGTGTGAACGGTTAGGGTCCACATAAGGCGCGATCGGCCCCGATTTACGTCATTCCGGGGCCGCGCAGCGGAACCCGGAATGACGTAATGAGAGTGACTTAGCCGTCTACGCGATTTAATCCGCCACCGGCTCGCTTTTGCGGAATGGTGTGTGGTCGTCGAGATAATCGCCCATCGCCGCCACTTCACGGCGCTCGCGCGCCAGATAGTCGGCCACCGCGCGCCGCAGGCCCGGATGGGCGATGTAGTGCGCCGAATGAACCGTCACCGGCCGGTAGCCGCGGGCCAGCTTGTGCTCGCCTTGCGCGCCGGCCTCGACCACCTTCAGCTTGCGTTCGATCGCGAAGTCGATGGCCTGATGGTAGCAGACCTCGAAATGCAGGAAGGGATGGTCCTCGATACAGCCCCAGTTGCGCCCATAAAGCGTGTCGGAGCCGATGAAGTTGATCGCGCCGGCGATGTAGCGGCCATTGCGTTTGGCCATCACCAGCAGGATGTCGTCTGCCATGCGTTCGCCGATCAGCGAGAAAAAGCGGCGGTTGAGATAGGGACGGCCCCATTTGCGCCCGCCGGTATCCATGTAGAAGGCGAAGAAATCGTCCCAGGCGCGTTCGGTGATGTCCTTGCCCGTCAGCCGCTCGATGGTGATGCCGTTACCCAGCGCTTCGCGGCGCTCCTTCTTCAGTGCCTTGCGCTTACGTGACGCCAGCGTGGCCAGGAAGTCGTCGTAGCAGCCATATCCTTCGTTGAAGAAATGGAACTGCTGGTCGGTGCGATGCAGGAAACCGGCGGCTTCCAGCGTTGCGACATCGTCTTCGCCGGCGAAAGTGACATGGGCCGACGACACGCCGAGCTGCTCGGTAACGAGCTTCAATCCCGCCGCCAGCCCGGCTTTTACGGTGCCTGCATCCTCGCCATGCGAGACCAGCAAACGAGGGCCGGTGGCCGGCGTGAACGGCACCGAGCATTGCAGCTTGGGATAATAGTGGCCGCCGGCGCGTTCGAACGCGTCGGCCCAGCCATGATCGAAGACATATTCACCCTGGCTGTGCGATTTTGCGTAGCAGGGCACCGCGCCCAGCAGCTTGCCGTCGGCTTCCAGGCGCAGGTGATGGCCCTGCCAGCCGGTGCGCGGCACGGCGCAGCCGGATTCTTCCAAAGCACTCAGGAAATCGAAGGAAACGAAAGGGTTATAGCCGGCTTTCGATGTTCTGGTTGTGCCGAAAAAACCGTTCCATTCGTCGCGGGTGAAGGCGTTGATGCCGGCGGCTATGCGCACGGCATAGCCCGCCTCATTGTGTTCGCCCGCGTCGTTGCCCTGGTCCATGGCCTGTTACTTATGGTCCATCGGGCCGGGTGCAAGATGCCATCAAGCGATGCGGACGGGATCGGGTTCGAAACCCTCGAACGTCATCTGGTCGGCATATTTGAAGGTCAGATCGATGGCCGGCTGGTCGCGGATGGTCCAGGTGATCACCGGCATCGCCAGTTTTCCGCGCACGAAGGAGACGAAGCGGTTCGGCAGGTCTCCGGCGGCATAGGAAGTGAAGGCGATGCCGTGCGCCAGCATGGCAAAATGCGCCTCGATTTCGTGGTTGCCGGTGCCGTAAGCGGTCAAACCGCCGGGAATGCCGGGCGCCTCGGTCGAGAATTCACGGATCAGCCAGTGGTCGAACGACATGATGGCAACCTGGCCGTCATAACGCTTGAGCAGGCGCCCGACCGCCTTGACCAGACCGGCATCGTGACCGGGAACGCCCTTGATCTCGACCACCAGCGGCACGCGGCCGTCGACGAGATCGAGCATTTCCTTCAGCGTCGGCGGATGGTCGCCGGTGCCACCGATGCGCAATTGTGCCATCTCGGCGGCGGTGCGCTGCCAGACGAAGCCTTCGGTGCCGGTCAGCCGGCGCAGATCGTCGTCGTGGATGACGATCGGCACGCCGTCGGCGCTGAGATGCACGTCGCATTCGATCGCATAACCGCGCTCGATGGCGGCGGAGAAGGCGGAAAGCGTGTTCTCCCAACGCTTGTTGTTGAGATCGTGAAAGCCGCGATGCGCGATCGGACGGGCGGTCAGCCAGGAAATGTCGGTCATGATGGGCCCGGCTTACTCGACTTCCAGGATCGCTTCGATTTCGACCGGGGCGTTGAGCGGCAGCGAGGCGCTGCCCACGGCCGAGCGTGCGTGCTTGCCCTTGTCGCCGAGGACAGCCGCCAGAAGATCGGAAGCGCCATTGGCAACGAGGTGCTGTTCGACGAAATCCGGCGTCGAGGCGACGAAGACCGTGATCTTGACGATGCGGCGGATTTTTTCGAGGTCGCCGAGCGCGGCCTTGGCCTGCGCCAAAATGTTGACCGCGCAATATTTGGCGGCTTCCTTGCCGGTGGCGACATCGACGTCGCGGCCGAGCAGTCCGGTGGCGACCAGCTTGCCATCCTTCAATGGCAACTGGCCGGCGGTGAGCAGAAGATTGCCGGAACGCGCGAACGGAACGTAGTTGGCGGCGGGTGCAGCGGCGGCCGGCAGGGTGATGCCGAGTTCGCTTAGCCGCTTTTCGATTGTTTCGCCCATGGTAATTCCTTATTGCTTGAACGTGCCGGCGTCGGCTGGGTCGAACCTGCAATGTTTGACACGCTTCCGCCACGACTTTTTTCGATGTCGATCATCTTTCGTGCGGCATGCCGTCAGCCGCGCCGACCGGAGCCGCCCATGCGCGTCACGCGCCTTTTCCAGAGTGCCCTTCTGCTCTCCGCAGTGCTGCCGGCGGTGCCTGCCTTCGCCGTGCCAACGCTGCAGCCGCACCGCGCCGTCTATGACCTGGCGCTGAACAAGGCTTCCGACCGGTCCGGCATCACCGGGCTGTCCGGCCGCATGGTCTATGAATTCAACGGCTCGCCCTGCGAAGGCTATACGGTGAAGTTCCGCTTCGTCACGCAGATCGCGACGAACGACAACACCAGGCTGACCGACCAGCAGACGACCACCTTCGAGGACGCGCAGGGCAAGACCTTCTCCTTCGTGACGAAATCCTTTGTCGACCAGAACCTCGACAAGGAAGTGAAGGGTACCGCCACCAAGGAAGCCAAGGACCTCAAGGTCGAGCTCGACAGGCCGGACAAGAAGACGCTGGAACTGAAACTCACCCAGTTTCCGACCCAGCATCTGGTGGAATTGATCGGCAAGGCCGAGAAGGGCGAAACCTTCTATGAAACCAACCTGTTCGACGGTTCCGATGCCGCCGACAAGGTGATGACCACGACCGTGGTGGTCGGAAAGCCGTCGACCGTTGCAACCGACGATCCGGAGCGGCCGGCGCTCGCCAGCTTCGCCAAGGACAAATACTGGCCCGTCGACATTGCCTATTTCGACGAGACCAACAAGGAGAGCGGCGAGGAGCTGCCGGAATACCGCATCTCCTTCAAGCTGCATGAAAACGGCCTGACGCGCGACCTGACGATGGATTACGGCGACTTCTCGATGACCGGCAAGCTCGTCAACCTGTCGCTGTTCGATCTGCCGGCTCAGAAGCCCTGCAACCAGTAGCGGGCGTCGCGGCCGGCTCATGGCTGTCTATGTCGATGCGGCGATATGGAAGTGGGCAGGGCACCGCTGGTGCCATCTCATGGCCGACGATACCGACGAACTGCACCGGTTCGCCGCCGAGCTCGGCGTCAAACGCTCGTCCTATCAGGGGCCGCCCAAGACATCGGCTCCACACTACGATATTACTGGCTTCGAACGCGATCGCGCCGTCCGTCTCGGCGCCGTCGAGTGCAGCCGCGAGGAGATCGTCGCGATTTTCCGGCGCGTGCGGATCAGGAACGGGAAGGTGAGAAAATGACGCCGACAGCATTGCTTGCCTATTGCATGGCCGCCACGCTGGCGGCGATGACGCCCGGTCCGGCGATGTTCGCCGTCATCACCAATGGCGTTACGCGCGGCTTCATGCGCGCTTTCACGACCGGTCTCGGCGTGGCGGCAGGCGATGCTGTGCTGGTTACGCTGGCTTTGCTTGGCCTGGTCGCCTTGGCGCAGACCTTCGAATGGGTTTTTCTCGTCGTTAAATATGCGGGCGCGGCCTATCTGGTCTATCTCGGCATCAGGATGTGGCGAGCGGCGGCTGCCAGCGCCGACGAAAGCGGCAAGGGGGAGACGCGGTTTGCGCGCTCCTTCTTCCTCGGCGCGTCCATCGCGCTCGGCAATCCCAAGGCTATCCTGTTCCATGCCTCGATCATGCCGCTGATCCTCAACCTCAACACCATGACCTTCGCCGACGGCGTTCTGGTCGTGGCCGTGGTGATCTCGGTCAACATCCTCACCATGGGCTTTTACGCGGCCTTGTCCGGGCGCGCCTCGCGCTGGTTCCGGGTGCCGTCGCGCATGCGGCTGATGAACCGCGTGGCCGGCGGCGCCATGATCGGCACCGGAGCATTGATCGCCGCGCGTTGAGATGAAGGCGAACAGCACGTCGATCGGGATCGGGGTCTTCTACGGCGCCGGCCGGACCCATGCGCATCTGTAGAATGTCGGCAGAAACCCGTCCTTGAGATGGTGAAATAGCCAATAGAATCAAAATTCATGCGGGATTTGATTTCAGGGCCGGCTAATGCAGGTTTCGTGTACGTTTTTGCCAAGCGCGAACTGTTGCGCCAATGCCGTCGCCGGCACATGGCCGGTTTTTGGCGCTATCGCTTGCTTTTGCGCTGCAACACGGTTATAGGCGCGACCATTCCACACACGGGTTTTGGTGTCTGTCCGGGAGAAATCCGGCTGAAACCTCCGGTGGCGGTCAAGGCGAACCCCGAAAAGCGACATGCTTTCGATCCGGTTTTCCCAAAACCGTCAAATGCCCGTGGAGGTCAACCGGAAAGGAACTAAAAGAATGGCTCTGCCAGATTTCAGCATGCGTCAGCTTCTCGAAGCTGGTGCTCACTTCGGCCACCAGACCCACCGCTGGAACCCGAAGATGGCGCCCTACATCTACGGCGCCCGCAACAACGTCCACATCATCGACCTGTCGCAGACGGTGCCGCTGCTGCACCAGGCGCTCAAGCAGGTTTCCGACACCGTCGCCCGCGGCGGCCGTGTGCTGTTCGTCGGCACCAAGCGCCAGGCTTCGGACATCGTTGCCGATGCGGCCCAGCGTTCGGCCCAGTATTACGTCAACTCGCGTTGGCTCGGCGGCATGCTGACCAACTGGAAGACGATCTCGAACTCGATCCAGCGTCTGCGCAAGCTCGACGACCTGCTCTCCGGCGGCGAAGCCCAGGGCTTCACCAAGAAGGAGCGCCTGAACCTCGACCGTGAGCGCGAGAAGCTCAACAAGGCTCTCGGCGGCATCAAGGACATGGGCTCGACCCCGGATCTGATGTTCGTGATCGACACCAACAAGGAAGCGAACGCGATTCTCGAGGCCAAGCGCCTCGGCATTCCGGTCGTCGCCATCATCGATTCGAACTGCGATCCGGACAAGATCGACTTCCCGATCCCCGGCAATGACGACGCCGCCCGCGCGATCCAGCTCTATTGCGACTTGATCGCCAAGGCTGCCATCGACGGCATCGCCCGTCAGCAGGGCGCGCTCGGCGTCGACGTCGGCGCTTCGGCGGAAGCTCCGGTCGAGCCGGCTCTCGGCGAGACCCCGGCCGGCGAAACCCCGGAAGCCTAAGCAGGAAGGCCGCTTCAGGCCTTCATCAATTTCATATCTTGGCGCGTTAAGCGCTTGAATGCGGCGCATCATCGAAAGTTCGATGGTGCGCCAGCCCTATTGCGAAACAAAGAGGCGACAATGAGCATTTCAGCAGCACAGGTCAAAGAACTGCGCGACCTCACCGGCGCGGGCATGATGGACTGCAAGGCGGCCCTGGCCGAGACCAACGGCGATATGGAAGCGGCGGTCGACTGGCTGCGCAAGAAGGGCATTGCCAAGGCCGACAAGAAGGCCGGCCGCACCGCGGCTGAAGGCCTGATCGGTGTCGACGCCGGCGTGCGCGAAGCCGCGGTCGTCGAAGTCAATTCCGAGACCGATTTCGTGGCGCGCAACGACGCCTTCCAGCAGATCGTCGCCAACGTCTCCAAGGTCGCGCTGGCCTATGGCAAGACCGAAGCCGTCGCCAATGCCAAATATCCGGGCTCCGACAAGAGCGTCACCGACACGATCAAGGACGCGGTCGGCACCATCGGCGAAAACCTCGGCTTCCGTCGTTCCGACAAGCTGACCGTCTCGCAGGGTGCGGTCGCCACCTACATCCACAACGCCGTTGCCGACAATCTCGGCAAGCTAGGCGTTCTGGTCGCCATCGAGACCGCCGGCGACGCGCACAAGGCCAGCGCCTTTGCCCGTCAGGTTGCCATGCATGTCGCGGCCACCAACCCGCAGTCGCTCGACATCGACGCCCTCGACCCGGCCGCCATCGAGCGCGAGAAGGCGATCTTCTCCGACCAGGCGCGCGCTTCGGGCAAGCCGGAAAACATCATCGAGAAGATGGTCGAAGGCCGCCTGCGCAAGTTCTACGAGGAAGTCGTGCTGCTCAAGCAGGCCTTCGTGCTGAACCCCGACGTCACTGTCGAGCAGGCGCTGAAGGAAGCCGAGAAGGAAATCGGCGCGCCGGCGAAGATCACCGCCTATCTGCGCTTTGCACTCGGCGAAGGCATCGAGAAGGAAGAGACCGATTTCGCCGCCGAAGTCGCGGCAGCGGTCAAGAAGTAATCTCTGGAAGCTTTGCTTCTAAGCCATTGATCGGCCGGGTGTCCGCGAGGATGCCCGGCCGATTTCTTGTGCGGTGTCGATGAAGGCGCGCAGTTTCGGCGCCATCGCCGCGCGGCGTGGGAAATAGAGGAACAGCCCCGGCTCCTCGACGGAGGTTTCCCGTAAAACCTCGATCAGCCGGCCAGCCTCGATATCGGGGCGCATCAGCGGCTCCAGCCCGTAGACCAGCCCGACGCCGGCAACGGCGAGATCGCGGGCCGACATCTGTTCGGTGACTACGGCCGTGCCGCGCGTGGCCACGCTCACATCCTTGCCGTCCACCATCAGATCCCAGCGATAGAGCGCGCCCGAGCGCAGCAGCCGGTAGCCGACGCAGTTGTGATTGGCGAGGTCGTCGGCGCTGCGCGGTTTGCCGTGGCGGCCGATATAGGCAGGCGAGGCGACGATTGCCGTGCGGAACGGCGGCGTCAGCCGCACCGTTACCATGTCCTGCGCGATCATCTCGCCCAGCCGCACACCCGCATCGAAACCTTCGCCGACAATGTCGGTCAGCCGCTCGTCGGTGAAGATCTCGACGGTCACGTCCGGATAGCGTTCGGCCATGGCGGACAGCACCGGCATCAGCGCCATGGTCAGCGCCACGCGCGAGGTGTTGATGCGCAAAAGCCCGCCGACACGGCCTTTCACGGCGCGGATGCGCTCCAGGCGCTCGGCGATGTCGTCAAGGGCCGGGCCGGCGGTGGCGAGCAGCGCGTGGCCGGCTTCCGTCAGCGCGACGGAGCGCGTGGTGCGGGCAAAAAGCGGTTGACCGATGCGCTCCTCGACCAGCCGCACGGCATGGCTCACCGCCGAAGGGCTCATGCCGAGCGCGGCGGCGGCCGGAGCGAAACCGCCGCGCCGGGCGACGGCGATGATGACGGGCAGGTGGCTGAGCAGGTCGCGATCCATTCATGAACGATATCGCATAGTGCATGCGGATAAAGCAACATTATCAAATGGCCGTCCGGGCTCCATCTTCCCTGCATGAACATCAGGCAGGAGCAAGTCATGTCCATGCAATTCAAGGGAAAAACCGCCCTGGTGACGGGAAGTTCGCGCGGCATCGGCCGCGCCATCGCGGAGCGGCTGGCCGAGGGCGGCGCGGCCGTCGTCATCAACTATCTCGAGAACGAAAGCCGGGCGCGGGAAGTCGTCGACGGCATCAAGGCACGGGGCGGAAGCGCGATCGCGATCCAGGCCGACATGGCAAGCCCGGCCGACATCCGGCGCCTGTTCGATGAGGCCGAAGCGGCATTCGAGCGGCCCGACATCGTCGTGGCCAATGCGGCGACTGCTGTGATCAAGTCCATCGTCGATTGCACCGAAGAGGATTACGACCGGGTCTTCGACACCAACACCAAGGGCGTCTTCTTCGTCCTCCAGGAAGCGGCGCGGCGGGTACGTGATGGCGGGCACATCGTCGTCACCTCCACCGGCGGCACCAAAATGTTTTTCGGCCAGACGTCGCTTTATCTCGGCAGCAAAGGCGCGGTCGAGCAGTTCGTGCGGGTACTTTCGCGCGAACTCGGCCCGCGCAACATCACCGTGAACGCCATTTCCCCCGGTTTCACCGACACCGAGCTTTTGCCGGATCGGGATCGCGCGGTTGCCGCCGGCATGTCGCCATTCGACCGCATCGGCAGCCCGCAGGAAGTCGCCGAGGTTGCTGCTTTCCTCGCCAGCGACGCGGCGCGCTGGGTCAGCGGGCAGAATGTCGGCGCCGGCGGCGGCGTCTTCTGAGCCTTGCCGTCCACCGCCCGGCTCCGGGCCCGAGACCCAAGCACTGACCAACAACCTTCAACCGACCAGCGCCCACGATACCGACGGGCCGCTACAGGTCGCTCAACATCCATTCCATGCAGATGAGAGGAAAGACCATGAAAACCCTGACGCGCCTTGCGCTCTACGCCGCTGTCGCTACTGCTCCCGAAGCCGGCGGCATTGCCGCCTCGGCCAATCCTTCGAGCCCGGATCTGCGGGTGCTTGCTGAGGAGCGGGCACTGATCCGCATCGCCGACCATATCGACCGCGCCGTCGACGCGCAGGACTGGAAGCGTGCACGCGGCTATTTCGCCGACCGGGTGCGGGTCGATTTCTCCTCGCTCAGCGGCCAGCCCGAAAGCACCATCCCCGCCGATGACCTGATCGCCGGCTGGGCCGGCAATCTGAAGGGCAGCAAGACCAGCCTGCACCTGCGCACCAACCACGAAGTCACCGTTGAAGGCGACCGCGCCACCGTGCAATCCAACGGCTACGCCTGGAACCGCATGGAAGGCAATGGCGATCCCTTGTGGGAAGTGTGGGGCACCTACACGCATCAGATGGTGCGCAGCGGCGACGGCTGGAAGGTCGATGCCTTCGCTTTCCACAAGACCCATGAACGCGGCAGCGACTGGGTGAAAACCACGCCCGGCCGCTGACCCGACCGCACGCCCGGACCTGCAACCAACCGAATTTCGAGAGAGACCATCATGACCACGACCTATTACACGCTGGGCAACAGCGGCCTGCGCGTCAGCCGGCTGGCGCTCGGCACCATGACCTTCGGCACTGAATGGGGCTGGGGCACGGAGAAGGCGACCGCGCGGGCCCTGTTCGACGCCTATGTCGAGGCCGGCGGCAATTTCTTCGACACGGCGGACGCCTATACCGGCGGCACCTCCGAAACCTGGCTCGGCGAATTCATTGCCGAGCGAGGGCTGCGCGATCGCGCCGTCATCTCCACCAAGTTCACCATGAACCTGGAAGGCCCCGAGCCCAACAGCGGCGGCAACGGCCGCAAGAACATCATGCGGGCGCTCGACGGTTCGCTGAAGCGGCTCGGCACCGACTATGTCGACCTCTACATCCTGCATTGCTGGGACCGGCTGACGCCGCCGGAGGAGGTGATGCGCACGCTGGACGATCTGGTGCGGGCCGGCAAGGTTCGCCATGTCGGCCTGTCCGACGTGCCGGCCTGGTATGCCAGCCGCGCCCAGGCGGTGGCGGAATTCCGCGGCTACGAGCCGGTTTCGGCGCTGCAGCTCGAATATTCCCTGGCCGAGCGCAACATCGAGCACGAATTCGTGCCGTTCGGCACCCGCCATGGCGCCGGCATCATGGTGTGGAGTCCGCTGGCCAGCGGACTGCTCAGCGGAAAATACCGCAGCGGCGATGCGGGCAAGGCAAGCGGTCGGCTCGAAACGGTGCGCGGTACGGCCAATCCTGGGTTCCAGAAGTTCAACGACCGCAACTGGGCGATCGTCGCCGAACTCGAACAGGTTTCGGCAACGCTCGGCAAAAGCATGGCGCAAGTGGCGCTCAACTGGGTGGCGACCCAGCCGGGCGTCGCCTCGACCATCATCGGTGCGACCAGGCTGGAACAATTGAAGGACAATCTCGGCGCGCTGGACTTCGAAATCCCGGCCGAATTGCGCCTGCGGCTGGATGCCGCGAGCCGTCCCGCCACGCCGTTTCCGTACTCCTTCTTCGGTCCCGAGATTCAGGGCGGCATCACCGGGGGCGCGGCGGTCGGCGACAAACCTGCCGGTTATTATCCGGATCTGTTGATGCGGGGAACGTTTGCCGGCGTCAGTTGAGGAGAACGGGCATTAAGGGCAGGGCGCCGCGTGACATGGCGGCGCCCTTCGTGTATCCGGTCTCCACATTGCAAAACAGACGCGGGAAAGAGCCGGGTTTCACCTGAGACCATCCCGCTCCGCGATCCTAGGGGACCCGATGACAGCCAAACCGCTCTACCGACGTGTCCTGTTGAAAGCGTCGGGCGAGGCGCTGATGGGCGAACAGCATTTCGGCATCGACGTCTCGGTCGTCGACCGCATCGCCTCCGATATCGCCGAGGCGCGCACACTCGGCGTCGAGGTCGGCGTCGTCATCGGCGGCGGCAACATCTTCCGCGGCGTTGCCGTGGCTTCCAAGGGCGGCGACCGGGTCACCGGCGACCACATGGGCATGCTCGCCACCGTCATCAACTCGCTGGCGCTGCGCACCTCGCTCATCAAGATCGGCGTCGATGCCGTCGTGCTGTCGGCCATCGCCATGCCGGAGCTGTGCGAGAGCTTCTCGCAGCGCCAGGCCACTGCCTACATGAACCAGGGCAAGGTGGTGATCTTTGCCGGCGGCACCGGCAATCCCTTCTTCACCACCGATTCGGCTGCGGCATTGCGCGCGGCCGAAATCGGCGCGGATGCGCTGTTCAAGGGCACCCAGGTGGACGGCGTCTATTCGGCGGACCCCAAGAAGGACCCCACCGCGACCCGTTTCGACCGCATTACCCATGCCGAAGTCATCAATCGTGGCCTTTCCATCATGGATACGGCCGCAATTGCGCTTGCGCGCGAAAACAACATTCCGATAATCGTCTACTCGATCCACGAAAAGGGCGGTTTCGGCGAGATACTGAAGGGTGGCGGCCACTGCACGGTGGTAGCCGACAAGTGAGAACAGGGCCTCGCCCTGATGCAAGTGGTTCGGACAGCGGGCCGGGGAGACGACTATGAGTGGCGATTATAACGATCTGACGCGGCGCATGGATGGGGCGATTGCCGCCTTCAAGCACGATCTTGCTTCGCTGCGCACCGGGCGCGCGTCCTCCAACCTGCTCGACGCCGTCAATGTGCAGGCCTACGGTTCGGCGATGCCCATCAACCAGGTGGCGACCGTCTCGGTGCCGGAGCCGCGCATGATCTCGGTCTCGGTGTGGGACAAGTCGATGGTCGGCGCGGTCGATCGCGCCATTCGCGAAGCCAATCTCGGTTTCAATCCGATCGTCGACGGCACCAATCTGCGCATTCCGTTGCCGGAGCTGAACGAACAGCGCCGCAAGGAACTGGTCAAGATTTCGCATGGTTATGCCGAGAACGCCCGCGTCGCCGTCCGGCACGTGCGCCGCGACGGCATGGACTATCTGAAGAAGGCGGAAAAGGACGGCGATATCGGCGAGGACGATCACCGCAAGGAATCGGACCGCGTCCAGAAGCTGACCGACGAGACGATCAACATGATCGATCGCATGCTCACGGAAAAAGAAACCGAGATCATGCAGGTTTAGGCGAGGCTGGCCGGCCCGAAAGCAGAACCATGGCAACCCCCGCGCATGTCGCGATCATCATGGATGGCAATGGCCGCTGGGCCAAGGCGCGCGGACTGCCGCGGCTCGCCGGCCATCGGGCGGGCGTGGAGGCCGTGCGCAGGACCGTGAAGGCGGCGCCCGACCTCGGCATTTCCTATCTCACGCTCTACGCCTTCTCCTCGGAGAACTGGTCGCGGCCTAAGTCCGAGGTCTCAGACCTGATGGGGCTGTTGAAACTGTTCATCCGCCGCGATCTCGCCGAACTTCATCAGAACGGTGTCCGGGTCAGGATCGTCGGCGATCGGACCAGCCTGCAGCCCGACATTCGTGGCCTGCTCGTAGAGGCCGAGACGCTGACTGCTAACAATTCGGCGCTGACGCTGGTGATTGCCTTCAACTATGGCAGCCGCGATGAAATCGTGCGTGCGACGCGCAAGTTGGTGGCCGCGGCAGCGCGCGGCGAGATTACGCCTGCCGACGTCGATGCCGAGATTTTCGCCGCCAACCTCGATACAGCGGGCATTCCCGATCCCGAGCTCATCATCCGCACCAGCGGCGAACTCAGGCTTTCCAACTTCCTGCTGTGGCAGGCCGCCTACAGCGAACTGGTGTTCCTGCCGTGCTACTGGCCGGATTTCAGCCGCGAGCATCTGGCGGATGCGATTCGCGATTTCGGCGGGCGCGAGCGCCGATTCGGTGGTGTTGCCCCGCAAGACGTCGCCTCATGACGGGTCAGCTGAGCAACCTCCAGACCCGGGTCGTTTCAGCTGTCGTGCTTGGTATCGCCGCATTGGCGCTGACTTGGCTCGGCGGTTTGCCGTTCCGGCTGCTGGCGGCGCTGATCGCGGGCGCGATCTTTTATGAATGGACGCATATGACGCGCGCCAAGGCCGGGCCGGGGCTCGGCTTTGTACCGGAAGCGTCGATGCTGGTCTTTCTGGGTGTTCTGGTTGCCGGCCTGCCGGCTATGCCGACCCTTGTCGTGCTGGTTGCCGCGGTCGCCATCGCGGCCATTGTCGGTGCCATGCGCGGGGCAGGGCAGTGGGACGCGGTCGGTGTCGCCTATGCCGGCCTGTCCGGCTTTTCGCTAGCCTTCCTGCGTGATTCCGACTGGTCGGGCCTCGCCGCGGTGCTGTTCCTGTTCGCGGTGGTCTGGGCGACCGATATTTTCGCCTATTTTGTCGGTCGTGCCGTCGGCGGGCCGAAGCTGGCGCCGGCGATTTCCCCAGGCAAGACGCAGAGCGGCGCGCTGGGTGGTGCGGTGTTCGGCCTTGCGGCAGGACTGCTGCTCGCGCTCGTGCTCGGACTGTCCAATCTGGCAACGCTGGCGCTGGTGGCGTTGTTCCTTTCAATCGTGGCCCAGGCTGGCGACCTGTTCGAATCCTGGGTGAAGCGACGGCACGATTGCAAGGATTCCAGCGCCATCATCCCGGGACATGGCGGTGTCATGGACCGTGTCGACGGGCTGGTGGCTGCGGCTGCGGCGCTTTACCTGATTGGCTGGATGGCCGGCTCGGCCGATCATCCGGCACACGGCTTGTTTCCGGTCTGAAATTATCGTTGAGCTTCGGGTGGCGTCCGCCACGGATTCGCCCCGATTGAGGTCACATTTGCGGCGCGGATATACGCCGGGAATTTTGAGGACGTGATTTGAACGATTTTCTTCCCGGATTGTTCGGCATCGGTGGCGTCGTGCTCGGCACGCTCATCCCGTTCCTGTTCGTGCTGACCGTCGTCGTCTTCGTGCACGAGATGGGCCACTATCTGGTTGGCCGCCTCTGCGGCATCGGCGTGCGCGCCTTTTCCGTCGGTTTCGGTCCGGAACTCGTCGGCTTCACCGACCGCCACGGCACGCGCTGGAAACTCTGCGCCATACCGCTCGGCGGCTATGTCAAATTCGTCGGCGACATGAACGCGACCTCCAGCCAGCCCGGCTCCGAGGAGATCGAGAAGCTAACCGACGACGAGCGCAAGGTCGCCTTCCACACGCAGCCGATCTGGAAGCGCGCCGCGACCGTGTTTGCCGGGCCGCTGTTCAATTTCCTGCTGACGATCGTCGTTTTCGCCGTGCTGTTCCTGAGCTTCGGCCGCTACGTGCTGGAGCCGACGGTCGCCGAGGTTCGGCCGAACAGCCCGGCCGCCGTGGCCGGCATTCTGCCGGGCGACCGCTTCGTCAGCGTCGATGGCGAGAAGGTCGAGACCTTCTCCGACGTGCAGCGGCTGGTTTCCGGCCGGGCGGGCGATGCCATGACCTTCGTGATGCTGCGCGACGGCAAGAACGTTACCGTGGTGGCGACGCCACAGCTTTCCGAGGAAAAGGACGCGCTCGGCAACAAGGTGAAGATGGCGGTGATCGGCGTCGGCAACAATGCCGAGGTCGGCCAGCCGCGGCTGATCACCTATTCGCCCGGAGGCGCCGTGGTCGCGGCCGTCGAGGCAACCGGCCAGATTGTCGAGCGCACCGGCCTCTTCATGAAGCGTTTCGTGGTCGGCCGCGAGGACAAATGCCAGCTTGGCGGGCCGGTCAAGATCGCCGGCATGGCCGGGCAGGCGGCCAAACTCGGCTTCGAATGGCTCGTGCAACTTGTCGCGTTGCTATCGGTCGGTATAGGGATACTCAATCTCTTGCCGATTCCGCCCCTCGACGGCGGCCATCTTCTCTTCTATGGGATCGAGGCCGTCATCCGGAGGCCGGTGTCGGAGCGGATGATGGAAGCGGTCTATCGAACGGGGATGATTCTGGTTTTGGGGTTTATGGGGTTCGTTTTCTGGAACGATCTCTTTGGGTGCTGAAATCATGAAAGAATTTGGCTCGCGGAGCGGCTTGTTGAGGCGCCGTTTACCATGAGCGGGGATATGAGTGACGCGAAAGCCACGCTGGGTTGGTAAGTAAATACAAATTAACCAGAAGCCTTGCGTGTAGGGAAAATCCGGTTAATACGGTACGGGAAAATGACCGCGACGTCCGGTTTTCTCGCCGTGGGGACTTCGAGAAAAGGTTTTAAAGCCCGATGAAGGCAGCATCCAAGTTTCTGAGCGCCGCGTCCGCGGCGGCTATGTCAGCCGCCCTGGTTGTGCCGGGTTCGCTCGCTGTTCAGTTTGCGTCCGTGTCTGCTGCCCATGCGGCTGTGGTTAGCCGGGTCGATGTGAGTGGCAACACCCGTGTCGATGCCGAGACGATTCGCAATTATGTGAAGATCAAGCCGGGCAAGGCGTTCTCGAATGCCGATATCGACGAAGCCGTGAAGGCGCTGTTCGGCACCGGGCTGTTCTCCGACGTGCGCATCAACCAGGTCGGTTCGGCGCTGGTCATCAAGGTTTCCGAATACCAGGTCGTCAACCAGGTCATTTTCCAGGGCAACAAGAAGATCAAGGACGCCCAGCTCGCCAACACCGTGCAGCTGAAGCCGCGTTCGTCCTATTCGCAGGCCGCCGTCGACGCCGACATCGAGACGATCAAGGAAGCCTATCGCCGCATCGGCCGCGATGACGCCGCCGTCACCAGCCAGATCATGGATCTGGGCGAAAACCGCGTGAACGTCGTCTACAACGTCAACGAAGGCGAGCGCACCAAGATCGTCGCCGTCAATTTCGTGGGCAACAAGGCTTTCTCGAGCCGTCGCCTGTCCGACGTGATCGGCACCAAGAAGTCGAGCTGGCTGTCGTTCATCCTGCGTGACGACGTGTTCGATCAGGACAAGCTGAAGGCCGACGAGGAGCTGCTGCGCCGCTTCTACTACAATCGCGGCTATGCCGACTTCCAGGTCGTCTCGGCCTCGGGCGAGCTCGACAGCTCCAACAACCAGTACACCGTCACCGTCACGGTCGATGAGGGCGAGCGCTACGATTTCGGCGAAATCAACGTCGACAGCTCCATCCCGGAAGTCGATGCCAAGGCGCTGCAGGCGGTGGTTCAGACCTATAAGGGCGACACCTACAACGCCAAGAAGGTCGAGGATTCGATCATCGCGCTGACCGAGCGGGTCGCTGGCCAGGGTTATGCGTTCGCGCAGGTTACGCCGCGTGGCGACCGTAATTTCGAGAACAAGACGATTTCGGTCACCTACACGATCGATCAGGGCGCCAAGGCCTATATCGAGCGCATCGAAATCCGCGGCAACAGCCGCACGCGCGACTACGTGATTCGTCGCGAGTTTGACCTCAGCGAAGGCGATGCCTTCAACCAGGTTCTCGTGCAGCGCGCGAAGAAGCGCCTGGAAGCGCTTGATTATTTTGAAAAGGTCGAGATTTCGACGCAGCCAGGCTCCGAGCCGGACCAGGTTGTTCTGGTGGTTGACGTGGTCGAGAAGTCGACCGGCGACTTCTCGGTCGGCGCCGGCTATTCGACCGGCGGCGAAACGCCCGGTCCGTCGGTCACCGGCTCGATCACCGAGCGTAACTTCCTCGGTCGTGGCCAGTTCATCAAGCTGTCGGCCGGCGGTGGCCGCAGGTCGCGTGACTTCAGCGTCTCCTTCACCGAGCCGTATTTCCTCGGCCGTCGCATCGCAGCCGGTTTCGACATCTATCGGTCGACCCGCAAATACGACGCCTATGATTCGGAAACGATCGGCGGAACCATCCGTTTCGGTCTGCCGATCACGCAGAACATCACGACGCAGCTCGCCTACAACATCTCCCAGGAGAAGTATAAGTACGACAACGGCTGCTTCGACTCGACCGGCGTCTTCAACCCGCTGCTCTGTAACGTGTCGACCGCCATTCAGAACGCCATCACCGACCCGCTTACCGGCCAGCCGCGCGGCGCCTGGATCAAGTCGTCGGTCAGCGCCGGTCTGGTGTACAACACCATCGACGATATGAAGAACCCGCACTACGGCATCTATGCCAACGGCACCGTCGAGGTGGCGGGCCTGGGTGGCGATGCCAAGTTCGTCAAGCTCTCGGCGCGCAGCTCGATCTACCAGACGCTGTCGGAAGAGCTGGACATCGTTGGCGTGGTTTCCGGCGGCGCTGGCCACATCATCGGTTACGGCAGCAACGATCTGCGCGTCTTCGACATGTTCCAGAACAACGACCGCATGATCCGCGGCTTCGAGTTCAACGGTATCGGCCCGGCTTCCACGCCGACTGCCAACGGCAGCCGCGACCATCTCGGTGGCACGACCTACTTCAATGCGTCGGCCGAAGCGCAATTCCCGCTGCCGGTCGTTCCGGAAAGCCTCGGCCTGCGTGGCGCGGTGTTCGCCGATGCGGCAACGCTGTATGGCAATGACGTTTTTGGTGTCGACTCGTCGACGACCGGCATGAAGCTGCGGGCGTCGGCCGGTATCGGCCTGATGTGGGCTTCGCCGTTCGGACCGCTGCGCATCGACTACGCGATACCGCTGAAGAAGGAAAAGACGGACAACGTCCAGGAATTCAACTTCGGCATATCGACCCGCTTCTGATTTGAGAACCGCGACGACTTCCGGGCCCGATGGCCCGGGAGGTCGGGGTTCCATCTAGCTGGAAACCGCTCAGGAATGACCGAACCGGTGTTTTTTGTGCCTTCGCGCCGGTTCACGGTGGCCGAGGTCGCGGACTTGACCGGCTCGGCCATTGCCAATCTGGCCTATGCCGAGACCGTCATCGAGACGATCGCCTCCGCTTCGGACGGCAACGATAAGGCCCTGGTGTTCATCGACGGCAAGCGTAATGCCGGCCTGATGCCGAGCCTCAAGGCCGCGGCCGTGCTGTGCCCGTCGGATGTCGCCGACCAGGCACCGGCCGGCGTCGCCGTGCTCGTCAATCCACGTCCCCAGCAGGCTTTCGCCACGGTCGGCAGGCTGCTTTATCCGGCCGCCTCGACGCCGGTGGCGCTGACCTCCGAAACAGGCGTTTCGCGTAACGCCTTCGTCGACGATACCGCACATATCGAGCCCGGCGCCATTGTCGAGGCGGGCGCCATCATCGGCGCCGGCGCGTCGATCGGCGCGGGCACCGTGATTGCTCCCACCGCCGTTATCGGCCGCAACTGCCAGATCGGCCGCGACGGCTATGTCGGGCCCGGCGCCAGCGTGCAATACGCGCTGGTCGGCAACCGCGTCGTCATTCATGGCGGCGCCAGGATCGGCCAGGACGGTTTCGGCTTCGCCGGCGGTGCCAAGGGGCCGGAACGCATGCCGCAGATCGGCCGCGTCGTCATACAGGACGATGTCGAGATCGGCTCCAACACCACCGTCGATCGCGGCGCGATGACCGATACGGTGATCGGCGAGGGCACCAAGATCGACAATCTGGTCCAGATCGCCCACAACGTGCGCATTGGCAGGGGATGCATCATCGCCGGCCATTGCGGTCTCTCCGGTTCCGTGACACTAGGCGACTACGTCATGCTGGGCGGCCGCGTCGGCATTGCCGATCACATCACGGTCGGCGACAGGGTGCAGGTGGCGGCGTCGTCGGGCTTGATGTATGACATTCCCGCGGGTGAACGTTGGGCCGGCATGCCAGCGCAGCCGATGCGTGATTTCTTCCGAGAGCTCTCGGCGATCCGCGCATTTACGAAGCATTCGAAGGGGGACAAGAATGGCTGATATGGCCGGCGCGACGCTTGAAGCCGTCGACCTCATCGGGTTGATGAAGATCTTGCCCCATCGCTATCCGTTCCTGATGATCGACCGCATCGTCGACATCGATGGCGACAATTCCGCCATCGGCGTCAAGAATGTCACCATCAACGAACCGCATTTCATGGGTCATTTCCCCGAGCATCCGGTGATGCCGGGCGTGTTGATCCTGGAGGCGATGGCGCAGACCGCCGGTGCTGTCTGCATTCGTGCCGCCGGCGCGGAAAAGCCGTCGCTGGTTTATCTGTTGACCATCGACGGTGCCAAATTCCGCAAGCCGGTGGTGCCGGGCGATCAGTTGTTCATCCATGTCCGCAAACTCAAGAAGCGTGGCAATCTTTTGAAATTCGCCTGCGAAGGCAAGGTCGAGGGCGCCGTCGTCGCCGAGGCCGAGGTGCAGGCAATGATGGTCGTTAACGAACGGCCGTAAGTTCCAGGAACGCATGACAATTCAGACGAACATTCATCCTTCGGCGGTTGTCGAGGCCGGCGCCCAGATTGGTACTGGCGCTCGCATCGGTCCCTTCTGCCACATCGGTGCCGACGCGGTCGTCGGCGACAATGTCGAACTGGTCGGCCATGTCTCGGTACAGGGCGCCACGACCATCGGCGCCGGCACCAAGGTGTGGCCGATGACGGTGCTTGGCGCGCCGCCGCAGAACACCAAGCACAAGGGCGGCCGCACCACGCTGGTGATCGGCGCCAACTGCACGATCCGCGAAAGCGTGACGATGCATCTGGGCACCGACGACAGCCGCGGCGAGACCACCGTCGGCGACAACGGCTTTTTCCTCGCCTATTCCCATATCGGCCATGACAGCATCGTCGGCAAGAACGCCACTTTCGCCAATGGCGCCACGCTCGGCGGCCACTGCGAAATCGGCGACAATGTCTATATTGGCGGCCTCTCCGCCGTGCACCAGTTCGTGCGCGTCGGCGACAACGCCTTCCTCGCCGGCTGCTCGGCCTTTGTCGGCGACGTCATTCCTTATGCGATCGCTGTCGGCAACCGGGCGAAGCTGCGCGGCCTCAACATCGTCGGCCTGAAGCGCTCCGGCGTGCCGCGCTCGGAAATCCATCTGCTGCGCCGCGCCTACAACACGATCTTCGACCCGTCGCGCACCGTTGCCGAGAATGTCGAATTGGCCAAGGCCGAATTCTCCGCCTCGCCAGCGGCGATGAAGATCATCGATTTCATCACCAGCCGCGGCAAGCGGCACTATACCGTGCCGCCGCTGAAGGGCGGGGCCGATGACGACGCCGAAAACGACGCCTGAGGGCGCCGGGCGCCTTCGTCTCGCTGCCGGTGCCAAGGTCGGCATCATCGCCGGCGGCGGCAGGCTGCCGCTCGATGTAGCTGACGGCCTTGTTGCCCAGGGTCTCGCGCCATTCGTGCTGATGGTCGAGGGCGAAGCGTCGCCCACCGGCGGGCTCGGTCGCTTCGAACATGAGGTTCTTGCGATCGAATCGCTCGGTTCGCTGGTCGGCATCCTGCGTCGCCATGGCGTCACCCATGTCGTCCTGGCGGGCGAGATCAGGCGCCGGCCGCGACTGAGCGCCATGCGCTTCAATTTCGGCCTGCTTGCCGTTGTTCCGCTTGTGATTTCGGCACTGGCGCGTGGCGATGACGGTTTGCTCAAGGTGGTCGTTCGCGGCCTCGAGGCACGCGGTTTCACCGTGCTCGGCGCCCACCAGATCGTGCCCGACCTGACAACCAGCGAAGGCAGCCTCACACGGACCGTTCCCGGCAAGGCTGACTGGCGCGACATCGAGGCGGCTCGCGAGGCGGCGGTCGCCATCGGCGCGCTCGATATCGGCCAGGGCGCGGTGGCGATCGGCGGTCGTGCCATCGCGCTCGAAGGCATAGAGGGCACCGATGGCCTGCTGGAGCGGGTGAAAGCCTTGCGCGGCCATGGCCGGCTTGCCGGCAAGACCGGCGGCGTGCTGGTCAAATGCGCCAAGCCGGAACAGGAGCTTCGTGTCGACCTGCCGTCCATCGGCCTGCAGACGGTGGAAGGCGCTCATGCGGCCGGCCTGGCCGGCATCGCCGTCGAGGCGGGCCGCTCGCTGATCCTGGACAGCGCCGCCGTCATCGCCAGGGCCGACGCGCTCGGCCTGTTCGTTTACGGCCTGCCGCCCCGGGGAGGCACCGATGGCCGCTGAGCGACCATTCAAGATCGCGATCGTGGCCGGCGAGGAGTCCGGCGACCTGCTCGGCGCCGACCTGATCGAAGCGCTGCGGCGCAAGAGCGGGCGCGACATCACGCTCGTCGGCCTCGGCGGTCGTCACCTCAAGGCACAAGGCCTCGTCCCGCCCTTCGATGCCAGCGAAATCGCGCTGATGGGTGTCAGCGCGGTGCTGGCCGGCCTGCCGCGCCTGATGCGCCGCATCAGCCAGACGGCGGCATTGGTCGGCGCCGAAAAGCCGGATTGCCTGATCACCATCGACAGCCCGGATTTTTCGCTGCGTGTCGCCAGGAAGGTGCGCGCGGCGCATCCGTCGATCCCGATCGTCCATTATGTGTGCCCGTCGGTCTGGGCCTGGCGGCCGGGCAGGGCGCTGGCGATGCGACCCTATGTCGACCACATCCTCTGCATCCTGCCGTTCGAGGTGAAGGAGTTGGAGCGTCTCAAGGGGCCTGCGGGCACCTATGTCGGCCATCGGTTGAGCCACGACGCCAATGTGCTCAAGGCAGCCGCCATGCAGGCCGCGCCGCGCGATCTCGCTGACGACCGGGTGAAGACATTGCTTCTTCTGCCGGGTTCGCGCAGGGGCGAAGTGCGCAGGCTGCTGGAGCCGTTCGGCGAGACCGTTTCAGCACTCGCCGCGCGCGGCCACCAGATGCGGCTCCTGCTGCCCACCGTGCCGCATGTGGCCGATTTCGTGCGCTCCACGGTATCCAACTGGCCGCACAAGCCTGAAATCCTGCTGGAACCTGAGCGCAAGTGGCAGGCCTTCGGCGAGGCCGATGCCGCGCTGATCGCGTCGGGAACCGTGTCGCTGGAACTGGCGCTGGCGGGCGTTCCGATGGTGTCCACCTACAAGCTCGACGCCGTCGCCAAGCTGGTGCAGAAACTCATCACCACCTGGTCGGCGCTGTTGCCCAACCTGATCGCCGACAAGGCGCTGGTGACCGAATTCTACGACATCTATGTCAGGCCGCAGAACCTTGCCCGGCAGATCGAGGCGCTGTGGTCGGACGGCGGGCTGCGCGCCTGGCAAAAGGTCGGTTTCGACGAGGTGCGCCGCCGCATGGCCACGGACCGCCCGGCCGGCGAGATCGCTGCCGACGTCGTTCTGGCTGAAATCGCCAAGCGCTCCTGACGGGAGTTCGAAACGCCTGAAGTCGTCGCCGGCCAATCAGCCGACCTGCTCTCGTTTCTTCCAGTCGCCCGTCGTGTTCCACCAGCGGTTCGGATTGGCGCTGTCGTCGAGGCCGCGCGAACGGCTGCTCAGGATCGGGCGGATGCGGATGACAGGTTCCTGATAGCTGTGCGCCTGGAAGATGGCTTCGACGATCCGTTCGATCTGGTCCGCGTTCATGCTGCTGTCCTCGATCTCGAAGGAGACCTCGACGACGCCCGGCCGTTCGCGCAGCCCGGTCTCGGCGCCGGCCGCAGCACCTTGCAGCGGCCGATAACGTTCGATGCCGGCATCGGACTGATAGGAATTGCTGTCGTAGTTGCCCATGGTCAGCGGCGCGACAGCGGTGACGGCCCGCATGATGCGGTCGACATCTTCGGCCGGAGCCTGGAAGGTGACCAGCAGCATCGACCGCATCATGGTCGACATGGTCTGGAACGGTTTCAGCATGGCCGGCCTCGCGTTTTGTTCACTGACGCTCGACATGCTCTAGCCGAGCGCTGCTGACACCCTTGCGTCAGGAGTACGGGCCGGAAACAAAACAACCGGCCTTTTGGGCCGGTTGTTCGTGGTTCTTATGCTTGTGGCTGTTACTTGGCCTTGCCGAGCACCGCGTCGACGCTCCACGGGCCGGGGCCGGCGGCGGCGATATAGAGGAAGGCGAAACAGAACAGCATCGCCGCTTCGCCGCCGTTGAGCACCGGGAAGAAGCCCTGCGGCGCATGCGCCATGAAATAGGCGAACGCCATCAGGCCGGACAGGATGAAGGCCACCGGGCGCGAGAACAAGCCGATCGCCAACAGCACGCCGCCGACGATTTCCAGCATGCCGGCTGCCGTCGTCAGGCTGTTCAGCGGGTAGGGGAACGGTGCGGGCCAGCCAAGCAGCTTCATCGCGCCATGCGAGAAGAAGGTCGCTGCGGTGAGAATACGCAGGATGCTGAGCAACTGCGGAGCCCAAGGCTGCAAGAAAGTAAACTTCATTATTTCCCTCAATGTCTCTCTGGAATGATTCTAGTCTAAATCGCTGTACCACAGTACTGCCGGATCGCCTCTATAGGGGATTTTCGGTCGAGACCACCGCCTGCCGGTCACATGCCGGCCGCTTCAAATCAACTGTTGTTGAAAAACGCGTGATGATCTGCGCCCGATTCACGCGATGCCGGAGCATCCCGGCTCAATGTTCGGCGGTCGGCGATGCAAAGCAAACCGCCCCTGACGTTGCTACATCAGGGGCGGCTGGATACTGCAAGGACTGAAAGGTGTCAGCGCTTGGCGATCGGCACGTAGTCGCGTTCCGGCGCGCCGGTGTAGAGCTGGCGCGGACGGCCGATCTTCTGATGCGGGTCCTCGATCATCTCCTTCCACTGGGCGATCCAGCCGACGGTGCGGGCAACCGCGAACAGCACGGTGAACATGGCGGTGGGGAAGCCCAGCGCCTTCAGCGTGATGCCGGAATAGAAGTCGATGTTCGGGTAAAGCTTCTTCTCGATGAAATACGCATCGGTGAGCGCGATCTTCTCGAGCTCCATGGCGACGTCCAGCATCGGATCGTCCTTGATGCCGAGTTCGCCCAGCACTTCATGCGTGGTCTTCTGCATGATCTTGGCGCGCGGATCGTAGTTCTTGTAGACGCGGTGGCCAAAGCCCATCAGCCGGAACGGATCGTTCTTGTCCTTGGCGCGGGCGATGAATTCCGGAATGCGGTCGACCGTGCCGATCTCCGAAAGCATGTTGAGCGCCGCCTCGTTGGCGCCGCCATGCGCCGGGCCCCACAGGCAGGCGATGCCGGCGGCGATACAGGCGAAGGGATTGGCGCCCGACGAGCCGGCGAGCCGCACCGTCGAGGTCGAGGCATTCTGCTCGTGGTCGGCGTGCAGGATGAAGATGCGCTCCATGGCGCGCGCCAGCACCGGATTGACCTTGTATTCCTCGCACGGCACCGCGAAGCACATATGCAGGAAGTTGGCGGCGAAGTTCAGCTCGTTCTTCGGGTAAACGAAGGGCTGGCCGATATGGTATTTGTAGGCCATCGCCGCGATCGTCGGCATCTTGGCGATCAGGCGGATCGAGGCGACCATGCGCTGGTGCGGGTCGGAAATGTCGATGGAGTCGTGATAGAAGGCCGACAGCGCGCCGACCACGCCGCACATCACCGCCATCGGGTGCGCGTCGCGGCGGAAGCCGGTGAAGAAGCGGCTCATCTGCTCGTGCACCATGGTGTGGCGCGTGACGCGATAGTCGAAATCGTCCTTCTGCGCCTTGGTCGGCAGTTCGCCGTAGAGCAGAAGGTAGCAGACTTCGAGGAAATCGCCGTGTTCGGCCAGCTGGTCGATCGGATAGCCGCGGTGCAGGAGCACGCCGGCGTCGCCGTCGATGAAGGTGATCTGCGATTCGCAGCTGGCGGTAGAGGTGAAGCCGGGATCGTAGGTGAAGGCGCCGGTGGTGGTATAAAGCGCGCCGATATCGATGACGTCCGGGCCGACGGAGCCGCTTCGGACCTTGAACTCGTGCGTCTTGCCGCCGAGTTCCAGTTTCGCCGTCTGTCCGGTCATCGCTAACTCCTTCTTGTTCCTATGCCTTCAGGCAAAATCAATCCGCCACGCAAAACGCTGTAAGCCTCTGAAATGCGCGAGATTGCAGCCGCCGAGGGAAATAGGGCTGTTTGATCCAGCGGCAATGTTGCACCGCAAAACGCGCCTTTCAATGCCAAAGTTCTTGGGCCAGATCTCCTAATCGATTTGATCGGCAATGCGAGCGAGACTTTCGTCACGACCGAGCACCGCCAACACGTCGAAAACACCGGGCGAGGTGCTGCGCCCGGTGAGCGCGGCGCGCAAGGGTTGGGCCACCTTGCCGAGCTTGAGGTTCGTCGCCTCGGCGCAGGCGCGCACGGCTGCCTCCGTGGTGGCCGCGCTCCATTCGTCCAGCGCCTGGAAGTGCGACAGCACCGCCTTCAGTACGGCCTTGGCGTCGGCGTCGAGCAGGCCGGCGGCCTTCTCGTCCAGCTGCAGCGGGCGGCTGGCGGCGATGAAATAGAGGCTGTCGGCGAGTTCGACCAGGGTCTTGGCGCGCTCCTTGAGGCCCGGCATCGCCTGCAGCACCTGCGCCTTCTTCGCATCGTCCAGCTGGGCGGCCAGCGCCTCGCCATTCGGTAGATAAGGCAGCGTGTCGAAGAGTGCCTCGGTCAGCGCGGCGTCGTCCATGCCGCGCATATGCACGCCGTTCAGCGCCTCCAGCTTGGCGAAATCGAAACGGGCTGGGCTCTTGTTGATGTCGTCGATGTCGAACCAGCCGATCATCTGGTCGAGCGTCATCACTTCGTCGTCGCCATGGCTCCAGCTGAGCCGCGCCAGATAATTGCGAACCGCGGCCGGCAGATAGCCCATGGTGCGGTATGCATCGATGCCCTGCGCGCCATGCCGCTTGGAAAGCTTGGCGCCATCGGCGCCGAGAATCATCGGCACATGCGCCCACACCGGCACGTCCCAGCCCATCGCATCGTAAATGGTGGTCTGGCGCGCGGCGTTGGTCAGGTGGTCGTCGCCACGGATGATGTGGGTGACGCCCATGTCGTGGTCGTCGACGACCACCGCATGCATATAGGTCGGCACCCCGTCCGAGCGCAGGATGATGAAATCGTCGAGGTCCTTGTTGGGGAAGCGGATTTCGCCCTGCACGCGGTCGCGCACCAGCGTCTCGCCTTCCAGCGGTGCCTTGATGCGGACCGCGCCGCGCACGCCCTCGGGCGCCTCGGACGGATCGCGGTCGCGCCAGTGGCCGTTATAGCGGGGCGGCAGCCCGTTCGCCCGCGCATGCTCGCGCATGGCTTCGAGTTCGGCCGGCGTCTCATAGGCGTAATAGGCCTTGCCCATGCGCACCAGCTCCTCGGCAACCTCGCGGTGCCGCGCGGCGCGCTCGAATTGCGAAATCGCATCGCCATCCCAGCTGAGACCGAGCCAGGCCATGCCGTCGAGGATCGCGGCGGTGGCAGCGTCGGTCGAGCGCTCGCGGTCGGTGTCCTCGATGCGCAGCAGCATCCTGCCGTTGGTGTGCTTGGCATACAGCCAGTTGAACAGCGCCGTGCGGGCGCCGCCGATATGCAGGTAACCGGTGGGGGATGGGGCGAAGCGGGTGATGACCTGATCGGACATGGAACTCTCAAGGAAGGGGCGCCAAAGGCGCGGACTTTCGTTGTTTGGGCGTTCATGTAGCATAGGAGGTCGGGGGCGCAAGGGGCAGACCCGATGGCTGGACGGGGCCGGAGCGGGCAGGGCGGGGCGGATGCCGATCGCGGCATCAGCGAGCAGCTTCTGTTTGCTTCGACCCAGCCGCTTTTCCCGCCTGCGACCCGGCAGCCCGATGGCGCAAACGAGGCCGGCGGGCCGGTGGCGGAGAGCCGCGTCATCCCCGTATTGCCGCCGGAGATCGCCAGACTTCAGCCACCTCCGGTCTTGCCTGATCGCATCGCCGCCTGGACACGGCGCATGCGGCTGTTGTTGCGCCAGGACTGGCGCGGCGCACTCGGTTCGGTTGTCAGTCTGGAGCTCGACCGGGGGGCCGCCTTTCTGTTCGCGCCGGTGTTTCTGGCGGCAGGTGCCGCCGTCTATTTTTCACTCACCGAAGAACCGGCCTTCCTTCAGCCGGTCGCCTCCTGCCTTGCGCTGGCGGCCATTGCCTTGCTTGCCGGGGCGAAGTCTCATCTGGCGGCAATGGCCATGCTGTTCTTCGTGCTCGGTATCCTGGCCGGCAAGGTAGAGACCTGGCGTATGCCGGGCGACACGCTGGGTGCCGAGGTCTCGACCGGCATCACCGGGCGCGTCGTGGCGGTCGAGCCGATGGCGAGCGGCCGCACGAGGCTGACGCTGGATGTTCTTGGCACCGAGCGGCCCAAGCTGCGCTACCAGCCCGAGCGGGTGCGCCTGTCGGCGCTGGCGGTGCCCGAGGGGATCAAGGCCGGCTCGATGGTCAACGGTTATGCGCGGCTGATGCCGCCAGCCGGCCCGGTGCGGCCTGACGGCTACGACTTTTCCTTCGAAAGCTTCTTCGACGGCATCGGCGCTACCGGCTTCTTCATGGGCAAGCCGAAGCTGGTAACGCCCGCGAACGATGCGATGCCCGTCATGGCGCGCCTGTCGGCGGCGGTCGAAACCGCGCGGGAGACAATCGCTGCCCGCATTCGCGCCACCATCGGCGGTGCGGAAGGCGAAATCGCCGCCGCACTGATCGTCGGCGTGCGCGCCGGCATTCCAGAATCCGTCAACGAGGCGATGCGGCGCACCGGCATCTACCACATCATCTCCATTTCCGGCCTGCACATGGCGCTGGTGGCCGGCACCGTGATGGCGCTGCTGCGCGGGACCTTCGCGCTGTTTCCGGATTTTTCGGCGCGGCATCCGGTGAAGAAATATGCCGCCCTTGCCGCGCTGGTCTCGATCGCAGCCTATCTCGCCATCTCCGGCATGGTGGTGGCCGCCGAACGCAGCTTCATCATGCTGGCGGTGATGCTGGTCGCCGTTCTCTTGGATCGTGCCGCGCTGTCGATGCGCAATCTGGCGATATCGGCGGTCGTCGTCATCCTGATCGCGCCGCACGAGGTGGTCGGGCCCTCCTTCCAGATGTCGTTTGCCGCCACCGCCGCGCTGATCGGTGCCTATGCTGCCTGGTCCGAACGCCGGGGCATCGCGCCGACCGGCCCGCCGCCGGCGCGGTCGCTGGCGGGATTTCTCGTACACAAGTCGCTGGTGGGGCTGATCGGTCTCGCCGTGACGTCCATCGTCGCCGGTCTTGCGACGGCCTTGTTCGCGGCCTGGCACTTCCAGCGCATTTCGCCGCTCAGCCTGCTCGCCAACCTTGCCGTGATGCCGATCGTCTCGCTTGTCGTCATGCCGGCCGCCGTTTTCAGCGCGCTCGCCATGCCGTTCGGGGCCGACGGACCGTTCCTCTACGCCATGGGCAAGGGGTTGTCGGCGATGATGGCGATCGCCGAATGGATCTCAGCACGCTCGCCGGTCGATGCCGTCGGGCTCGTCTCGACGCAATCGGTTTTGCTGGTCACGGCCGCACTGGCGATCGGCGCCATGGCCACGACATGGCTGCGGCTGCTCGCCGTGCCGCTGGCCTTCGCCGGCATCGTGGCGATGGACGATGTCGAGACGCCCGACGTGCTGGTGGCCGAGGATGCGCGCCTCGTCGCCATGCCCATCGGCGGCGGCGAACTGGCGGTCAGCCGGCCGCGCCCCAATGCGTTCACGCTCGACAATTGGCGCCGCGCGCTCGATGCCGAGACTGTCGTCCTTCCCGAGACGGCGGCATCGGCCGGCGTCGCCTTGGCGGACGCGCAGGACCTGCCGCCCGGCACGCCGTTTCTGTGTGCGCAGGATCTCTGCTTTGCCCGCCATCCCGATGGCCCGGTCGTGGCGACGGCGCCCAATGCGCGCGCCGCGAAGCCCGCCTGTGCGGTCGCCGCCGTGATCGTCATCGACGACGCCACGGCGCGCGATCTTTGCGAGGACGCCGCCGTCGTCGTCATCACCCGACAGGATCTGGCCCGCGCCGGCAGCGCGGCGGTCTATTTCGACCCGCAAAATGCCGCTGCTGCCGCAACGGCGCGCTTCGCCCTCGAAGACAGCTCCCGGCCCTGGCACGCGCAGCGCCGGTTTTCACGCGAGGCGAGGGGCCTGCCGCCCCGGCAGCAGGAGCGCGTGAAGTCCAATGCCAAGGCAGGCAAATTCGATGCCTCGGCAAACAGATTCGATGCCGACACAAACAGGCGCGATGCGCGTGCGAACAAACGCGATGCCACGCCGAACGGTCCTGATGTCACGACAGAACAACGAGATCACGCGCCTCAAACGCCAGAAAATTAGCCGGCTATCAATTCGGCAAGACCGCGTCCACTAAACCGGCTCCGCGACATTTCAGCGGAGGAAAGAGACCTGCTACGAGCGCTTGGAGCCGGCTCCGAGCGCGTCGAGCCGACCGGTTCCGGCCTCATTAATAGCGGCGGATCAGGCCGACCAGCTTGCCTTGCACCTTGACCCGGTCCGGCCCGAAAATGCGGGTTTCATAGGCCGGATTGGCGGCCTCCAGCGCAATCGACGCGCCCTTGCGGCGGAAGCGCTTCAGCGTCGCTTCCTCCTCGTCGACCAGTGCCACGACGATCTCGCCGGGATTGGCGGTGTTGGCATTGCGGATGATGACCGTGTCGCCGTCGAAAATGCCGGCCTCGATCATCGAATCGCCTTTGACCTCAAGGGCATAGTGGTCACCGCCCGAAATCATGTCAGGCGGCACCGAGATGGAATGCGTGCGGTGCTGGATGGCGTCGATCGGCACACCGGCGGCGATGCGGCCCATGACGGGAATGGAAACGGCGGAGCCGGCATCGTCGTCATTGCTGGCCGACTGCGGGCGCTGCGGCTCCTTGGCCGCCGGGCGGCCGAGGCTGCCTTGGATGACGGCCGGCGAAAACCTCCTGGCCGCGTTGAGGCCGGGCGCGATGGAATCGGGCAGACGCAAAACTTCGAGCGCCCGGGCCCGGTTCGGCAGCCGGCGGATGAAGCCGCGCTCTTCCAGAGCGGTGATCAGGCGGTGGATGCCGGACTTCGATGCAAGATCGAGCGCCTCCTTCATCTCGTCGAAAGAGGGTGGGATGCCGCTTTCTTTCAGTCGTTCGTGGATGAAGAGCAGAAGCTCGTGTTGCTTGCGTGTCAGCATTGTCACCCCCAGGGGACTGGAACCGGAATCAGTAAAACAAACCCGGAACAAACACTATCTGTTCCATTTGTGTTCCGCAACCATTTAAAGTTTAATGAATCTGTTGACGCTTTGTTCAGCCTGATGCCGCCGGAACTCGATCTCGACTTTTTCGTCGCGCCGGGGCGAGTGGCTTTGCAAATGGCAGAATCGAGGCGCCACTGCATGGTTGAGCAGAACAGGCGCGCGGTGTGAAGAGCCCGGGCCTGCAACAAAGGCACGGCCCGGCCGGATTGTGCCAAGCCGGCCGACAAAGACGTTGCTGCTACGCGTCCCGCGCCTTCCAGCCTGGTGATTACTCGGCAAAAAGATTCGCAGCCATGTAGTCGACAAAAACCCGAACCTTGGGCGAGAGGTATCGGTTGGTCGGCCAAAGGATCCGAAACGTCCCGGCCTCGCTAAGGTAGTCTTCCAGTAGCGGCACCAGCTTTCTCTCGGCCAGGCCTGAGGATACGGCAAACGGCGGAAGGCATGTGATGCCGAAAGATCGTTCGGCGAGATAGATCAATGGTTCCAACGTGCTGGCGACCGTGGTGACGGGAAGGTCGAGCTTCAGCTCGCGTCCATCGCGCGCCAGCGGCCACGGTTCGAGCCGTCCCGAATTCGCGAAGCGATGATGCAGGCACCGATGCAGGAGGAGGTCCTCCGGCACACTCGGCCTGCCGTTTTCGGCGAGATATTCGGGTGCCGCGACAATCATGTGCCTGAATGTCCCGAGCTTGCGGCTCATCAGGCGCGTGTCCTTGACGTCGCCCGTTCGAACGACGGCGTCGAAACCCTCCTCGATGACATCGACAAGCCGGTCGGTGAAATCGAGATCGAGGTTGATCTGCGGATATGTTGCCATGAAAGCCGACAGCGTCGGCATCAAAAGCATGCCGGCCAGGGGAAGGCTCACGCGAAGCTGCCCGCGCGGGGTCGCCTGCGACCGCGACAGCTGGGCCTGAGCTTGTTCGAATTCCGCCTGGATGCGCCGGCAGCTGTCGAGGAAAAAACTGCCTTCCTCGGTCAGCGCCATACTGCGCGTCGAGCGGTGAAAAAGGCGCGCGCCCATCTCGTCCTCGAGCCGCAGGATGGCCTTGCCGACAGCGGAACCTGACAGGCCGAGCCGTTGCGCAGCGCTCGCGAAACTTCCCGCCTCGGCCACCTGAATGAAAATGCCAAGCGTTCCAAGCGTATCCATGGAGAGCCAATTCCGGAAAAAATATCCGATGTGATGAGAATACCGGACCATTTATCCGATATTTCCGTCCCGATATCCAGATGCCGTCGCGCACAGTCCGCCGCGATCCTCAAATGGAGATACGCATGACCACCCAATCGAACGCCGCCTTCGCGGCCACTCCCCAGCCAACGACCTTCATCGTCAACGTCATCCACGCCCACCCCGGAAAGCAGGAGGAGGCTTTCGCCATCATCCAGGACGTCGTGCACTATGTCGCCGAACGCAAGGAAGGTTTCCTCTGGAGCACGCTGGCCAAGAGCACGGACGGACAAACGGTCGTGAATGTCGAAGCGATCCAGGGCGCCGGCGATGTCGACACGTTCTTCTCCGATCCAGTCTTCGTGGAGAAGTTCCGCAAGCTGGACGCGGTGTCCAAAAGCGAATTTCACACCTACACCGTCGGCGATCTCGTGCTGCCGAAGCGCGTGGCGGCGACCTGATTCACCTAACGATGCCGCGCGCGACGGTTCGAGAATCGGGATCGGTGTTCGGTAAAAACAACGCGTAAATTCAAGGGATTAAAGAGCTTTTTGTACGTCCGAGGCGGACGTGCGGCGGCTTGAAAACAGTTCTTCGCTGCCGCCAGTTTTTTGCTCCGCTCGTCAGCGCAGCATCAGCACCTGGCAGGGCTCGCCGGCGATAGCGGCGGCGGCGAAGGGCGGGCGCACGATCAGCCCGTTGGCATCGGCCAGCGTGCGCAGCATCGAGGAGTCCTGGATGCCCAACGGGGTGGCGATGAGGGCGCCAGCGCGCTCCTCCACGACCGCGCGAACATAATCCTGGCGCCGATCATTAGCCGGCATATTACTTGCCAGTTTCACCTCGCGCATGTCTTGCCTGAAGAGGCGCCCGCCGAGGCGGGCGAGCAGCGGTTTCAGGAACAGTTGCGAGCAGACCAGGCTGGCGACCGGATTGCCGGGCAGGCCGATGCAGCGAATGGCGCCCATGCGGCCGAACAGCAGGGGCTTGCCGGGGCGCATGGCGAGCTTCCAGAAGTCGAGCGTCATGCCTTCGCCGGTCAGCACGTCGTGGACCAAATCGTGGTCGCCCACCGAGGCGCCGCCCAGCGTGACGATGATGTCGGCACCGGCGTCGACGGCATGCCTGACCAAAGCGGCGATCGCGTCCTTGCGGTCGGCGGCGATGCCGAGGTCGAGCGCCCTGGCGCCCACCGCCTGCGCCGCGGCGGCGACGCCATAGGCGTTGGACGAGATGATCTGGCCGGAACCAAGCACGCTGCCCGGCGGCAGCAATTCGTCGCCGGTGGCGATGATGGCGACCAGCGGCCGGCGAACGACAGCCACCGTGGGGTGATTGGCGGAGGCGGCAAGCGACAAAGCGGCGGCGTCAAGCAGCCGGCCTTTGTCGAGCAGCACGTTGCCGCTCTCGAAATCCAGGCCCTTGCGGCGCACATTGCGCCCTTCGGCGGTCGGCTCCAGAAGTTCGACCTTGCCGTCGCCGAGATTGCGCACGTTTTCCTGAATGACGACGGTGTCGGCGCCGGCCGGCAGCGGCGCTCCGGTGAAGATGCGCACGGTCTCGCCGGGTCCCACCGTTCCGGTGAATCCGCGGCCCGCCGGCGCCTGGCCGATCACCGTGAGGCGACCCGCCGCAGCCGCCACGTCCGCGCCGCGGGCGGCATAGCCGTCCATGGCGGAGGCGTCGAAAGGCGGTTGCGTGCGCAGCGCCACCAGCGGCTCGGCCAGAACCCGGTCATAAGCCTCGGCAAGCGGGATGGTTTCGGCGGGCAGCGGCATGGCGTCGCCGAGAAGGCGCGCCAGCGCGTCGTCGACCGGCACCAGCGACATCAGGCACCCGCCTTGTAGTCGCCGGATTTGCCGCCGGTCTTCTCGACCAGCCGGATACCGGAAATGGTCATGGCGCGGTCCACCGCCTTCGCCATATCGTAGATGGTGAGGCAGGCGACCGAGGCGGCCGTCAGCGCCTCCATCTCGACACCGGTCTTGCCGGTGACGCGCGCCAGCGCCGTTACCTTCAGGCCGGGAAGGGCGTGGTCCGGCTCGATATCGACCGAAACCTTGGTCAAAAGCAGCGGATGGCAGAGCGGGATCAGTTCATGCGCCTTCTTGGCGGCCATGATGCCGGCGATGCGGGCGGTGCCCAGCACATCGCCTTTCTTGGCATTGCCCGCAAGGATCATGGCGAGCGTGTCGGCCTGCATGGCAACAAAACCTTCGGCCACCGCAGTGCGAACCGTCTCGGCCTTGTCGCCGACATCGACCATATGCGCCTCGCCCTGAGCGCCAAGATGGGTGAGGGCGCTGCCGGCCACGGTCAGAGGGCCTCGGCCCTGGCGTCGAGCCCGAGAAGCGTGCGCGTGGCGCCGGTCACGTCGGCCTGTCGCATCAGGCTTTCGCCGACCAGGAAGGTGCCGATGCCGCTCTTTTCCATGCGGCGGCAGTCTTCATGGGTGAAGATGCCGCTTTCGCTGACCAGCAGGCGCCCGTCCGGCACCATGCCGGCGAGGCGCTCCGAGGTTTCGAGGCTGGTCTCGAAGGTGCGCAGATTGCGGTTGTTGATGCCGATGAGGCGCGAGCGCAGTTTCAGCGCCCGCGTCGTTTCTTCCTCGTCGTGAACTTCGATCAGCGCGTCCATTCCGAGCGAGAAAGCGGTTTCCTCGAGCTCGGCGGCCAGCCCGTCGTCGACGCTTGCCATGATGATGAGGATGGCGTCGGCGCCCCAGGCACGCGCTTCGTAGACCTGATAGGGATCGAACAGGAAATCCTTGCGCAGCGCCGGCAGGTTACAAGCCTTGCGCGCCTCGGTCAGGAATTCCGGCGCGCCCTGGAACGACGGTGCGTCGGTCAGCACCGAGAGGCAGGCAGCGCCGCCCGCCTGGTAGGCGCGCGCCAGCGCCGGCGGATCGAAATCGGCGCGGATCAGCCCCTTGGACGGGCTCGCCTTCTTGATCTCGGCGATCAGCGCGAAGGCGCCGGCCGCGCGTTTTGTCTCCAGCGCCGCCAGGAAACCCCGCGGGCGGTCGGCATCGGCGGCGCGCACCTTCATCTCGGCCAGCGGCACGCGCGCCTTGGCGGCGGCGATCTCGTCGCGCTTGTAGGCTTCTATCTTGCGCAGGATATCGGCCATGGCCCTACTCGTTGGAAACCTTCACCAGCCGGTCGAGCACCGCCTTGGCCTTGCCGCTGTCGATGGCGGCGACCGCTTGCGCGATGCCGTCCTCCAGCGTCGCCGCCTTGCCGGCCACCACCAGTCCGGCGCCGGCGTTCATCAGCACTGTATCACGATAGGCGCCCGGCGCCCCGGCCAGCATGCGGCGCAGCGCCTCGGCATTGTAGGCGGCGTCGCCGCCGCGCAGATCCTGTTTCGAATGCCGCTTGAGACCGACCATCTCGGGCGTCAGCTTGAAGCTACGGATCGCGCCGCCAACCAGTTCGGCCACCTCGGTCTCGCCGGTGGTGGTGATCTCGTCATAGCCGTCGCCATGCGCAACCCAGGCATGGTCGGCGCCCAGCGCCTTCAATGTCTCGGCCACTGGCAAAATCCATTCGGGCGCGAACACGCCGACCATCTGGCGGGTGACGCCGGCCGGGTTGGACAGCGGTCCGAGCAGGTTGAAGATGGTGCGGGTGCCGAGTTCGCCGCGCACCGGGCCGACATGTTTCATGGCCGGGTGATGCGACGGCGCGAACATGAAGCCGACGCCGGCCTTGGCGATGCAGTGGCCGATGGCCTCCGGCGTCAGGTCGAGCTTGATGCCGAGGCCGGTCAGCACGTCGGCCGAACCGGTCTGCGAGGACAGGCCGCGATTGCCATGCTTGGCCACCGGCACGCCGGCGCCGGCGATGACGAAGGCCGAGGCGGTCGAGATGTTGAGCGAATGCGAGCCGTCGCCGCCGGTGCCGACGATGTCGATCGCGCCGGCCGGCGCCTCGACGCGCAGCATCTTGTCGCGCATGGTGGCGACCGCGCCGGAAATCTCGCTCACCGCCTCGCCGCGCACGCGCAGCGCCATCAGGAAGCCACCGATCTGGCCGGGCGTCGCGTCTCCCGACATGATGATGTCGAAGGCCTCGCGCGCCTCCTCGAAGGACAGCCTGTGCCCGGCCGCCACGCGGGCGATATGGGGCTTCAGCGCGCTCATTGGACCTGCTGGGCCTGCGAAACGGCTGTCTGGTCGACGCGCACCTCGAACTGCGTCCGCAGCTGTGCCACGAGTTCGTCGAGCAGGTCGTCGGACATGCCCGAGGCGAAGGTCTTCTTGACGTCGTCGGGCATGGTGTTGGCATCGACGCCGGCCGGCTCGAACACTTCGGCGACCTTGAACAGGATCTTGGCGGCGCCGGTCGGTGCCGAAACGACGCCCGAGCCGCCTTCGCCGACGGCGAACATGGCGGAGGTGCCGTCCTTGCCGAAATCGGCGTCGTCGGTCTCGCGCTTGAGGCCGCGCTTGGTCTGCTTCTCCAGTTTGAGTTCGCCGGCGACGGTTTCGAGCGTGGCCCCAGCCTTGACGCGCTTTTCCAGCTCGTCGGCCTTGGCGGTCAGGCGCTTGTCGGCTTCGGCCAGCGTCCAGTCGGCGACCACCTTCTGACGCACTTCGTCGAGCGGACGGTCGCGGGCAGGGGTGACGCCGTTCAGTTCATAGAACACATAGCCGTTGTCGGCGGTGGTCAGGCCTTCGTTCTCGATGCCCTGACCGGCGTCGAACACGGCGCGGATCAGCGCCACCGATTCCGGCAGGCCGGTGACCACGGTGGCGTCCGGCCGCTGACCGGTGCGGTCGAGGGCGTCGACGGTGGTTACCTTGAGCTTCAGCTTCTCGGCCGCTTCCTTCATGGTGGCGCCGCCGGCGCGGGCGTCCTCATAGGCGTCGTGGGTGTCGAGCAGGATGCGGCTCGCCTCGTTGACGGCCAGTTCCTTGCGGATCTCGGCTGTGACTTCCGCGACCGGCTTCACCACTTCCGGCTTGATCTCGGTGACGCGCACCAGCACCGGGCCGAAGGCGCCCTGGATGACCTGGCTGACCTCGTTGGCGTTCAGCGCGAAGGCCGCCTCGGCCACCGCCTTGTCGCCGATCTTGTCCTTGGAGAGCGTGCCCAGAAGCGTGTCGGCCGGCGTCTTGCCCTCGGCGGTGATCAGCTTGTCGAAGGTGCCGCCGCTCTTCAGCGAATCGACGGCAGCCTTGGCGGCTTCCGGCGATTTGTAGACGAGCTGCTGGATGGTGCGGGTTTCAGGCGTCGTGTAGCGCGCCTTGTTCTTCTCGTAGTCGTCCTTGATCTGCTGCTCGGTCACCGCGGAGAGGTCCATGATGTCCTCGGGCTCGAGGCGCACATAGGAGAACTTGCGGTATTCGGGCGCGGCGTATTTCTTCTTGTTGGCCTCGAAATAGGCCCTCAGGTCGCTGTCGGACGGCGGATTGATCGGCTCAACCATCGCCTTCGGCAGCACCAGATAGTCGACGGTGCGGTCCTCGCCGCGATAAAGGGCGACAGCCTTGAGGAAGGTGTCCGGCGCCTTCATGCCGTCGGAGACGGCCTCGACGATCTGCTGGCGGGTGGCCACCTGCATGCGGTTCTTCAGATAGTCTTCCGGACGCATGCCGATCTGGCGCAGCACATAGTCGAACATGCGGCGGTCGAACTGACCGTCGGCGCCCTTGAAGGCGGCGTCCTCGCGGGTCAGCTCGGCGATGCGGTTTTCCGAAAGGCCGAGGCCGAGCTTGCGCGCCTGCTCGTCCAGCACCGCGCCGGAGACCAGCTGCGACAGAACGCGATTCTCGACGCCCAGCTGCTTGGCCTGTTCGCGCGTCAGCCGCTGGCCGAACTGCTGCGACATGACGTTGATCTCGCGGTCATAGGCGAGGCGGTATTCGGTGACGGAGACGGAAGTGCCGCCCGTGGTCAGCACACTGTGGTGGCCGGCGATGGTGCCCATCATGCGGCTGGAGATGCCCCAGACGGCGAAACTCACCACCAACAGGGAGAGCAGCGCTTTCGCGACCCAGGTTCCCGCCGCGTTCCGCAATGTAGAGAGCATGTCGTTGTCCAAATTAAATCAAGCCAAGCGCAATAGCGTCCTTCACGCCCACTGTCGATTGCTTTGTGGCCTGATTTTGGTAGGGAAGACCGCGACAGACCGGCCGGAGATCACAAGAATGACACCAGGAATACGCCCTCTCGTGGCAGGCAACTGGAAGATGAACGGAACCAGCGCCTCGCTTCCCGAACTGCGCTCCATCGGCCAGGGCTTCATCAACGGGCTCGACGCCAGGACCGACGCGCTGGTCTGCGTGCCGGCGACCTTGCTGTCGCGCGCCGCCGAAACGGTTTCCGGAACGCCGGTTCACGTCGGCGGCGAGGATTGCCATGCCAATCAGAGCGGCGCCCATACCGGCGACGTCTCGGCCGAGATGCTGAAGGATGCCGGCGCCAGCCATGTCATCGTCGGCCATTCCGAGCGCCGCACCGACCATGGCGAGAGCGACGCCACCGTCCACGCCAAGGCCGAGGCCGCCTGGCGCGCCGGGCTGGTCGCCATCATCTGCGTCGGTGAAACCCGCGCGCAGCGCGAAAGCGGCGCGACGCTCGATGTTCTGTCCACGCAGGTCGCGGGTTCGGTGCCGTCCAGCGCGACAGCCGCCAATGCGGTGCTCGCCTATGAGCCGGTCTGGGCGATCGGTACCGGCCTGACGCCGACGGCCGCGGATGTGGCTGAGGCCCATGCCCATATCCGCGAAAAGCTCGCCGAAAAGCTCGGCCAGGCGGCCGCGGCCAAGATGCGCATTCTTTATGGCGGCTCGGTCAAGCCATCCAACGCGGTCGAACTGCTTGGCGTCGCCAATGTCGACGGCGCGCTGGTCGGCGGCGCCAGCCTCAAGGCGGCCGATTTCCTTGGCATCGCCGAGGCCTATCGCAACCTCTGACGGCGTGCTTTTCGGTTGCAAAGCCGGCACCGGTCCCCATATTCCGGTGCCGGGCTTGGAAATGCCATCAAAGCGTTGTAAGAGCCGCCACCTGTTCACCGGTCGCCGCTGGCGCCCAAGCCAGCTTTGCCAAGGTAGACAATGCAAACAGTCCTGATCGTCGTCCATCTCATGATCGTGCTCGCGCTTGTCGGCGTCGTGCTTCTGCAGCGTTCGGAAGGCGGCGGTCTCGGCATCGGCGGCGGTTCGGGCTTCATGACCGCCCGCGGTGCCGCCAACGCGCTGACCCGCGCGACGGCGATCCTCGCGGCACTGTTCTTCGCCACTTCGCTGATCCTGTCGATCTCGGCGCGTTACGGCGGCAAGGCGACCGATTTCCTCGACCGCGCTCCGGTGACGCAGCAGACCGGCGGCAAGGGCGTTCTCGACAAGCTTCCGGGCCAGGTCACTCCGGCTGCTCCGGCAGGCACTGCCGCCCCGGCTTCGGGCGACGGCGCCGCCAAGCCGCAATCGACGGCTCCGGCCGCGCCGACCGGCGATGGCGCGGCGACCACCGCTCCGGCTGGCACCGCTCCCGCCCCGGCACAGCCGGCGCAGCCGCAGGTTCCAAACCAGTAAGCGAACAGGCGCGCGGCGCTCCAGCGGCCGCGTTGTCCAATCCAGAAACGCCCGTGGGACCGACCGGTCCGGCGGGCGTTTTTATTTGCTCGTCCACGCTGCGGCGGCGAATGGCACGCGCGGCGCTGGCCCTTCGGGAAATCCAGGGAAGGGTGCTGGCGCGGGACGGGCGCGGGCTGTCCGTCCCGATTCTGGACAATAGCCAGGCAAACAACGCCGGCGCTGGCACAGTAATGTTGCGATCTGTTGTCGTTTGAACACAGTCGCGGCAAATGCGCGGCAATCACGAAGATTCGATCTCATCTGTGTGCCGTTGGCGCTTGAGCAGGTGCCGGCTGTTCGATTATAGCGAAATTGCGGCAATTGAGGCACCTTCCGGGCGCCCGCTGTTGCCGTGGGCAACACGCATTTCTTCTGGACGGAACCTCGCCATGCGGCTTCGCAGTTTCATTCTCGCCGGCCTTTGTGCCGTGCTCACCCTTGGTGCGCCTGCTTATGCGGCCGCGCCAGCCAATACCAAGGCAGCCAAGGCGGATATCGCCAAGACCAAGAGCGCCGCTGTCGAGCTGAAACAGCTCAAGAAGAAAAAGAAGCCGACCGAGGCCGATCTCGCCCGCATCCAGGAACTGGAGAAGCAGGTCCGGGTCGAGCGCGAACTGGCCAAGGAAAAAGTGCTCGAAGCCCGCAAGATGGCCATGCGCGAGGCCGCCAAGGCCAAGGCGGATGCCGCCCGTCAGGAATTCCTGACCAAGAAGGGTCAGAAGCCGGTCGTTCAGGACGCCGACGCCGAAGACGCCAAGTCGGCCAAGAAGCTGGTGAAACTTGAAACCGCAAAGCCGGTACAGCCGATCCCCGCTGTCGTGGAAGAGCCGCTGACGCCAGAAGCACAGGACGTCGTTTCAAACGGCAACAATGGCGAGCTGCGCAGCGAGCCGCGCCCGGGTGAAACCGCTACGCGTCCCAACAACGGCCTGTTCGCCGGTCTGTTCGGCGGTGCTGCCGGCTCGTCTTCGATGTCCATGCTGCCGCAGACGCGCGCGCTCGACGCCGCGCTCGACCGCAAGCAGTCCAAGAAGCCGTTCAAGGTGAAGCCGGAATACGAACCGCAGGAAGTGGCGTTCACCGGCTACGAGCCCGGTACCATCGTCATCAACACCGAAGAGCGCCGGCTCTATCTGGTCGAATCCTGGGGCACGGCTCGCCGCTACGCCATCGCGGTCGGCAAGGAAGGCCTGCAGTACAAGGGCATGACCACCGTCGGCGACAAGCAGGAATGGCCGCGCTGGATCCCGACCAAGGACATGCAGGAACGCGAGCCGAAGAAATACGGCCAGTACAAGGACGGAATGCCCGGCGGCGGTGCGAACCCGCTCGGCGCCCGTGCCATCTACCTCTATGACGGCAAGAAGGATACGCATCTGCGCATCCACGGCACGATTGCGCCGCAGTCGATCGGCACCAGCGCCTCCAATGGCTGCTTCCGCATGATCAACGACCACGTCATCGAGCTCTACAACCGCGTCAAGATGGGCACCAAGGTCGTCGTCCTGTAACGCGGTACACACAATTGGCGAAAGGGCCGGCTCCAGCCGGCCCTTTTGTTTTGGCTGCGTTCCGGCAGCCTTCATCTCCGGGAAAAACCATGCGCGGCGGTTTTTCCACTGGCGGAATCAATTCAGCCGCGCTAAGCGATGGTTCCCATGGCCCGATATGTATTCATCACCGGCGGCGTGGTTTCTTCCCTTGGAAAAGGCATTGCCGCAGCGGCTCTTGGAGCCCTGTTGCAGGCGCGCGGCTACCGCGCGCGCATCAAAAAACTCGATCCCTACCTCAATGTAGACCCCGGCACGATGTCGCCTTACCAGCATGGCGAAGTGTTCGTGACTGACGATGGCGCCGAGACCGATCTCGATCTCGGCCATTACGAGCGTTTCACCAACCGCTCGGCCAATCACAACGACAACATCACCACTGGTCGCATCTACAAGAACATCATCGAGCGCGAGCGGCGCGGCGACTATCTGGGCGCGACCGTGCAGGTCATTCCGCACGTCACCGATGAGATCAAGAATTTCGTGCTCGATGGCAATGACGACTACGATTTCGTGCTGTGCGAGATCGGCGGCACGGTGGGCGACATCGAGGCGATGCCGTTCCTGGAGGCGATCCGCCAGCTCGGCAACGACCTGCCGCGCAACAATGCCGTCTATGTGCACCTGACGCTGATGCCCTATATCCCGGCGGCCGGCGAACTGAAGACCAAGCCGACGCAGCATTCGGTCAAGGAACTGCGTTCGATCGGCATCGCGCCCGACATCCTGCTCGTGCGCGCCGACCGCTCGATCCCCAAGGAAGAGCGGCGCAAGCTGTCGCTGTTCTGCAATGTGCGCGAATCGGCCGTCATCCAGGCGCTCGATGTCGGCCACATCTACGATGTGCCGATGGCCTATCACAATGAAGGGCTGGACACGGAAGTGCTTGCCGCCTTCGGCATCGAGCCGGCGCCGAAGCCGCGCATGGAGCCTTGGCAGGGCGTGGCCGAGCGCATCCACAATCCCGAGGGCGAAGTCACCATCGCCATCGTCGGCAAATATACCGGCCTCAAGGACGCCTATAAGTCGTTGATCGAGGCATTGTCGCATGGCGGTCTTGCCAATCGCGTCAAGGTCAAGCTCGACTGGATCGAGAGCGAGGTGTTCGAGAAGGAAGACCCGGCTCCGTTCCTGGAGAAGGTGCACGGCATTCTGGTGCCGGGCGGTTTCGGCGAACGCGGTTCGGAAGGCAAGATCCTGGCGGCCAAGTTCGCGCGCGAACGCAAGGTGCCGTATTTCGGCATCTGCTTCGGCATGCAGATGGCCTGCATCGAGGCGGCCCGCTCGCTGGCCGGCATCGACAAAGCGTCCTCGACGGAGTTCGGCCCGACCAAGGAGCCGGTCGTCGGTCTGATGACCGAGTGGCTGAAGGGCAACATGCTGGAGAAGCGGCAGTCCGCCGGCGACCTCGGCGGCACGATGCGGCTTGGCGCCTATGAAGCGCGGCTGGAATCCGGCTCGAAGATCTCCGACATCTACGGCGACACAAAAATTTCCGAACGCCACCGCCACCGCTACGAAGTCAACATCGACTACAAGCAGCGGCTGGAGGAATGCGGGCTGGTGTTCGCCGGCATGTCGCCCGACGGCGTGCTGCCAGAGACGGTCGAATATCCCGACCATCCCTGGTTCATCGGCGTCCAGTATCATCCGGAATTGAAGAGCCGGCCGCTGGAACCGCACCCGCTGTTCTCCTCCTTCATCGAGGCGGCGATCGCGCAGAGCCGTTTGGTCTGAAGATAAGGGTAGGGCAGTGCGGACCTATATTGCGCTGCTCTATTCCATCGTGCTCACGCCGCAGCGCCGCGTGGTGATGGCCGACCTCAAGGCGATGGCCGAGGGGCTGGGCTTCGCAAACCTGCGCACGCTCGCCGCCAGCGGCAATCTGGTGTTCGATGCACCCGAAACGCCGATAGCCGAGCTGGAAAGCCGGCTGGAGGCGGCTTTTCCCAAAACCTTCGGCCGGCATGTCGACATCATCGTGCGCGACGCAACCGGCTGGCTGGCGCTGGCCGCCGGCAACCCGTTCCCGAACGAGTCTCTCGAGGCCGCCGACCAGGTTGCGGTCCGCGTCATGCGCCGACCGGCGCCGGCGGCCGAAATCGGTTCGCTCAAGGCCTATGCGGCAGCGGACGAGAAGATCGCGATCGTCGGCGGCGACATCTGGATCGTGTTTTCGCGGGAGCGACCGAATTCGCGCCTGCTGTCCGCCGTCGGCCACAAACGCCTCGGCATCGGCACCTCGCGCAACTGGAACACCGTGCGCAAATTGGCCGAGATTCTAACTCCGTAATCTTTTACTTACACATGAAATCCAGGGTGCTCGGCGAGAAGGGCCGGGGCCGCCGCGCCAGTTTCGCCGGTTGCGCATTCGGGGCAGCCAAAGTGAAGCCAAGGCACGCGACTTTGAAACCGTTTGACCCGATTTTGCAGTCATTTGGCTCAAGGTGAATAAATCCGCGGGCCGTTTCAGGGCCCTTGATCGGCAAATCATTGAAAGCGAACGCGTTAGTTTTTTCACCGCGTCCCCGGCCGGGCGTCGATGTCCACATCGGAGGCCTGGACCGGACATATCCATTCCGGACGCGGTCGTGAAAAACGGCAAGAAAAAGGGCGGAAAACGCGGCAATCGCGCCTCCGCCCGTCGAGGTTGGGAGAGCAAAAATCCTAGGCTTTGACCGGCACGGCGGCTGAGGCCGAGCGCAAGATGTAGTAGATGACCCCGGCAATGGCGACGCCGAAGAACCAGCCATAGACACCCCACCATACCGGCAGCCAGTTGGTGAAATTGGGCAGGATGGACGAGAAGACAGCGCCGATGCCGGCCGCGATGAAGGCGTTGACGTGCCAGCCGCCCTGGAAGCGGAACTCGCCATCCTCGCGGTAGAGTGCCTCGACATCGACCTCGCCTTTTCGGATCAGGTAGTAGTCGACCATCATCACCCCGAAGATCGGGCCCATGGTAGCGCCGATGATGCCGACAAAGCTCGCCGCGCTGCCCTCCCACGGTGCGAAGGGATAGAGGATAAGCGCAATCAAGGCAGCGATATAGCCGCCTTTCTTGAAGTCGATCTGGCGCGGGAAGACGTTGGAGAAATCAAAGGCCGGCGAGACGAAGTTCGCCACCACATTGATGCCGAGCGTCGCCACCGCGAAGGTCAGCGCGGCAAGCAGCGCCAGGAACCAGCTATCGAATTTTGCCGATATCTGGTCGGGATGCAGCAGCACTTCGCCATAGACATCATAGGCCGCGATGGTCGTGACGCCGGCGACCAGCGAGAACAGGATCAGGTTGACCGGCAGGCCCCAGATGTTGCCCTTGCGCAGCGCCGCCTTGTCCGGCGCATAGCGGGCGAAATCACAGAAATTCAGGTAAAGCGCCGAGAAATAGGTGACCCAGATGGCCGCGACGCCGAACAGCGCCGTCCATGAGCCTGGATCGCCCGGAATACCGGCGTCCTTGGTCTTTTCACGCAGCACGTCGAGCGGGATGTCGCTGGTGAAGGCGAATTTCCCTGATTTTACACAGAGATAGATGGCCAGGATCAGCATCATGATCCACACCGCCGGTCCGGCCCAGTCCTGGAAACGTCGCACCGTCTCCATGCCTTTCTGGATGATAAGCAGCTGCAGCGCCCAGATGACGACGAAGCAGATCACTTCCAGCGTTGAGTGGCCGAGCAGGTGGTTGTTCTGGTGGAAGGCGAGCATGCCTTCGTTGCGGATCAGCAGCGCGACGATGGCACCGGAGGCGGCGGCCGTCTGCGCGCCGTACCAGAAACAGGCGACAATGGCGCGCACCAGCGCCGGCACGTTTGCGCCCCAGATGCCGAAGGAAGCCCGGGCGAGCACGGGGTAGGGCACGCCGGTCTTGACCCCGGCATAGCCGACGAGGTTCATCAGCGCGTAGATGATCAGCGAGCCGATACCAATGGCGATGATGAAGTTGAAAAAGCCGCCGCAAAAAAGGAACAGACTGGCGGCCAGATAGTATCCCCACAGACTGTGGACGTCGGAAGTCCATACGTTGAAGATCGAGAATGGCCCCCAATTGCGGACCTTGGCGGGCGCCAGATCCTCATTGTAAAGGCCGGGCGAAGCTCCTTTGATGGTCATAGTTGTTCCCTCTCATGACCTTGTTTTTTTGTAGTGCAGGTTAGGTCTGACGTTGGGTAAGGGGAAGAAAATGATTTGCCGGGTTTTCCGAAAAAGATATTCAACGAGAAACAGGGTTATCGGCTAGCGATTCTGCGCTCGCCGGCCACGCGGTTGAGTCGTCGAGAACTGCCGAGGATGGCTTGAATGATTGTCGCGCAGGACGGCACTGTTACGCTGAAAACCTGGTCTTCCAGGGATTTCGACATCCTCGAACGCTGCAATACGCCAGCGGAAAAGCAGCACATAGGCGGTCCTGAAACACCTGAAAAGCTGGCCGATCGCCACCGGCGCTACCTGGAGAGCACCGCTCCAGGCGAAACCCGGATGTTCAAGATATCGTTCGATGGGGCAGGCGCCGGCTCGGTCGGCTATTGGCGGAAAACCTGGCAGGATCAGCCAGTCTACGAAACCGGTTGGGCGGTCGTGCCTGAATTGCAAGGCCGTGGCCTCGCTGCCAGGGGGACCGGCCTGCTGATCGGCGTGTTGCGCGGTGAGGCGCGGCATCGTTATCTGCACGCCTTCCCGTCGCCCGATAATTTCGCTTCCAACGCGATCTGCCGCAAACTCGGTTTTGTCCTGATGGGCGAACATGATTTCGAATACCCGCCGGGCAAGCTGATGCGCAGCAACGACTGGCGTTTTGACCTGCAGTCGTAGGCTGTTACTTACCAATCGTCGGGCAATTCCACCGTTCACGTCACGCGGTTGACGCAGGGGCGTGGCAGGGAATGCGGCCGGAGCGCGATTGCGCCGCCATTTCGCTTGAACCGGCAGCCAGAATGATGCACACCGCCGCCAACATGCACCGACCAGCCCATCCGCTCGATCATATCGTGCTGCCGACTGAAAGCCTCGGCGCGGCAGAGGCTCGGCTCGCCGCTCTCGGATTCACCGTGGCGCCGCGTGGCATACATCCTTTCGGCACCGAGAATTGCTGCGTTTACCTGGCTGACGGCACCTTTCTCGAGCCGTTGGCCGTGGGTGATGCCGAGGTCGCCGCGCAGGCAATCATGGCCGGCAACGTCTTTGTCGCCCGCGACCACACCTATCGCGAAGAGCATGGCGCCGAAGGGTTTTCGGCCATCGTCTTCGGTACCGAAGATGCCGACGCCGACCATCGTGCCTATGTCGAGGCGAATATTTCGGCCGGCGAAAGGCTCGATTTTTCGCGCCCCTTCACCGACCGCTCCGGCAAGAGCGACACGGTTTCATTCCGGCTGGCTTTCGCCTCCGGGCGCGATACGCCGGACGCCTTCGTCTTCGCCTGCCAGCGTGTCAATGCCCCCAAGGTCGACCGGGCCGCACTGCAAGCGCATGCCAACGGCGCCGTTGCAATCCGCGGCGTTGTGGCGGTGAGCGACGATGTGGCGAGGCTGCGCAAGCTGCTCGCTATTGCCGCGGGCGCGCCCAACAAGGCCGCTGTGGCGGAAAGTCGGCTGGCTCTGCCCAATGCCGATATCGAGTTGATGCACGGGGCGGAGTATGAGGCGAAGTTCGGTCTTGGTGCCGGCGCGCGTTCGGCTTTGCGTTTCGTCGCCGTGGTCTTCGCGACCGCCGATCTTGTTGCGACCGAACGTCTGCTTGTGTCCGCGCATGTAAAACACCATCTGCGCGATGGCCGGCTTGTGGTGCCCCAAGCAGACGGCCAGGGTGCAGCCTTCATCTTCGAGGAACGGACATGACCAAACCCAATGCCAAAGTGACCGTCGGCAAGACACTGTTTGCCAATGACGCGCCGCTGTCGCTGATTGCCGGTCCATGTCAGTTCGAGTCGCGCCAGCATGCTTTCGACATGGCCGGCAAGCTGAAGGAACTCACGCAGAAACTCGGCATCGGTTTTGTCTATAAATCTTCCTTCGACAAGGCCAACCGCAGCTCGCTGTCCAGCACGCGCGGCGCCGGTCTCGAGGCAGCATTGCCGGCCTTTTCAGACCTCCGCAAGGAACTCGGCGTAACAATCCTCACCGACGTCCACACTGAAGAGCAGTGCGCGATCGTGGCGCCGCATGTTGACGTGTTGCAGATCCCGGCGTTCCTGTCGCGCCAGACCGACCTGTTGGTGGCTGCAGCCAAGACCGGCAAGGTCATCAACGTCAAGAAGGGACAGTTCCTGGCGCCGTGGGACATGAAGAATGTCGTGAGCAAGGTGACCGGTTCGGGCAACGCCAATGTGCTGGTGACGGAGCGTGGTGCCTCCTTCGGTTACAACACGCTGGTCTCCGACATGCGCGCGCTGCCGATCATGGCCGAGATTGGCGCGCCGGTGATTTTCGACGCCACCCATTCCGTGCAGCAGCCGGGCGGGCAGGGTGCCACCTCCGGCGGCGAACGTCGTTTCGTCGAAACCCTGGCCCGGGCCGCTGTGGCTGTGGGTGTCGCAGGTGTCTTCGTCGAGACGCATGAGGACCCCGATAATTCGACCTCGTCGGACGGGCCGAACATGGTGCCGTTCAAGGACATGCCGGCGCTGCTTGAGCGGCTGATGGCTTTCGACCGCATCGCCAAGGGCTGACGGCGGCGACCCTGTATCGACTACCCTTGCTTGCGAGCGCTGGCGGCCGGTTGTAGGCTCGCCCGGCAAATTGGCTCGTCGTCAGGAGTAGGATATGTCCGTCGCCCGCGTTACCGAGATCACTGCATCATCCAAGAAGAGCTTCCAGGACGCCATCGAGAAGGGCGTCGAGCGCGCTTCCAAGACGCTTAAGAATGTCGAGGGTGCCTGGATCCAGGACCAGAAGGTCGTGGTCGAGAACGGCAAGATCGTCGCCTACCGGGTCAACATGAAGGTCACCTTCATCCTCGCCGAGTGATCCCAAGCAGCAAGCCTGGAACAACGCTTCCTCGTTGAAGCGCCGCCAAGCGCAACGTTATGCTCCAACCAGAACAAAAATCTGAGGGGAGTGGAAAATGGTTGCGACGGCGTTTCCGGTCTTCGATCTTTCGCGTTTCGAGGCGGCGGATACGGCTGGGCGCAAGGCGCTTGGCCGCGAGGTCGACGCGATCTGCCGGGAAACCGGCTTTCTCGCAATCAGCGGCCATTCGGTACCGCCGGCGGTGATCGACGCCGTCTGGTCGAAGGCCAAAGCCTTTTTCGATCGGCCGCCGGAAGCCAAGGAAAAGGTGAGGGCGCCCTATCCCGGCTATCCCTATGGTTATCTCGGTCCCGGCGTAGAGGCGCTGGCGAGGTCCAAGGGTGCTGACACGCCGCCGGATTTGAAGGAAAGTTTCAATGGCGGTCCGCTCTCGGTGCCCGAGGGGCTGACCGATCCGCAGGCGCTGTCCTTCTGCTACGCCGAGACGATCTGGCCGGATGCGCCGGATGGTTTCGTCGAAGCGTGGAAAGCCTATTACACCGCCATGGAAGATCTGGCGGCGCGCATCATGCGCGTCTTCGCCGTCGCGCTCGACCTGCGGGAAGACTATTTCGAGCCGATGATCGATCGGCCGATCAGTGCCTTGCGGGCGTTGAACTATCCCGAGACCGACACCCCGCCGCTGGTCGGCCAGCTGCGCGCCGGCGCCCATACCGACTATGGCAGCCTGACCATCCTTCTGCCGCAGCCGGGTTCGGGCGGCCTGCAAATTTACACGCCGGAAGGGGAATGGCGCGAGGTGCCGCCGGTAGCGGGCGCCTTCGTCATCAACATCGGCGACCTGATGGCGTTGTGGACCAACGACCGCTGGGTTTCGACACTGCACCGTGTCGTCAATCCCGATGTCGGTGCGGCCAAATCGTCCAGGCGCCAGTCGCTCGCCTTCTTCCATCAACCCAACTGGCACCAGGAGATCGCCTGCCTGGATACCTGCCTGAAGCCGGGAGAGGTGCCGCGCTACCAGCCCGTGCAGTCCGGTCCCTACCTGATGGGGAAATTCAGCGCGACGGTGAAGCCGGCAGCCTGACAAAGGCCGAAAACTGGCTTTTAGCGCGTTGCGTTTCGCGGGGCTTGGGCTATTGAGTTTGCGCAGCGTCACCCGCCGGTGAGCCCCGCATTTTGTCCTCATCCCAAGCAGGAGCCTCAAATGACCGCCATCATCGACATAGTTGGCCGTGAAATCCTCGACAGCCGCGGCAATCCGACGGTCGAGGTCGATGTCGTCCTCGAAGACGGTTCGATGGGTCGTGCCGCAGTGCCATCCGGTGCCTCCACCGGTGCGCATGAGGCGATGGAGTTGCGCGACGGCGGTCCGCGCTATCTCGGCAAGGGTGTCGAGCGCGCCGTCGAGGCCGTCAATGGCGAGCTGTTCGAGGCGATCGGCGGCATGGAGGCCGAACACCAGATCCAGATCGATCAGACCATGATCGAGCTGGACGGCACGCCGAACAAGAGCCGGCTGGGCGCCAACGCCATTCTCGGCGTCTCGCTCGCCGTGGCCAAGGCTGCGGCCGAGGCATCCGGCCTGCCGCTCTACCGCTATGTCGGCGGCCCGAACGCCCGCGTGCTGCCGGTGCCGATGATGAACATCATCAATGGCGGCGCCCATGCCGACAATCCGATCGACTTCCAGGAATTCATGATCATGCCCGTCGGCGCGCCGACGCTGCGCGACGCCGTGCGTTGGGGTTCGGAAATCTTCCACACGCTGAAGAAGGGCCTGAAGGAAGCCGGCCACAACACCAATGTCGGTGACGAGGGCGGTTTCGCACCGAACCTGAAGAGCGCCCAGGCCGCGCTCGATTTCGTCATGGCCTCGATCGAAAAGGCCGGCTTCAAGCCGGGCCAGGACGTGGCGCTGGCGCTCGATTGCGCTGCGACGGAGTTCTTCAAGGGCGGCAACTACGTCTATGAAGGCGAGAAGAAGACCCGCGATCCCAAGGCGCAGGCAAAATATCTCGCCAAGCTCGCCGCCGACTATCCAATCATCTCGATCGAGGACGGCATGGCTGAGGACGATTGGGAAGGCTGGAAGTATCTGACCGACCTGTGCGGCAAGAAGGTGCAGCTGGTGGGCGACGACCTGTTCGTCACCAATTCGGCGCGCCTGCGCGATGGCATCAAGATGGGCGTCGCCAACTCGATCCTGGTCAAGGTCAACCAGATCGGCTCGTTGACCGAGACGCTTGATGCGGTGGAGACTGCGCACAAGGCCAGCTACACCGCCGTCATGTCGCACCGTTCGGGCGAGACCGAGGATTCGACCATCGCCGACCTCGCCGTCGCCACCAATTGCGGTCAGATCAAGACCGGCTCGCTGGCACGTTCGGACCGCACCGCCAAGTACAACCAGCTGATCCGCATCGAGGAAGAGCTCGGCAAGCAGGCACGTTACGCCGGCACGTCGATCCTCAGAGCCTAATCAGGCAAATCCAGCCTCAACGAAGGGCGGGCCTGAGGCCCGCCCTTTTTGCATCCGCGGCCTCGCCGTAACCCTCCATTAAGCACAATCGGGCGACAAGAGGTGGACGAGGAGTCGCGCCGATGTGGACACGCCAGCACAAGCAGACAAATGCCGGACGGCTGATCGTGCCGTCCCTGTGCGCGCTGTTCTTGAGCTATTTCGGCTATCATGCCTATCATGGCGCGTTCGGCATCAATTCGAAGGCCAAACTCCAGGCGCAGGTCGCGGGCTTGCAAGAACAGCTGGCGTCGGTGAAAGCGCGCCGCATGGAAATCGAGCAGCGGGTCCGGCTTCTGCATGACGGCTCGCTGGAGAAGGATATGCTGGACGAGCAGGCGCGCCGCACGCTGAATGTGACGAGCGCCGACGAGCTCGTCATCATGCTGCCGACGAAATCGAATTAACCGAAAGTCGGTTAATCAAGGTTATTTTCAATATTTCTAATCGCTTACGTGCATGTCAGCCATGCATTTTTCCGCATGGCGGAACGGCAGCTTGCATGTTAGCCTTTTCTCCAATCGGTGGGGAGAGGCAAGCTGCTCCCCCGTGTCCGCGAAGAGACGCAACAGGGAGTGAAGCATGGCAACCGCCGCCAGAAAAGCGCCTGCCAAATCCAAATCCGACGGCAAATTGCCGAACCTCTCAGCTCCAAAACCGTTAGACTTTTCAAAGGAGCAGGAACTCTCCGCCTACCGCCTGATGCTGTTGATGCGCCGCTTTGAAGAAAAGGCCGGCCAGCTCTACGGCATGGGTTTCATCGGCGGCTTCTGCCATCTCTATATCGGTCAGGAGGCTGTCGTCACTGGTCTCAAAATGTCGCTGATCGAAGGCGACCAGATGATCACCGCCTATCGCGACCACGCACATATGCTGGCCATGGAGATGAGCCCGCGCGGTGTGATGGCCGAGCTGACCGGACGCCGTGGAGGCTACTCCAAGGGCAAGGGCGGCTCCATGCACATGTTCTCCAAGGAAAAGAATTTTTACGGCGGTCACGGCATCGTCGGCGCGCAGGTGTCGCTGGGCACGGGCCTCGCCTTCGCCAACCGCTATCGCGGCAACAAGAATGTCTCGGTGACCTATTTCGGCGACGGCGCCGCCAATCAGGGCCAGGTCTACGAAAGCTTCAACATGGCCTCGCTGTGGAAGCTGCCGGTCATCTATGTGATCGAGAACAACCGCTATGCCATGGGCACCTCGGTGACGCGCTCGTCGGCCGAGACCGACTTCTCGCAGCGCGGTCTGTCGTTCCGCATCCCCGGCATCCAGGTCGATGGCATGGATGTGCGCGCGGTAAAGGCCGCTGGGGAGCTCGCTACAGAATGGTGCCGCGCGGGCAACGGCCCGATCATCCTCGAAATGCAGACCTATCGCTACCGCGGCCACTCGATGTCGGACCCGGCCAAGTACCGGAGCAAGGAGGAAGTGCAGAAGATGCGCTCCGAGCACGATCCGATCGAACAGGTCAAGGCGCGCCTGGCCGCCAAGAAATGGGCGAGCGAGGACGATCTCAAGGCCATCGACAAGGACGTGCGCGACATCGTCGCCGACGCCGCCGACTTCGCCCAGACCGATCCCGAGCCGGATGCGTCCGAGCTCTGGACGGACATCACGATCTAAGGGGAGGGTGCGACCATGCCGATCGAAATTCTCATGCCCGCGCTCTCGCCGACCATGGAAGAGGGCAATCTGTCGAAATGGCTGAAAAACGAGGGTGACAAGGTCGCCCCGGGCGACGTCATTGCCGAAATCGAGACCGACAAGGCGACCATGGAAGTGGAAGCCGTCGACGAAGGCACGCTCGGAAAGATCCTGATCGCCGCCGGTTCCGAAGGCGTCAAGGTCAACACGCCGATCGCGATGCTGTTGCAGGACGGCGAAAGCGCCGGTGATATCGGCAAGGCGGCCGCACCGGCCAAGGCCGAGGCGCCGGCCGTAGCCGAGCCAGCGCCGGCTCCGGCCGAGAAGCTGGCCGCCGCTCCCGTCGCCGCGGCGCCGAAAGCGCAGATCGCGGCCGATCCCGATATTCCGGCCGGAACCGAAATGGTTTCCACCACCGTGCGCGAAGCCTTGCGCGATGCCATGGCCGAGGAAATGCGCCGTGACGCGGACGTCTTCGTCATGGGCGAGGAAGTCGCCGAATACCAGGGTGCCTATAAGATCACCCAAGGCCTGCTACAGGAATTCGGCCCGCAGCGCGTGGTCGACACGCCGATCACCGAGCACGGCTTTGCCGGCGTCGGGGTCGGTGCCGCGATGACGGGCCTCAAGCCGATCGTCGAATTCATGACCTTCAACTTCGCCATGCAGGCGATCGACCAGATCATCAACTCGGCGGCCAAGACGCTTTATATGTCCGGCGGCCAGATGGGTGCGCCGATCGTGTTCCGCGGCCCGAACGGGGCAGCGTCGCGCGTGGCGGCCCAGCACAGCCAGGACTATGGCGCCTGGTACAGCCACATTCCCGGCCTCAAGGTCGTGCAGCCTTATACGGCGGCCGACGCCAAGGGGCTGCTCAAGGCAGCGATCCGCGACCCCAACCCGGTCATCTTCCTGGAAAATGAAATCCTCTACGGCCACTCCTTCGACGTGCCGAAAATGGACGATTTCATTCTGCCGATCGGCAAGGCGCGCATCCACAAGGTGGGCAAGGACGTCACCATTGTTTCATGGGGCATCGGCATGACCTACGCGGTCAAGGCCGAGGCGGAACTGGCCAAGCTCGGCATCGACGCCGAGATCGTCGATTTGAGAACCATCCGCCCGATGGATATCGATACCATCATCGCCTCGGTGAAGAAGACCAATCGCCTGGTCACGGTGGAGGAAGGTTTCCCGCAGTCCTCGGTCGGCGACTACATCGCCAACCAGGTGTCGCGCCGGGCTTTCGACTATCTCGACGCGCCGGTCATCACCGTCGCCGGCAAGGACGTGCCTATGCCCTATGCCGCCAATCTCGAGAAGCTGGCGCTGCCTAATGTCGCGGAAGTGATCGAGGCGGTGAAAGCCGTCACCTATCGCTGATCTGGCCGGGAGGACAACATGCCGATCAACATCACCATGCCGGCCCTCTCGCCCACCATGGAGGAGGGCAATCTTGCCAAATGGCTGGTCAAGGAAGGCGACAAGGTTTCGCCGGGCGACGTGATCGCCGAGATCGAGACCGACAAGGCGACGATGGAAGTCGAAGCCGTCGATGAAGGTACCGTTGCCAAGCTGGTTGTGCCGGCTGGCAGCGAGGGTGTAAAGGTCAACGCCGTGATCGCCATCCTGGCCGCCGAAGGCGAGGATGCCGGTGCCGCCGCCAAGGGTGGTGCAGTACCCGCCAAGGCGGAGGCGCCCAAGGCGGAAGCGCCGGCCGAAGCTCCGACAGCTCAAACCGCTGCGGCAGCGCCAGTTGCACCGAAGCCGGTTGCGAATGGGGCGGCACCTGTTGCCGCCGGCGAGCGCACTTTCGCGTCGCCGCTCGCTCGTCGCATTGCGAAGGATGCCGGCGTCGATGTCTCCGCCGTCACCGGTTCCGGCCCGCATGGGCGCGTGGTGAAGGCGGATGTCGAGGCGGCGCTTGCCGGTGGTGGCGTGGCCAAGGTCGCGCCTGCTCCGGCCGCAGCACCTGCCGTTGGCGGTGCACCGGCTGCCAAGCCGATGTCGGACGAGGCGGTGCTGAAACTGTTCGAGCAGGGTTCCTACGATCTCGTCCCGCACGACAATATGAGGAAGAC
>NZ_JBFRGM010000020.1:0-96036 GCF_052115345.1 Mesorhizobium sp. 2RAF21 | reverse complement strand
TCGCCCTTGGCGAGAGGACAAGAATTTGATGGCTTTCCTGAACGCCCTTTAGCCAGAAAATTAGGTTGCGGCGCTGGGTGAACTTTAGCTGATCAGCCAAGCTACGATCACGTCGCCGCAACATAACCGTCTACGCAACATATTCGAACTTATGTGCTGTTCAACATAAGTTCGAGATTTCTCAGGCCGAGCACAACTATATGTTCAACATCCTGACGCCGCTCTGGATGCGCTACGGCATGTTCGCGATGCGGGAGTTCCTGACCTGCAATGTGACGAGCGTCTTCTTCACGTTGAAGATCGATGACCACATCCGGTATTTCCACGGCTATTGCGATCTGAGCGACAGGCGCTCGCCCGACCTGATGCGCGATGTCATCGTCGAGCGCGAGTCGCGGCCGGTTCGGGCGATGACGCGCGAGGAGCGCATCGAGCACATCTGGTCGAGCACTCACGACGACTATCGCGGCTACGCGGACTGGCGCTTTCCGATCGCCCTGCGAGGAGCTCGCGTCGTAATCGTCTATCTCTCTGGTCAAGCCCATCCCTTCAAACTGCTCGACCAACTCACGGATGACGAGATCGCGGCCAAGCTGCCGGTGCATCTGCGCCACCTCCCTGACGCGATTGCTGCGTGATGGAGGCGACGATGTTCACATTCCCCATCCTTGCGGTTCGCAAGGTCATCGAGCGCGGCATTGCCGACGCCAAGGCCAACGGCGGCTTTCGCCTTCCGCACGGCGATTTTTCGTCTACCGAGCAAGCCCGCCCCGGTCTCTGGCTGATCGGAGACCAGGGCGTCTACATCATGGCCAACGGCAAGTTGCCCGAGGGCGGCAAACCCTTTGTCGTCTATTCGGAGCAATGCCATCCGAAGGGCGACATCGACTGGTGGGACTACAAGCGCCGCCATTTCGGTGGCGATGACGGCGTCGAATTCATCGCAGCCGAGCAGCTGATCCCGCTCTTCGACCGCAACCTCCGCGCCACGCATATCAACATGGATCTCACCGAGGACGAAATCGTGTTCTCGCTGATTACTCGCTGATTCCCCTTCAACCGCAACACCCATCGAGCGGCCAGCCTGCCTGGCCGGTCGATCGCGTGCGCCTTCATCACGGAGAAATCCCGATGTCCAACGATCCCTTCACCATCGACCTCTTCGGCAACACCGCGCTTTCGTCCGGACTCGGACTCGGCGTCACCGCTTTCGCGGGCGATTTCGATCCCGACGACGATCCCGATCCCGCGACGCCTGCGCCGGCGATGCCGGTTGCGCCGACGAAAAAGCCGGCATCGCCCGCCTATCGCGCGCGCGGTTCGAACTTCTACCTGGCCGACGACCGCCGCCTTGCCCGCGGCTGGAAAGAGCGTGCGCGCGACAATATCGCGGCCATTCGGCTCGCTGCCGAGATCGAGGCGGCCGAGCGGCCTGCTACGATCGAGGAGCAGGAGACGCTGGTCCGCTTCATCGGCTTCGGCGCATCCGACCTTGCGAACCATGTCTTTCGCCGGCCCGGCGAGATCGAGTTCCGAAAGGGCTGGGATGAAATCGGCTCGGCGCTCGAAGACGCCGTCGACGAGACCGAGTACGCCTCGCTCGCGCGCTGCACGCAGTATGCCCATTTCACACCCGCGTTCATCGTGCGGGCGATCTGGTCCGGCCTCCAGCGTATGGGATGGCGGGGCGGTCGCGTGCTGGAGCCGGGGATCGGCACTGGACTGTTCCCGGCGCTGATGCCGGAAGGCTTGCGCGATGTCTCCCACATCACCGGCATCGAACTGGACCCCATCACGGCGCGCATCGCCCGTCTGTTGCAGCCGTGGGCGAGGATCCTCACCGGAGACTTCGCGCGCACTGAGCTGCCGGCGAGCTTCGACCTCGCCATCGGCAACCCGCCCTTCTCCGACCGCACCGTGCGGTCGGACCGGGCCTACCGCTCGCTCGGTCTTCGTCTGCACGATTATTTCGTCGCGCGAGCGATAGACCTGTTGAAGCCGGGCGCGTTCGCCGCCTTCGTCACCAGCTCCGGAACCATGGACAAGGCAGATTGTGCGGCGCGCGAACATATCGCGAAGTCGGCCGACCTGATCGCCGCCATTCGCCTGCCCGAGGGCAGTTTCCGCGCCGACGCAGGCACCGATGTCGTGGTAGACCTCCTATTCTTCCGCAAGCGCAAGATCGGTGAGCCGGAAGGCGATCAGTCCTGGCTCGATACAGAGGAGGTGCGGCCGGCGACGGACGACGAAGGCGCCATCCGCGTCAATCGATGGTTCGCCCGCCATCCGGATTTTGTGCTCGGCACACACGCGATGACTTGCCGAGCCTTCGGCGAGACCTACACATGCCTGCCGCGGAAGGGCGAGGACCTGGCGGCCGCGCTCGACGTGGCAATCTCCCTGCTCCCGGAAGACCGCTATGACGGCGAGCCCACCGAGATCGATTTCGATCTGGAGGATGCGGTCGACGCTGCGCCCGTCGGCCTTCCCTCCGAGCGCCATGTCCGCGAGGGCAGCTTCTTCGTCGATAACGCCAAGGGCCTGATGCAGGTCATCGACGGTGAACCCGTCGCGGTGAACGTCCGCAAGGGCCGAGATGCCGATGGCATGCCGGAGAAGCATGTCCGCATCGTCCAGAAGCTGATCCCGGTGCGCGACGCCGTGCGCGAGGTGCTGAAGGCGCAGGAACTCGACCAGCCCTGGAAGGAATTGCAGGTCAAGCTGCGCATCGCCTGGTCGAGCTACGTGCGCGATTTCGGCCCGATCAATCACACCACCGTCTCTATCGTTGAAGACGAAGGTCGCCTTGGCGACGGCGAGGTGCGCGAGACGCACCGCCGCCCCAACCTCGCGCCGTTCCTCGACGATCCCGATTGCTGGCTCGTAGCCTCCATCGAGGACTACGATCTGGAGAACGACACGGCGCGGCCCGGGCCGATCTTCTTCGAACGGGTGATATCCCCGCCGGCGCCGCCGGTGATCTCCAGCGCCGCCGATGCGCTCGTTGTCGTGCTGAATGAACGCGGCCGCGTCGATCTCGACCATATCGCCGAGCTTCTGCACCGCGATCCGGACGATGTCGTCGCCGAGCTTGGCAGCGCCATCTTCCGCGACCCCGCCGATGGTTCCTGGCAAATGGCCGACGCCTATCTGTCCGGCCCTGTCCGCGACAAGCTGAAGGCGGCGGAGGCGGCCGCCGCGCTCGATCCCGCGTACGAACGCAACGTGGCGGCCCTTCAAACCGTGCAGCCGGCGGATCTTCGGCCCTCCGACATCACCGCCCGTCTTGGCGCGCCATGGATCCCTGCCGCCGACGTCGTCGCCTTCGTGAAAGAGACGATGGGCGCAGACATCAAGATCCACCACATGCCGGAACTGGCGTCGTGGACGGTCCGCGCCGGCCAGCTCGCCTATCTCGCCGCCGGGACGTCCGAGTGGGGCACGAACCGTCGGCACGCCGGCGAACTGCTCACCGACGCGCTCAACAGCCGTGTCCCGCAGATCTTCGATACGGTCCAGGAAAACGGCAAGGAACGTCGTGTCCTTAATGTGGTCGACACCGAGGCGGCCAAGGAAAAGCTCCAGAAGATCAAGGACGCCTTCCAGCGCTGGATATGGTCCGATCCGGATCGGACCGACCGTCTGGCGCGCGTCTACAACGACCGTTTCAACAACATCGCGCCACGCCGCTTCGACGGTTCCCACCTTCAACTGCCGGGCGCGAGCGGAGCGTTCACGCTCTACCCGCACCAGAAGCGCGGCATCTGGAGGATCATCGCGTCGGGCTCGACCTATCTCGCCCACGCCGTCGGCGCCGGCAAGACGATGACCTACTCGGCCGCGATCATGGAGCAGCGGCGGCTTGGCCTCATCAACAAGGCGATGGTGACGGTGCCCGGCCATTGCCTCGCGCAGGTCGCGCGCGAATTCCTGGCGCTCTATCCGATGGCTCGGATCCTCGTTGCCGACGAGACCAACTTCACCAAGGACAAGCGCGCCCGGTTCCTGTCGCGTGCGGCAACAGCGAACTGGGACGCCATCATCATCACGCATTCCGCATTCCGGTTCATCGGCGTGCCGGCCGTCTTTGAGCAGCAGATGATCCATGACGAGCTGGAGCTCTACGAGAAGCTTCTCCTCGACGTCGACGACGAGGACCGGGTCTCGCGCAAGCGTCTGGAGCGCTTGAAGGAGGGCCTGCAGGAGCGTCTGGAGTCGCTTGCCACGCCCAAAGACGATCTCCTGACCATCGCGGAGATCGGCATAGATCAGATCATTGTCGACGAGGCGCAGGAGTTCAGGAAGCTCTCCTTCGCCACCAACATGAGCACGTTGAAGGGTGTCGACCCGAACGGCTCGCAGCGCGCCTGGGACCTCTATATGAAATCCCGTTTCATCGAAACGAAGAATCCCGGCCGGGCCCTCGTGCTCGCCTCCGGCACGCCCATTACAAATACGCTCGGCGAGATGTTCACGGTGCAGCGGCTTATGGACTTCGCCGCGCTGATGGAGCGCGGCTTGCACGAGTTCGACGCCTGGGCGTCGACCTTCGGCGAAACGGTGACAGAACTGGAGCTTCAGCCGTCGGGCAAATACAAGCCCGTCTCGCGCTTCGCCAGCTTCGTCAACGTCCCGGAGCTGATCGCGATGTTTCGCAGCTTCGCCGACGTGGTGATGCCGGAGGACCTGCGCCAATACGTGAAGGTGCCGGCGATATCGACAGGCAAGCGCCAGATCGTCACCTCGAAGCCTACGCAGGATTTCAAGAACTATCAGATGGTGCTTGCGGAGCGGATCAAGGCGATCGAGGTGCGTGGTAGGCCGCCGGAGCCGGGCGACGACATCCTGCTCTCCGTCATCACCGACGGCCGGCACGCTGCCATAGACCTGCGCCTGGTCGATCCAGACAATGACAACGAGCCGGATAACAAGCTCAACAACCTCATCTCGAATGCCTACCGCATCTGGCGGGAGACGGCGGAGCACCGCTTTGTCCGGGCCGACGGCAAACCCTACGAGCTTCCCGGCGCCGCGCAGATGATCTTCTCCGACCTCGGCACGATCAGCGTGGAGAAGACGCGCGGGTTTTCTGCCTATCGCTGGATCCGCGACGAGCTGGTACGGATGGGTGTACCGGCGTCCGAAATCGCCTTCATGCAGGACTACAAGAAGTCGGAGGCCAAGCAGCGGCTGTTCGGCGACACGCGCGCCGGAAAGGTCCGATTCCTGATCGGATCGTCTGAAACCATGGGCACCGGCGTCAATGCCCAGCTCCGGCTGAAAGCCCTCCATCATCTCGACGTTCCATGGTTGCCCTCACAGATCGAGCAGCGCGAAGGCCGCATCGCCCGGCAGGGCAATCAGCACGACGAGATCGACATCTTCGCCTATGTCACCGAAGGCTCGCTCGACGCGACCATGTGGCAGAACAACGAGCGCAAAGCCCGGTTCATCGCCGCGGCGCTCTCCGGCGACACGTCGATCCGTAGGTTGGAGGATTTGGGCGAAGGGCAGGCGAACCAGTTCGCCATGGCCAAGGCCATCGCATCCGGCGATCAGCGCCTCATGCAAAAGGCAGGACTCGAAGCCGATATCGCCCGGCTGGAACGCCTTCGTGCCGCGCACATCGACGACCAGCACGCTGTTCGACGGCAGCTTCGCGATGCCGAGCGCGAAATCGAGCTCTGCACGCGTCGGATCGCCGAGATCGGAAAGGACATCGAGCGCCTGGTCCCCATCGCGGGCGATGCCTTCGTGATGACCGTTATGGGCAAGTCCTATTCCGGGCGCAAGGAGGCGGGCAGGGCGCTTTTGAAGGAAGTCCTGACGCTGGTGCAGCTCCAGCAGAAACGCGAAAGCGTTATCGCCTCGATCGGCGGCTTCGATCTCGAATATGCCGGCGAACGCGCCGGCCGGGACGGTTATCGCTATTCCACCGCGCTGCTGCGCACCGGCGCCGACGATGAGATCGATCTGCCGATCACGGTGACGCCGCTTGGGGCAGTTTCGCGCCTCGAGCACGCCATAGACGGTTTCGAGAGCGAGCGGGTGCGCTATCGCCAGAACCTGGCCGACGCGCAGCGCCGGCTAGCGTCATACAAGGCCCATGGCGACGGCGGCGACTTCGCGTTCGCCGGCGAGCTGGCAGAAAAGCGCCGGCAGCTTGCTGGGGTCGAGGCGGCACTGGCGAAGGATATAGACGGCATTCATGAGCCGGCAGCAATTGCCGCATGATCCATGAACTGGCCGGTGCGTCGCATGATGCTCCGGCCAGTTTGCTGTCGCGCTTCAAGCGCCACGGCGCCGATCGTTGTTTCTCGAGCGCTTAGGCAGCGGCGAGGTCGTCGATGATTTGCTGGATCGCGTCGCGAATCTGAGCCGTGCTCTGGCTGTCATGAACTCCGGAATAGGTGCTCGAGGAACCGTTCCAGATGCTTCCCTTGGTGACGAACATGATCTGACCGTTCAGCAGCCGCAAGACTGTCCGAGCGTCGTCGGGCAACTCGCGCTCGTTGCCGTGATGGTCGATGAAGTAACCATCGTCATAAACAGAGCGCCCGGCATACTCTCCGCGACCGACTTCGACGACTTCCTCCTGACGCCGCGCGATGCTTCGTTCACGATCTTCGCGGGTCGTTCCGGAAGGCTCGAGATCGTCCAGTTCGAGCATGAGGAAGGATTCCGCAGGATCCGATGCAATGCGCTCCAGGACGAGCCTGCGCGGTTTGACCACGACAGTCGTCCCCGAAAAAATCCCGAACTCGATGCAGCCTGGTTCGCTCCCTTTCGCAACCGAAAGAAAGTCGAAGCCGCCGCCGCGCGGCAGATGCGCGTGGTTCTTGCTCGAGCCCATGAATGGCTGCAGCGTGGTCACGATGTCGTCGACGCGCTGCCATGACAGCGTCGCGTCGCCGTTGCTGGTGATGTGGTTGACCTTGGAAGTCCACTCTGCGCGCGAGCGGATATGAAAATCAGATTGAGACATTGGTGATTGCGACCTCTTGGTGGAGGCATGCGACGTCGACCGTGGCGCTGTGCGTGGCGGCGATAGTGCATGCTTTGCGTGGATGAAATTCTGGTAGCCGGCAAGGACTGCTGCCTCATTGAGCGCAGTTGTGTGCTTGACCGACTTCTCGGACGCAATCTTCTTGGCGAGGCGCTTGATGCCTTCGATTGACGAAGGCCGGGCCGACCCAGTCGACATGTCGATTCTCCGGCTCTTGCGAAGTGTCGCCCGATCCACTCCCGAGCCCGAACCAGACATGGACGGGTGGGTGGTAGAGAGCAGTGCCGCTTGCAGCTTTGCGATATCGGGCGTCAGGCTCCTGCCGAGAGCCAGCTACAAGGTGGGCGCTCAGCCTCGCTTTGGCAAGAGGGCGTGAAGAATTTCGCTTGGCCGACGAGGGTCAGCAGGAAAGGGAGGAAAAAGGGAAGAGAAAGCCCGCTCGCAGATCGGGCGGGCCGCTGGCGCTTCCGCTCAACTGCGCTGCTCGCAATCCCGGCCCGGCGTCCTGCGCAGGGCTGTAAGCCCCGCTGGGCCGACCGGGCAGGGATGCTCGGCCGCAGTTGCACCGGCCCGTCCGCTCCGCGGGCCGGAGGGGGTCTTCGGAAAGAAGACAGAGAAGGACCGGCAAGCCGCCGCGTTCCCAACCCTGAAAAGGAGCATACCATGTATCTCATGAAGATGGACCCGCGCGCTCTGGTGGAGAATCCCAACCATTCGCGCCAGACCAAGCCTTCGCCGCAGGCCGATGCGCTTCTGCTGGCGTCGATCAAGGCGATCGGCATCGTGCATCCGCCTGTCGTCACGCCGCAGAGCGATGGCGGCAACGGTTTCGTCATCGAAGCCGGCCGGCGCCGTGTCAGGCTCGCGCTCAAGGCAGGAATCGAGGAGATCGAGATCCTTGTCAATGATGCCGATAACGACAACACCGCAGCCAACGGCGCCATGCGCTCCTTCGCGGAGAACATCGTCAGGGAGCCGCTCAACCCTGTCGACCAGTGGCGGGCGATCGAGCGTCTGGTCGCTCTCGGCTGGACCGAGGAAGCGATTGCCGTCGCGCTGGCGCTCACACCTCGCCGGATCAAGCAGCTCAGGCTGTTCGCCAACGTGCTGCCCGCCATGCTCGACCAGATGGCCAAGGGTGACATGCCCAACGAGCAGCAGCTGCGCACCATCGCATCCGCGTCCCTCGACGAGCAGAAGGAAGTCTGGAAGGCGCACAAGCCGTCGAAGGCCGATCCGAGGGTCGGCTGGTGGAACGTTGCCAACGCGCTGGCCAAGACCCGCATGTACGCCAAAGACGCCAGCTTCGACGACGAACTTGCGCGGGCCTACGGCATCGAATGGGAGGAAGACCTGTTCGGACCGGCCGACGAGGACGGCCGCTACACGACCAATGTCGAGGCGTTCCTCGGCGCGCAGCAGGAATGGATGGCGAACCATCTGCCGAAACGCGGCATCATCACGGAAGCCAACACCTGGGGTCAGCCCGTCCTGCCCCCCAAGGCCGAGCGCGTCTACAGCAGCAAGCCGGCAAAGACCGACTGCGTGGCCATGTATCTCGATCGTGACGGCAAGGTCCAGAGCGTGGCCTACCGCATGCCGGAGGCGAAGAAGAAGGGCAAGGACGCCGATGACGTCGGTGCTGTTACCAAGGCCCGGCCGCCTGTCACCAACAAGGGTATGGACATGATCGGCGACTTTCGTACCGATGCGTTGCGCGAGGCGCTCGACCGGGCGCCGATCGAGGACGACACGCTGATGGCGTTGCTGATCCTCGCCTTTGCAGGACAAAACGTGTCGGTCAGGACCGATGGGAGCCAGTCGCTCTATGGCAGCAATCGACTGGCCCAGCACGCCGCGACGCTGTTCAACGCCGAGGGTCATCTCCAGTGCAGCGAGGAGACGTTGCGCGTCGCCGCGCGCCTCACGCTCATGGAGGTCCTGTCGTGCAGGCGCAACGCCTCCAATAGCGGCATCGTCGCACGCGTCGCCGGCGATGCGATCGGTGCGAACGCCTTCCTGCCCAATATGGGCACCGAGGGCTTCCTGTCGTGCCTGTCGCGTCAGGCACTTGAAGCGGCCTGCTCCGGCACGTCGGTGCTGCCGCGAGCACGGGTGAAGGACACGCGCGCGGCCCTTGTCGAGCACTTCAAGGACGAACGGTTCGTCCATGTGAGCGCGCTGTTCGCACCGGAGGAAACGAAGCTCACGCAGTGGCTCGAGGCCAATGCACCAGAGCCGGAGCAGGACGAGGAGCCCGAATCCGCCGAGGAGCCGGGCCATGCTCCGGAAGAGCCCGACGACGTCGAGGGCGAGTTCCGCGAAGCGGCCGAATAGCTGCTTCCCACGCACTGTCGCATGACATCCGCCGCCGGCTCGTCCGGCGGCGGCTCTGTTTTCACCATCCAGAGAAGGAGGATGCTGTGTCCGCTTTACTGATCTTCGACCACGCGCCGCTCGGCGCAATCGTAAAATATTCCGACGGCACGCCGCAGCCGCCGGAGCGTCACCGCAAGAAGCTCGCGGCGTGGAAACACCGCAACAGCAGCGGCCGGCTGATCGCCAAGCAGCTCCGTCGCGTCATCGGCAACACCACGATCACGGACTCCTTCAAGCTCCACGAGGGCGACTTCGGTGAAGGCGCTGTCGTAGTGCTGCGCATATACCGCAGCTTCTCGATCGACAGTGACTTGTCCTTCACCGTGGTCGAACGGCCGTCTATCGGCTCGGTGATCGTGCTCGACCGTCCTGGCGGCGAACTCGTGCATCTCGCTGAGAGCGAGCCCGCCGCGCAGACGTGGCTGCAAAGCCACGGCTATCCGCGTGCGGTCCTCCAGCCGGTCAGCGCCGACGAGGTCGCCGCCGCTGTTGTCGAGGGGAGGGCCGCGGCATGAGCGCGCTCGTTCCCTTGGCCCAGAACACCGAAGCCCCCGGATTTCCGGGGGTTTCCTTTGGCGTCAGCGCCGACGGCATGAACGTCGCCCTGGTCGGTGAACATGCCTACGCGATGGTTCCCGCCGCCGGCGGCAGGCATTTTCTCGCCAGCGGCTGGCGGATCCGGCGTCCCATGCCCGAATGGACGCGCGACGATTTCTTCAGCCATCACAGCGAGCTTGCCGACGAGACCGCCTTTCGCAATGCCGTCATCGAACAAGCCGATCACCAGCGTGAAAAACGGCTGCTCGGCCGACGCGACGCGCACGCAACGGCCAGCACGCCGTGGGGGCCGTCGCAGGGTGCCACCTTCTATGCCGAGGACGTCGTGTTCCACAGCACGGCCGGCCATGGCGGATTTCAGCTGTCGAGCGCACGCAACGCCAAGGTCCATCCGATGCTGCGCGCGGCAGGCGGCTGGTACGAGGAAGACGAGGCCTGGGCCATCGTCGCCATCACCTTGCCGCATCTGTTCACCGCCTTCGAGCGGCGCTGCGCAGAGCGAACCCTCAAGGACAGCTGGCCCGACGCCTGGGAGAAAATCTTCGGCACGGTGCTCCAGCCGGGGGAATCCCGCACGAAGGACCAACGCGCCTTCGAGCGGAAACATATGAACGACTGGATCGTCGTCTCGGCGAACACGTCCGGCCATGAAAAGGGCTTCGTCGAGGTTGTCGCCACGCCGGGCGGCAGGCGGGGCGAGGGGACGGAGGAACGCCGGTTCCTGGTTCCCTCGCAGGAATATGAGGTCGGCCGCTTCGGCTTTGTCATCGATGTGGATCGGCATCCCGTCTATAGCGGCCCGTCGAGCTTCATCGGCTGGCAGGGGAGGAACGCGTCATGACCCGTCCACCCGAGCGCCAGGCGCAGCTTGCCCGCATGGAGGAAGCACGCCGGCAGATCCAGCGCCAGCTCGATATGATCGAGCGCCAGATCACGCGGCGCATGACCGCGCTGATCCCACAGTTACAGCCGCGCCGCGCGGCCTATAGGCGCGGCAAGCCGCCCGATCCGAGCGCATTCCTCGAACGCTACCGCTCGAATCTTGCCGCGATCACAGCCGAGCGCCAGCCCGAGATCGACGCCCTGTCACGCAAGCTCGCCCGGCAGGACCGGGCGATCCTGAAGTTTCGCGAGCGTTATGGCGCCCAAACCAGTGGGGCGGCATTGAGCGCCGGACAACCAAATGCAGCATGAAAGGAGACTGAGATGCCGATCTATACAGTGGAAACAACCTACCATTTGCCAGTCTATCGAAGGCGGAACTAYGAGGCCGCTACGCCTGAGGAGGCTTGTGGTCTCGCGCTTGACGACGAAGGCTGGGGAGACGCCGAGGAGGACGTTGATACATCCGGTGAAACCTATGTCACCGGGATATGGAAGGGCAGGAATGCCGCGCTTTCCGGCGAGGAGATTGCGGTGCCGGAGGACTTTGGCGAAACCGTTCAGCGCAAGGCCGACCTGTTCGAAGCCCTGGTCGCAATCGTGCGGGAGCCGGCGCGGCCGATGGGTCTGTCGCAGTACCAGTTCGAGCACTGGCTTCCGCGCGCGCTATCCGTACTGGCGAAGGCCGATGCGATTTCGAGCATCCCGGTGTCAGATCGCCCGTGACGTGTTATAGCGCAACGGGCAGGGAGTATTCGCCATGGACGAGCCGACACGCGACGCATTCGAGCGCCTTCTTCGCATCGCTCGCAGCGACACGGGCCAATCGCGCCGTGTCGCGGACTTCATCCTCGCGTGGTGGAACGCGGACAGCCTCGGCGGCTTCGACCTGGCGGACGTCTTCGCAGTCGACAAGGCGATCGCCCGCGACATGACGAGCGTTTTCGCCTGGCTCGCCAGCCGGGCGGAAGCCGAGTATCCCGTCGACTACCGGGCGCAGATCGAGGAGATCATCCGACTCTGGCGCCCCGAGATTCTGGAGCGGGTGTCGCAGACGGCCTGAGCCGTCTCGCGTAGGCCGCCGCACGGCGCGGGATCACGGCTTCGTCATCGGAGACCGCGGGACCGGATTCGTCATGCGGGTCCTTTCCTACCGGCGGTCTGTCGAAACGCCGGCCCTTGCCGGCCTCCCTTCGGATCAAGGTGCGTTCATAAACCGGCGGCCGTGCGCTTCAAGGCCGCTTCGCGCCGCCTTGCGGCCGGACCGTCCGATCTCGCCAAGGCAGGCCCGCGGGCTGCGCGGGGCTGGAAAGCCCCGCTAGCCCGCAAGCCGGCCTCGCTCGATTCCGTCCGCCCCGGACCCTGAAGCGCCCGTATTTCCGCCGGCTTTTCCAAGCACGCCCGAAGGGAAGGCCGGCAAGGGCCGGTCCGAGCCTTCGGCCGAACCGAAGGAAAGGACATCCCCATGACGAAGAAATCCGCTCCCGCGCCGCGCCCGGCCGCCCGCGTCGTTCCGCTGCGCAAGGGCACGACCCTCGAAATGGTCCGCCTCGCCTGCCCGGACGCCACGCAGGCCGCTCTGATCGCGGAGAGTTTCGGATCTCCGGTGATCGACAGCGACGGCATCCGCGAGCTTCACGAGCGCATGATCGTCGAGACTGCCGATGCGCTCGGCGAAGGCCTTGGCGAGCGCGCCATGCAGATCCATCTGCAACGCATCGTCGGCTCCTATGTCGGTTCCGCCCACGGCGCGGGCCAGTTCTACAGCCGGGCGGTGACGGAAGCGCGCGACCTGACGGCGAAGGCCGCCAACGACCTGCGCGACGAGGACCTCGACGGTCCGGTCGGCTTCGAGAGTGCCGCCCAGCGCAAGCGCGAGTTCGCCGCCGACATGGGAATCCAGGCCCACGCTCTGCGCATGGCTGCCGAGGGCGCGGTCGCGGCTTACGAGCACGTCGTCGGCGAGCGTTGGAAGCCCTTTGAGCGCCCCGTGGAAAACCCCGGCCATACGCTCGACCGAAAGGCGGCCGAGATGCAGATGGCCGCTCTCGGCTGAGCCGCCGATCGGGCGAGGCTCCGGCCTCGCCCCTTCTTCGAGCCGAACAGGTAGGTCGAGAACGGGGCCGGCCTGTTGTCATGTCGACGCACGCCGGAAAGCAGGGAAAGGAAGGCAAGGACGGCCGCGCCCACCGCGGCCCGTCCCGGACGGTGGTCCTGCCGGGGCCGGCGGTCCGCGCAACGGCTTCGCCGTCCTCCACTTCGTTTCGGCCCTTCCCACCCGTCGCAGTGCGACGGGCCTGGTCGGGTGCGCTGGCCCTCCTGACTGCCCCGGCACTGGACCTCCGCGACGGGCCGCGATGGGCGCGGCCTCGAAACGGAGGACAGGAAAATGACCGACAGGAAACCCGGCTCGCGCGCCGACGTCTATACCCGCATCACCGAGCGCATCGTCGCCGATCTCGAAAAGGGCGTGCGCCCATGGGTCCAGCCGTGGGGCGCGCGCAACGCCGGCGGCCGCGTCACGCGCCCGCTGCGTCACAACGGCCAGCCCTATACCGGTCTCAATGTGCTGCTTCTCTGGTCCGAGGCGATGGCGCGAGGCTTCACATCGCCGATTTGGATGACCTTCAGGCAGGCGTCCGAGCTTGATGCGCATGTGCGCAAGGGCGAAAGCGGCGCGACTGTCGTCTATGCCAGCCGCTTCACAAAGACCGAGGTCGGCCCGCATGGCGGCGAGGTCGAACGCGACATCCCCTTCCTCAAGGCCTACACCGTCTTCAACTGCGACCAGATCGATGGTCTTCCCGAAGACTATTCCAACCGGACCGAGCCGGTCAGCGATCCAGTCGAGCGCATCGCCGCGGCGGACCGCTTCTTCGCCAACACCGGCGCCGTGATCCGGCACGGCGGCTTCAAGGCATTCTTCTCGCCGTCCAGCGACCACGTGCAGATGCCGCCGTTCGAGACGTTTCGCGACGCGGCGAGCTACTACGCGGTGCTCGGACACGAATGCGTCCACTGGGCTGGCGCGAGCCATCGTCTCAACCGCGACCTCAGCCGCTACCACAAGGACCGGACCGAACGTGCCCGCGAAGAGCTGGTCGCGGATATTGGCGCCAGCTTCCTCTGCGCCGATCTCAGCATCGTTCCGGAGCTGGCGCCGCGGCCAGACCATGCTAGCTATGTCGAATCGTGGTTGCGTGTGTTGGGGGGCGACAGAAAGGCGATCTTTCAGGCCGCCGCCCATGCGCAGCGCGCCGTGGCTTATCTGCACGATCTCCAGCCCCAAGCGGCGACGAAGCGGGAGGCAGCCTGATGGTCCTTGCCGCTCCCCAGCGCCGGCTGCTGCGCGGCGCGCTCGCCGGCCGGCCACTCGCGGTATGCTTCGGCGCCGGCGTCGATTCCGCCGCCATGTTGTTAGCACTCAAGCTCGCGGACCTGCGCCCCGACATCGTCACCTTCGCCGATCTCAGCGCGAAAAAACCGGAGATACCTGGAGGCACCACGCATTATAAAACTGGCAACCGTCAATCAGTTGCATTACATTGGCGGAATAAGGAGACGCTCATGCCTGCAAATGCGCTGGTTCAGACACGGATCGACTCGGACGTGCGCGACCGCGCGTCGGCCGTTCTGGAAAACATGGGCCTCACGGTGTCGGATGCGGTGCGCATTCTGCTCACCCGCACCGCCAACGAAGGCGCGCTCCCGTTGGAGCTTCTCTCGAATAGCGAGGCCCACGACGCCTGGTTCCGCGCCAAGGTTCGCGAAGCGCTGGAGGATAGCCGACCCGACATCCCCGACGATCAGGTCGAAGCGCATTTCGCCGGACGGCGTGCCGCGGCGCGTCGCAAGATCGGCGACCTCAATTCGTGAGGCTCACCTGGTCGGCCTTCGCGCTCTCCGATCGCGACGGCATCTTCGCCTATGTCGAAGCCCATAATCCCGCCGCCGCCATCGCCATCGATGAGCGGATAATTGCCGTGGCGCGGCGGCTTCGAGACTGTCCAGAAAGCGGCCGGCCGGGCCGCGTCGCCGGCACGCGCGAACTCGTCGTCACTGGGACGCCTTACGTCGCGGCCTACCAGGTCACCGGCGAGACGGTGCGGATCCTGCGCGTGCTGCATGGCGCCCAGCAATGGCCTGACGATCTTTCGGGCGGCTGACAGCGCACGTCCGTCTCCGCGCCCGGCTGGGCGCGCCAGAATCTCCGCCCCGGCGGCCGAGGCGCATGGTGGGACCAAACGTCACCGCCGTAGGCGCACAGGAGACGAGGGCCGTCGCACGCACAGCCGGAGAGCAGCTGATGATGCGGCGCGAGTCGGAGATCGCGGCATCGGCGGGTGCGGACTTCGCCAACGTCCGAATTCCTCCACAGCACGGCGTCCGCGGCTGTGGCGGGTCATGATGCGGTCGGAGCGGCCGGGCGCGGGCGGCATCGGTCGATGCCGGCAGGGCAGGGCCGTCGGCGATGGTGGGAACGCTTCTGCGGTCCGGTGGCCGTCGGCGTGTCTTCGAATTCCACCGATGAGTATGGAGCCAGGATCAGGTTCCTGTCAGCATCCGCCTGGCGGGCGCCCACGCAGGCCTCGATGAGTCCGGTATGACCTGAGGCCGACTGCGTCTCGATCGCCTTCCCGCAACGTCCGGCTCCGGCTATTTTCCGCCGGCGGCTGCGCCGCCTTTGCACCGCGAAACAAAATAGCCGTTTCCGGTCGCCCTCCACTGCGTTCCGGCCCTGCGGGTGCGGGGGTCGATCGCCTCGGGTCCTTTCACCGTCATCGAGGCCGCGATGGGCGCGGCCCGAGCAAACCGGAAAGGAACCTACCATGGCTGTCATCGGCAATTTCGCGACCAACGGCAACGGCATCGTCGGCAACGTCCGCACTCTCTCCGTCGGCTTCCGTGCCCGCCTCAACCCGATCGAACGCGTCTCGCGCGACGCTCCGGACTTCCGCATCACCGCCGGCAACGGCGTCGAGGTCGGCGCAGGCTGGAAGGCGGTCTCGGACGACGGCGAAGAGTACATCTCCATCAAGCTGGACGATCCGAGCTTCGTCGCCCCGATTTCGGCGGCGCTCTGGCCGGGCGAGAAGGACGGCGAATACGCCCTCATCTGGAACCGCCCGAGGCGGCGCGACGCCTGATCCCGCCACCAACGAGCCCCGCCGCAACAGGCTGTGTGGAAACTGTTTGGAGGCTCCGGCATTGCCGGGGCCTCTTTTGTTTCAGGCGATGGCGGTTTGGATGTTGATGGTTCGCAGGATGTTGTAGGCGAGGACGGAAAGAGCCATTTCGGTTCTGGTTCCTTTAAGGTTTCTGGTGAGGAAGCGTCCGCCTGCCGTCATTCGCTTGATCGTGCCGAAGGGATGTTCGACGGCACATCGCCTGGCTTTCATCATCGCGGGCGTGGCGCGGGCATCCATGCGGTTGAGCGCGTCGTCATCCAGATGGCGCTTAACGAAACGCCGCTCGGCTGTGGTGCAGTGTGGCTTCAGGGCGCAGCCGGAACAGTCCTGCGAGGCATAGGTGACATTGCGCTTCTTGCGATGAAGCTGCTTGCGCGCCAGCGTACGGCCCGCCGGACAGGTGAAAGTATCCGTCTCCGGCTCGTAGATGAAGGCGGTGCGGTCGAACAGCGTGCCGTCGCCCTGGTTGTTGATCGAGCGCTGTGAGGGCACGCAGGCGACGATGCCGTCCCGCTCGCAGGCGCTGGCATGCTCGCCGTTGTCGAAGCCCTTGTCGGCCACGACCGTCAAGGCTTCGAGATCGAGGCTCTCCCTCGTGGCGCTGGCCATCGGATGAAGCTGGCGGCGGTCGGTCGGCTCGTCGGTGACGTCGTGATGCACGATCAGGCCCGTGTCGGCATCGACTGCGGTCTGTACGTTGTAGCAGGGCGGCTTGTGGCCGCTGCCTGCCCGCATCGGACGGGCATCTTCCTCGCCTTCAACGAGCGTCGTGCGTTCTTCCGCATCCAGCTTGTGAGCCATCCGGTCGAGTTCGGCGCGTCGGTTGTACAGAGCGGCGAGCGCTGCGGGAACCGCATCCGGCTCATCGTCGGTCTCGCACGCATCGGCCTCGTCCAACCCGCAGAGATAGGCGGCGATCCTGCGCTCGAGGCGCACTCCTTCTTCCGCGATCTCCTCACGGCCGATCACCTTCTTCGGGCTGGCGGCAGCACGGAACTTCGAGCCGTCCAGCGCTATGAGACGGGCCGCAAACAGGCCGGCATCCCGGCACACGAGCACGAAGACCCGGCACGCCCCGACGATGGCAGGGCCGTTGTCGCGGCGGAAATCGGCGATCGTCTTGAAGTCGGGGGCGAGCCTGCGCAACAGCCACATCGCCTCGACGTCGCGCCGGCATGCCCGCTCCAGCCGGCGCGACGAGCGGATCTCGTTGAAATAACCCCACACATAGAGCTTCAACAGATCGCGAGGGTCGTAACCGGGACGGCCCGTCGATGCTGCAACCGCGCGGCCGAAACCAAGAGCCGCCAGATCAAGGCCATCGGCAAAGGCGTCGATCACACGAACCGAGGCATCCGACGCCACGTAGTCCGCGATCCGCGATGGCAAAAGGGATGCTTGATCCCGATCCTCGCCGACAATGTATCCCATGAAAATGACCACCCCGCTCCCGAGGTGGCCATCCTATCTGATTTGGTCGACTTTCCACACAGCCTGGCAAGGCGGGGCTTCCTCGCTACGTATGGTGAGGCCGCAACCGGGCATCGAGCCCGGCTCCGGCTTGCCGGGCGCTCTACCGGGAGCGGTGGGTCTGCTCAGATCGTCCCATTGTGCCCTGGCGTTCCGAAGGCCTCAAGGACATCGCGGTTCCCCCAATTTTCCGCCGCCGCCCGAAGAGGGCGGCGTCAGAAAATCGGCTCCCCCGCTCGGCGCCTCCGGCGGTCGCTTCGCGATCCTTGACCCCTCCGGCCCGCCACGGCCGCCGACGTCGTCCTTCACAAACATCAAGGAGACGACGATGTCGATCGATCAACACATTGAGGAGCTTCGGGCCGAACTGCGGAATGCCGTCTACGCGGACGAGCGGCGCTGGATCGAGGAGGAGCTGGCGATGGCGCTGGCCGAACGCGAGGCGATCTGGGCCGAGCAGGAAGGCCTCGCGAGCAGCGAGCCGCCCTTTTAAGGGCGGCGTCGCGTCGCGGACGCGCTCGCCGGCCTCAGCCGTTGAGCGCGTCCTTGACCACTTTCGCCTGCGCGAAGGTCAGCTTCTTCGACGCCGCGATCTTGATCGTTCCCCCGGTGGCCGGATTGCGGCCCTCGCGGGCTGCCGTCTGTTTGACTTTGAACTTTCCGAAACCGGGGATATTAGTCTCGGCCCCGCTCGACGCCGCAGACGCGATCTCCTTGAACACACCGTCGACGATCGCCTTGGCCTGCGCCTTGGTCAGGTTCTGCGTTGCGGCGATCTCGGTCGCTGTCGTCATGTCGGGCAGTCTCCTCTCAAGTGGTCAATCCCTTTCCTATGGCAATGAATTCGCCGCGAGGGTAGGGCGGGCGGTCGGGCAACGGCGCGAATCCACTGAAAAGCGCAGGATTCCGGGCGTTTCGCTGTATTCAGGGTGCGCCGCTATCGCGATATCCGCGGCGGCGCTTGGTGCGTTCGAGCCGGACGGCGGCGGCATCGTCGTCGCTGTCGAATGTCTCCATCTTCGACTGGCCGCTGGTGCCGATGCGGCCCCAGTTGCGGATGACGGAAGCACCGCCGAACAGGGTCGGCTGGATGGCGAGCGTATAGAACCGTCGCATGTTCCGCGACGGGTCGATGCGGCGAAGATGAACCGGTCCTGTTTCGTCGTGATCCATGGAGAGAGTCTCGCTTCCTCCGGAAGCGGCGTCCAACGACATTGCTGAATCGATCTGGCGCGACCGATTCATGGCGATGACGGATCCGCATATTCGGCCGAGGTATTGGCGGGATTTCTTCCGGAAGGAAGACTTGGGCGAGACCCTTCGGGCACGGCTCTACTCGCGCCCTGCGGGCGCTCACCGAACCCGCTGCGCGGTTTCGGCCCCATGCGGGTGACGATCGTCTCGCGGCGCTCGACCGTTGGCGGAAAATCCCGACCGTCAGTGCGCGGGCACGACGGAGGGCCGGCTGCGCCCCGGCAAGCGGACGCGCGCTGGTCGCGCGCGGGGGCCTCTATCTATGACGTCCACACTTATCGCGCCTCAAGGACCGATGGTGCCCCCAATTTTTGTGGCCGACAGGCTGTCGCCTATGGACGCGGCCCTGGTCGGGCCGCGCGCTCCTCACTCTCTGACCGCCCATTGTCGCACCGCCTCTCCGGCGTCAAGAACATCGCGGTTCCCCCAATTTTTGCCGACGGCCGCCAGGGCGTCCGCCGACAAAATCGGCTCCCCCTCTCGCTCCCTCGCCCCCTTCCCAAACCCGTCCCCTCTCCCGGGATCGGCCTTCGGCCGCCGCTCAACAGGGAGCCCGGCGGGGGCGGCTAGGGGCTGGCCGGTGCGCATCGAGCACGCCGGCCAGCCCTGGGGGGAGAGACTTGCCGCCTCTCCCCCCAGACCTCCCTCTTCGTGTGGTCTGCTTCGCAGCCGGCCTTTCGGGCCGGTTGATGGACGCTGCCGCGACTTCGCCAACTGCCCGGGCGGCGCGCTCACGCCTCGATGCACGCTATCGCGACCGGCCACCCGCTGCGCGGCTGGTCGGCCGCTCTCGCGCATTGAGGCGTTCGCTTCGGACTTTTTGAAAGTAAGCTGGTTGGCCAGCGCCGTGAGTCTCTGTCACTCCTCGCCTTCGGCCGCTTTGCGTCCAAAGGCTTCGTCGGACATGGCTACGGCGTTGGCCAACCAGCTTACTTTCAAAAATGGCAGGATAGGCTAGCTGGTGACAGCTAGCCATTGCGCCCGCGGGGCGTCGCTTCGGTTTCGCCTCAGACGGATGAAAACAAGCTCGCATGTGTCCGCTTCGGCCAGGGTGGCCGAGCACGGAAACGCCAGCGGACGCCAGGGTTCGACGTCGGTGTCATTGTCACAATGTCACCCGGTGACAATGCCACTTGGTGACAATGTTACATTGTGAAATTGCGTCATTGGCACCGGGTGAGACTATCAAAATGACGCCCGGTGACGTTGCACTCTTCGCTCAGAGAATTATACTATAGAGAAAGTTTGTTTGTCGTTGCGAAGAGCTGCCGCCTCATGTCGATCCAGGCAATGTCCAATGCTCCATCCGTTTCGCTGGCCCTGTGCACGTTCAAAGGAGGGGGAGGAAAGACTGTCCTCAGCCTCAACCTGGCCGGGGAGTTCGGCAGCCAGGGAACTCGAACGCTGCTCATCGACTGTGACCAGCAGCAGTCGCTTTACCGCTGGTACAAGACGTCGATCGCTCGCGGCTCGATCAGCGAGATCGACAATATCGATGCGATCTCCGTGCTGCCGAACGAGGATCTGAACGAACGGCTGAAATCGGCGCCGGCGGCCGACATCCACATCTACGACGTCGGCGGGCACGCCCATGGCCGGGCCCTGGATGTTTTCAGGAGGGTCCAGGCGGTCATCATCCCGGTCATTCTCGAAGCGACGAGCGCCACGCAAGCGATCAACGTCTCGCATCTCCTGAAGCAGATCGGAGCGCAGGAGGGCAGGGCGGTCACGCCACATGCGGCCATCTGGAACAATGTCGACCATATCGCCATGACGAAGAACCGGGCCATTCCGGAAGTCATCAAGCTGCTCAACGCCGGCAACGTACCCACCTTCGAAACGATCGTCCGCAAGAGCAACCACTTCAGCGACGTCGCGGCCGGGTATGGGACGCTCTATACGAAGCTGCGCGAGATCGACGAGAATCCAAAGATGGCGCCCTCTGCGAGGAAACGGGCCCGCGAAAGCGTGTTGGACGCCATCGACCAGATTAAGTCGTTGAACAACGACTTCATAAACCTAATCAGTGCGGCGTCGTGAATATGGCTACCTCTCCCCGGAACCGCGTCGTGGTGGCAGGCAACCTCGCCGCGATCGCCCGAACCCGCAACATCGAGCCTGTCGACCCCGAAGATCCGGCAATGGCCTTCATGCCCCCGCTCGCATCTGTCGAAGAACTATCCTCGTCCGGCGCTGCGCCTATGCCGGAAGCCGACACCGGCACCCAGAAGATCGATAACCCGCCGCCCAGCAAAGTCGAGTTTTCGAACAGATCGTCATCGCTGTCGGAATCTCTTTCCAGTCGCGGCACGCCGGCACAAAAGCGTCGTGGCCCTTCCCCGGCCCGGCCGCAGGAGGAGGCATCGCAATCTGCGCGCCTCAACAAGGCGGAATCCGCCGACTACACGCGTGTCACGCTCAGATTGCGCAACGACGTTATCACACGCCTGGTTGCGCATGGCCTCTCCCAGAGCAAGCGCTACACGACTGTGATCGAGGACTTTATCATGGCCGGGCTGGACCGGCACAACGACTGACAATGCCCAGTCCGCGCTACTACCTCCGCCTCCCCCGGCACCGGGCAGATGAACTGGAGGCATTGGCGAGGCACCTCGATACCTCGCCGGCTCTTATCATCAAGCTTCTCATTGACCGGACACTTTCGGAAGTCGCCCCGCTTCTGGCCGATCACGACGAGCAGCTTGAGCATATCCATCTCACAATCCGGGACATCGCTCGCATCCACCGTGATCTCATGGGTGACGGAGCCGCAGCGACCGACCAATACTCGGTCCGGATCCTGGAGAAACTCGACGAGATAGCAAGCGCAATCGACTCTATCCGTGACGCCGCTTTTGTGCGATCTTATACGATAGTGAAAGATTTGATCGCCGCGCACGATGAGAAAGCCACGCAGGAATCCCTCCCGGTCTAAGCGTCGGCTGCCGTTCTACCACGAGCTGATCGAGGACGATCACCGTGGCGGCGGAGGAGGGGGTGGCAATGGTGGCGGTGGACGGTCACCTCATTCTCGTCGCCCCTATAGCTCGGCCAGATCACGACCTGGCCTCGACGCCGCCAGCACCGCGCTGAGCCGAGCCACCGGCCACAATGCCGTCGTCGTCAAAGTGCTGTCCTATGGCGCCGGCGCGGGATCGGCACGCAATGTTCTCGAATACCAGGCCAAGGAAGAGCGTGCGATCGACCAGGACGGTCGCGAAGTCGTCAGCATCAAGGATGCCCTCGCACAATGGGAGCGCGATTTCACCACACGCGAGGGTTCGAAGGACGTCCTCCTCCTTACCTATGAGCTACCGAACGCCAGCCGCGAAACCGTCGCCACGGCGCTGGACAATCTGGCACGCGACGGGATCGTGCAGGATGGCGACACGGATCGCACCTATGCCTACAGCATCGGCCCGGGCGTGAAGGATCAGATGCGGCTTCAGCTCGCCATCGTCCTGGCTCATGAAAAATCGGATCGAGCTGATCGCACGACCGACGGCCACATCCCCCCTTCGATCGAATCGGTTCGGGAAATCGATCGTCGTGTCGACGCCCGTCTCGCGGGGCAGGGGATCGCACCAATATCGCGCTATCCCGCCAAATTCGCGTCCGGCCCAAAAGGGTTCAACGCCACCCTGCACGCCATGCAGCGCCAGGACAACGCAGTCACGCTGTCAACCCACGCTCACCTGGTCGAACGCGGCAACAAGACACCGATCTACAAGCGCACCAGCGAGCGCCGCTCGATCACGACAACCGACCATAAGGAGCTCACGCGAGAGGGCCGCACGGTCGGCGTCCTTCTCCAAAGCCGGCAGCCTCGCGACTTCATGCACCTGCTCCTTTCCGGTCCAGCAAACGTCGACCGCGACAAGTTTATCGAGGCGGCAGGCGATTTCCTCGGCACCCAGTTTCATGGGCATCGATATGCCTTCGCGGTCCACAATCGTCACGAAATGGCCAAGCACCCGCATGTCCATGCCATCGTCAGCCTTAAAGGCCCGGCCAAGACCCGCCTCAATCCCAACATTCGCGATTTCACGGAGTGGCGTGAACGATTTGCCGACAAGGCGCGCGACCGCGGCCTGGCCATCGATCACCAGAAGCGCCTCGATCGTGCCGGCCCGCCACCCGTCAAACGCTGGGAGTGGGAAATGTTCCGCCGCATGGGCGCCTACACGCCGCCCAACGTCATGACAAAGGTCATGAACAAGATCCGCGACACGCCGACGGCGCCCACGATGCAGGCCGGCGTCGACCGCTTCAACACATCGAAGAAGGCACTCAGCCGTGTCATCGACATGCTGGACACGATCGGCAAGGACCGCGCGCAGCCGAGCACCGCCCGCGAGCTCTCCAAGGATCTGACGATCGGGTTAAGGCGCGAATATCGCCGCCTGGAAGATGCCGTCTCACACGGCGAACTGCCTTCGCATGACAAAGGAGAAACCCATATGCTACGCAACACACCCATCACGCCCAACCAGGCAAAGACCGCCATGGATGCGATCGCCTCCTCGGCGGCAGCGGTCGCAAAAGCAATCGCGAACCCCACCGAACGCGCAATCTTCGAATCCGCTACCAGGGTCATCGACAAGGTCGTCAGGCTTCAGCTCGACTCTCGTGTGGCCAAGGGCAAAGAGCGGCACGACGACAGGACCTCGAATGCGACGTCGACCAAATCGGGCGCCGGGCGCGACGTCGTGCTCGAGAAGGGCGAGATCGATCGTACATCGAGCAATCGCAGCGCCGACGTTTCCCGGATTGCCCAGGCCAATCAGGGCAGGGCTATTGTCGGCGACAGTCAGGAGCGCGGCCGCGATCGAGCGAAGGAACGCGACCAGGAAAGGCAGCAGGAGCGCCAGATCCCATCTCGGGTGGTTCTGACCCCGCCGAAAGACCGGGATCGCGGCGATCGCAGTCGGTAGAGCAGGAGATTGGGCTTTTGATTACCGACCGGCCAGCCCGGCCCGACCATCAATTTCTGGCGGATCCGATTGCGGCAATATGGGTATTGCGAGGATGGTGATCTTGAGCGCGTCGCCGGGCCTGATCCTTGGCGGTTTTGCTCTATCGGTTCTCGCCGGCGCCGGTGCAGTTCAACCTGCCGCCAATTCGAGAGAACGTTGTACGCTCTACTTCTCCGGCAACATCACTCTCGCCGATGTGCCTGTCGCCAGAACGCCCGCACAGATGGCCCAGGGGCTTATGTTCCGCAAAGATGCCGGATCGGGAATGCTCTTCTCATGGCCGGAGGCCGAACCGCGCGTGTTCTGGATGCGCAACACGCTCATACCCTTGTCCGTAGGCTTCATTTCGGCCGACGGGACCCTATTCAACATCGAGGATATGACGGCGGAAACCGACGATTATCATTACTCGGCCGAACCGGCGACAGATGCCCTTGAACTCGCCCAAGGCGAATTTGCTCAAAAAGGACTGCGACCCGGCGTGCGCTTGCTAAACCGTGAGTGCCGGTCTGATTGAGAAGCCTCGGCCAAGCTGCGCTACCTGACATAAGCTCCATCGACTTTCTACAATGTAAAGTTGCATAATATGGGTTATGGAACTAAGCTATTGATATTGAACATGAAATAGATATCCTCACCCGTGATTGATCGAGTCCTTTGGCCAATCTTGTTAGTCCACGACCGGCCGCTTGGCGCCCGCATCCCGGTCATTCAGACAGGATCTGTCTTCAGCCTAAAGCGGACGTTCGAACAACGACGTGAAAATACCTCCATCGGCCCAGGCAAAATCCGTCCGCTCTCGACACGGCACCGGAGCGCAGGGGTATCTGTGTAATGCGTGGCACTGTAGCCGCCAAACTCTTCTCAACCGAATTCATACTGATATTTGCCCGGGAAGCCCCGCCCGGACGCGGCGTGTCGTCGAGACAACCCAAATGGCCCATTCTGCAAGGCTGCTGGAACGATCCACCCCTTCGATAAGTGGAATACGGGGATCGGCCGGAGCGGCAAGACCATCGACCTTCGGTGCGATCGGCCGCTTGTTCCTGTAACAATGGCACGTATTCACCACTAGCATGGCAAGCGTCCATCTACCGAATGATAGTGTCGAACCGTACGCGAACCACTAGCATGCCACCTGAAAGTCATATGGCGGCGCCACGGGATATTACCTCTGCCCATCGCAGGAACATGGGCGAGTACACCTGTTCGCGGGAGTAAATGTCTCCAAAAGGAATTTTGATATGACCGCGACCGATGTCAACGCGACCATCGCCTTCCGCCGCGGGTGGCTGCGTCTCAAATACCTTGCCTATGGCGTCGGGTTGGCCGCGATCGCGATCGTCATTCTCAGGAAGATCCATGAGCGGGAGATGCTTGGCGACGCGCATTTTGGCGGGCTGAAACTCGCCGCTTATGTCCTTGGCTTGGCTGGCTTCCTTTTTCTTCTGCGCGAGGCTTACAGGCTCTTCGCGCCCGGGGAGCCGTTGCTGACGCTCGCTCCCAAAGGCATCACGGTCAACATTGACGGCGCAACTTGCGTCGACATCCCATGGCAGGAAGTTCAAGAGCTGACCGTGATCGACGTGACGACCCGTGCTTCCCTGCCGATCAACGTGGAAATCGGCCCTACGGTTCAGAACGAACTACGCGAAACCTACCGCAATGTGACGGCAGTTGCCGTTCCGAAGGATTTCTACGACAAGGCAATCCTGCCGGCTCACAAGTCGCTGGCTCGGAACAAGGGGCTGAAGACAGCACTCGGTCTTGTCGACGGGATGATACATCACATCGTATCGAAGAACGGTCGCGGGTCCGGCTGGTCGAGCATCTTCATCCCGCGCGGCGATCAGATGCTGGTGGCACTCCATCACAGCATGCTGTCGGTCGGCGGCAATGGGCTCAATGGCGAGGTTGAGGCACGTTGGCGTGCGTTCGGCCCGCCGTCGCAGAAACCGGCCGGCGCTGAGGCAGCACCCTGACATCGCCTAATTGGACCCGATATATTCGTCCGCATAGCGAAACAGCTTTTGCATCTCTGTCTGCCCTGTCATGTAGAGATAGATGTTTCCTGCGGCTGCGAGGCAGAAAGCCGTAATCAGCGCGGCATCCTTCAACCGTTGCCTTGATGGCTTGATCGAAGGCTGTTCGGCTCGATCCGCCATGAGCCCGTAGCGCGAAACGGGGAAATGCGGATCGAGGAGCGTGTGCGCCGCTGCTATGTCGCCGTCCAGTGGATGTGCCTGCCAGCCGTCGCGGTCCATCGACCAGTTGCCCTCGGCCACCGATATGCGCAGCCGGACGGGGCCGACGCGGACAAGCGCAGCGCCGTCGGGTTCCCATTCATGCGAGGAGTCGAATTCGCGATAGCGGCCAAGCGCGAGGACCAACTCCCGGCTGCGGGCATCGAAGACGTTGACGCTGTAGATGGGGGAAATCTCATGAATGTCGCCCGGCAGATGGCCCATCGACCGGCGCATGACGGTCCGCCCGTCCGGTGACACGTCGCGGGCATCGCCTTCGTTCAGACCTATCTCGTCTTCACGCATGGCATCCGCTCGGTCACATTGTGCGACATCGCAACCGGCCCGCTCGTTGAGGGACAACCCTCCCCCAAGCTATGTGGCATGAGCATGCCCGCGCAAGGATCATTGGAAGCGAGATTCAAGGTAGAGCCTCAGTTGGACAAGGCCATGGCGGTTGCGCAGAGCGCATAAGCTCGCGAGGCCGGATCGGCGATGTGAGTTGCCAGCGGCAGGGCCGTGGCGGTGTCGCCCATTTCGGCGAGTGCTTCGGCTTGCAGACGGCTCCAGTCGTCCCGCGTCGCGTCGTCCGGGGCGGCCGCAACAAATCGGGCGGCCTCGTCCGCCTCCCCAGCCAGCACCAGCACCCTCACAAGAAATCTGCCACGCTTTCCTGCCTCCGGACCGGGCGCGCCAAGCGTCTTGCGCGCCAGCGGCAGAATGCCCGGTGCGTGCGAGAATTTTGCAAACTTCGCTGTCGCATTCATCCGGTCGGCCGGCTCCAATTGCCGGAGGATCGTCAGCGCCTCCTGCCAGTCGCCTACGGCGGCCAGGGCGCCGACGAGCTGGGGGGCGACGGCGTAGAGATATGCACCGTCGCGGGCGGCCGCTTGCGGAAGCGGTGAAGCGGCGGCAAGGCACTTCTCGGCAAGGGCCTTGTCCTTGCTCGCCTGTGCGACCAACGCGCACGCCTCGGCCCCGTTTACGGTGCCGAGGTCCTGGTACTTAAGAAGGGGTGCGGCGACGTCCCCATGTCCCGTGCCCTGAAGAATGGCCAGCGCGTTGATACCCGCGCCTTTGCGGAAGTCGCCGTGCAGCGCGTCGATGAGTGCCAACCCTTCCGCCGGCTTCCCGGCGAGGAAATTCCCGGCCGCCTCCATCGCAACCACATTGTAGGGCTCATATCTGCGCGACATCGCAAACGCTTTGAAATCGCTGGATCGGCCGGCTGCGGCCAGCGCCGGGCCGAAAACGGTATCGGCAATGTCGTCGCTCATCTCCAACTGCTTCAGGAATGCGGTCAGATCGGCATCGCGCCCGGCCAGTTTCAGCGCGGCGATGAGTTCGGGAATGCCGGTGGTGCCGAACTGCTTTACGGCGGCAAGCGCGAAGGGCAGGACGAAATCCGGTTCTCCTATCCTTGCGGCAGTCTGGAATATGTGTCCCCATGTGTCTGCGACCACGCGGAAACGCTCGTTGGCATTCGCGCTCGTGTCGCTGCTCGAAACACGCTTGCTCGCTTCCGCATTCGCTGCCGCTGCCATGGCGAGCAGGGACTAGCGTGCGGGTGTGGCAATGCAGGACGCATCGTCGGCGACTGCGATCGTCACAGGTGCCAGCAGGGGCATCAGCAGGAACATTGCTGCGGCAAGCGATCTGCGCATTGGCTCTCGTCCTTCTCTTTGCGGACCGCCCTGCAATCCTCCCGATACGGTCGGATGCCGCCGACGATAGTGGCCCGATGCCGCCGCCGCACCACTATCGAATGATAGTGTCGGACGCCGATCGCGCCCGCTAGCCTGCCTCGGCTAATCCAACTGCAAGCTGAACTTTCGAGGAGATCATCATGCTTTCGCGCCTCTTCATCGTTGCGGGGCTTTCTCTCATCGTGACTGTACAGCTTGTCTCGACGAGCACGGCACGCTCGCGCCACGGATCATTTTCAGTCCATGGTGGATCGACATATGCCGGCTGCGGCGCCCATGCTTGCGATGGCTCGGTGAGACCGGCCGGTTCGACGGGATTTCAGAAGGGTCCGAGACGTTTGGGTAACGGCTCGGTGAGGTCGACCGGCTCGAACAGATTTCAGAAAGGTATCAGCCGCTTCGGCGATGGATCGGTGCGCACCGGTTGCTCGTCTCACGCTTGTGACGGGTCGGTGCGCGTTTTGGAGCCACGCACGCGCCGTTGATAAATTGCCCGGGCGAGAACAGGGCTCATTGGAACCTCTATCGCGGTGCGCGGACGAGAATAGGAATCGACATTAGTGGCTCGATTGGCGGACATATGTATAAATCGTGGCGGGCCTCTACAGGTACCCCGGACGATTTGGCTTGGCTTGGCGGCGTTCCTGAAACGACTAGCCGTCCTGCTTGGGTTCTGGCTGGTCACGCTCTCGATGACCGGCGCGGCATTCGCCGCCGAACTCTACGAGTCGCGCGTGTTCAGCGTGGACGAGACCGTCCATGCCGTCCGCTTCAGCCCGCCCGGCGACCGCGTCGCGCTCGCCACCGACGCCGGCACGATCGTCTTCGACACGTCGGACGGCAGGCAGGTGGCCGAATTGGAAGGCAAGGCGTCTTTCGTGGCCTGGAGCCCGGACGGCTCGACGGTGATGGTGGCGACGGAGGAGACGTTGCGCTTCTGGAACACAGCCGATTATAAGGAATTCGCGGCGATCCCACGGGATGCGCAAACGCTCATCGTCGGCCTTCCGCGGCAGCCGTTCAGCCTGGACGGCAAGTCCATCGTCGTGCTCAGGCAGGACGACACGGCGGCGGTCTGGCAGATCGAAGGTCGGCGCGAGGTCGTCATCCTGGACGGGCATTCGGCGCCGCCGACCGACGTGGCGTTCAGCCCGGACGGCAAGCGCGTCGCCACCGCCTCGATCGACAAGACCGCGGTCGTGTGGGACGCCGCCACCGGGAAGAAGATCGCCGGGCTGGAAGGCCATGAGAAGGCCGTCGACCAGGTCGGCTTCAGTCCGGACGGCACGCGCATCCTGACGGTGGGGCGGGACCGGACCGTGCGGGTCTGGGACGCCGCGAGAGGACAGGAGATCGCGGCGCTGCGGCATCAGGCCGACGTGGAAGTGGCGGTGTTCGACCGCGAAGGCAGGCGCATCGTGACCGGCGCCGACGACGGCGTCGCGCGCGTCTTCGATGCGGCGAGAGGCGCGGAGATTGTCAGTCTGAAGGAAGACGGCGTCGAAAAGGTGCTGTCCGCGGGTTTTAGCCCGGACGGCGCCCGCATCGCCACTGGCTCGTCGGACGAGTATGTGCGCATCTGGGACGCGGGTTCCGGCGAACAGATGGTCAAGCTGAACGGCCTGTCCGAAGGCTATGGTGTCGGTTTCATCGACAATCAAAGGATCGTGGCGCGGCCGCACGGCGCCATGGGCGTCATCTATACCCTGCAACAGCAGCAGGACGATGTCCGGCTGGCGGACGGGATTGCGGGCCTATGGGCCTTCGGGCCGCCCGACGACGCCGACGCCACCGCCGATGTCATGCACCTCATCTGCTCGACCAGCCCCTACGTCATCCATTCGGACGGGCTCATCGAATATCTTGCCGGCGGCGAGGACCAGTTGCTCGAGTCCAGCCAGTTCATGCGCTGTAAGGCCGACCTGACCTGCGACGTGTTCGAGGGCGCGCCGCATTCGCTGACGGCCGAGCCGTTCGACAAGGCGACGTTCAAGCTGGCCGGCGGCAAGGGAACGCTGTGCATGACCAGCGATCCCGACAACTGCCAGACGCTGCGCAAATGCGCGAAGCTGGAATGGGACGACGCGGCGCGCGCCAGCGGCCATGCTGGGCAATGGGACAAGCTTTATGCGGCCTTTGCCGACTGAAATACGCAAATTGATCGTGTTCGTCGTCGCGATCGCGATCGCCGCCTACGCGATATACGGCCTCATCGCCGATGTGGCGCCCTGGCGCCTTAGACATCATGAAGCTCTGCATCTGCGCGGCATGTGGGCGATCGGAGGCGCGGCGTGCGTCCTGCTCGGCGCGGCCGGCTTCGCTATCCTGTCTTACGGCGTCATCGACACGAAACCGAGAGCGGATTCCAGGGCGAGATTCTGTCTGAGACTGGCGACCCCAATGATCTCGATCGGTGTCGCGTTCTTCCTCGGAATATCGTTTTTCGCCGAATGGTTCGTCCGATGAGGATCGTCGCCGGGGCTGCACTGATCGGTGGAATGAGCGGTCCGTTTCGGCCAGGAAGGAGCGCCATGCGGATAGCGGCCGTTCTCTTTTCGACCATGGTCATCACCGCTGTTTCGGCCCATTCGGCCGGCGCAGCCCAAAGCCGCTTTACCTCCATCGCCAACAAGGATTGCAAGTTCGCGCCGATCGGCCACGAACCGGGCGAGGAGGACGATCAGCTCAAGACCTGCTCCGGTCTCGGCAACTCGCAGGTACTGGTCAACGCCTTGGGAACCCGACTTCGGATAGGCTTCCGTTGGCCGAACGGTGGCCACCCGAAGAAAGTCATCTGGATCGTGGAGGCATGGAGCGCGGGTTTCGTAGTCGATTGGCGTGGAAATGAAGGCACGAAGGGTTTCATTCCCTACGCAGCGATCGTGCGAATGAAGTTTGCCAAGGATGGCGGGCCGGAGGTTGGAGACCAGGTGCTCGCTGTCCTCCGCGTGACCCCCCGCATGGCCTGCGTGATGGGCGCGGTCGATGCGGCCGTCAATCGGAACGCCAACGAACTCGCCCACGAAATTGCCGACGCTCAGCCATCCTTCATATGCGGCAAGGACAAGCCTGCGGTTGGCGGCGTCAGCACCTCGGCAGCCGTCGAGATCGTCAAGGGCATGGTCGACCAATGATCAAGGCGCTCGCGACGTTTCCGACAACTCTCGGTATGGCACTGTCGATCGCCGTCGGCACATTTTCCACTGCACGCGCCAATGAGTCCGAATCGCAGAATCCGCATCCCTGTGCGCGGGAACAGGCGACCATGGTTTGTCATCGCGATGGATGGACCTTGCGTGTCGTCGAAGAAACAATCTCGCCTTCTGGGCGATATGCGGTCGCGTGGGTTGTGCCGGAGGATGCCACGGCCATTGCTCGCCTCAAGCTTGATCCGACCGATGGGTCGATTTCGTTTCTTGGCGGCGGACCGGAAAACGCTGTCGTGCGGTTGCGTGACGGCGCGATTATCGCAGATGCCGGCAGCACGCATTCCGGCGACCATGAAATCTACAACTATGCCGAGTTGGCCGTGCTGTGGTCGAAGGACGAGACACGCCTGCTAATGCGGCAGAATGACAGATGGGACACGCTCGCCGCGGAGGTCTTCCGCTTTGACAAGGCGGGCAAGCTGTTGGTCCGCGGCGACCTTCTCGCCATCGTCAGACGCATCGGCAGGCAGCATCTCGCGCGCAGGAAGCACGACGGCGCCGTCGACTCGTATGAAGCGCATGTCGTCGCCGGCCGGTTCGATAGGGGCAACCGGATGGAGATCAAAACGGTGCTGCAAATTCCCGGTGCCGACGATCCGGGCTTTTACTTCAAAATGAGGGTCAGGCTGGAAAAGCGCGAAATCCGCGTCGTCGACACGGGACGGTTACGGCGATGAAGGGCGAACGTCAGGGGCAAGGAAGGATGCGATGAAGAGAATCGGCACGATGGTCTTTTGTCTGGTAGCCGCATCGACGGCAGCGACCGCAGAACCACTCTATGGCGCGAGCACCGAGAAGCTTGAAACCATCCAGATTCGATCGGACGAGCCCGAAACCGACGCCTTGCTGTTCGCCACCTGCATCACCCCCGATATGTTTGAGGTGCTCATCGGCAACGAACTGCCCCTCGGGCGCGGCGAGCATGAACCGGTCAGCCTCTCTCTGGCTGCCGGCACGCTCTCGACCAAGGTAGACGGCGTTTCGGTCAAGAGCCCCGATTATGAGATGACTGGAAACGCGATGTTGCTCACCACGCTGGAACCTAAAGGAAGGGCTTGGCGCATCCTCACCTCCGGCCAGCCGATAGAGATGCGGCCAAAGGGCAGCGAGCCGGCAACGGTCCCGCTCGGCAAGGCGGAGACGGATGCGCTGAAAGCGTTTGCGAGGAAGTGTTCCTAAGAAGGAAAAGCGAGCCCGGCGAGCCGGCAGGAACGGGCTTCGCCAACGGAGACGACATGATGCGATTTCTACTATTCATGGCCCTGCTCACCACAAGCCCGGCATTTGCCTTCGACGCCCAGAAGCTGGACAACACCATTGACGTCTTTCGAAGCAGTACGACAGCCGAAGGCTATATTGCCCATAATTCGGACCGGGTTCTGGCCAATCTGCGCGGCCATTGGTTCGGCATCATCTTGTTTTCCGCTGCTGAAGTCGAAAACGCCTACGACAGACTGTGTCAGAAGAACTATTCGGCGATCGACGAAGTCGATCCGAACGGTTTCACCTTAACGTCGGGAAAGGAGAGCGGGGCGCTACTCCATGTGCGGTTCGAACTGATCACGGGAAACGTCTATTCGGTCGTCACGCCGCAGGATGACTACGTTCGTTATATGGGTCTGGAGTCGGCTACAGATTTCCAGAAGCGAGTAGGAGCGCTCGCACGCAACGGCATCGCCACGATACACAGGGTCGACGAGAATACGCTCGTGGTCCAGAAAAACTACCAGATGCCGGAAATCTATGTGAGGTGCCCGGACTGATATCGGCGAAACGATATCCGAGCCTGGCCGCTCAGGTCACTGGACCTGCCAAGCCTGCGCTGGTCGACGCTGACGCCGGACAGTCGGATGAGCTCGCTACCATTCTCTTGAGCCCGGCGGTCGCTTTCGCTCAGGCATCGGAGAAAACCGCCGCGCCGCATGCTTTGCAGACGGAGTTCGAGAGATTCATCACGAAGTTTCGAGCGGCTCTGAAAGCCAACGATTCGGCCGCCGTTGCCGGCATGACCAGGCTGCCCTTCATGGAGGACACGACTTATTCTGATGCCGCAAAATTTCGTGCGAAAGCTTATCCCGAGTTCTTCACCAAGAAGAATCGCGCCTGCATCCGACGCGAGAAAGCCGTCTATGATCGCGACGAGGAGAACAACGACAACTACCATATCTCCTGCTACGAAAACATCTTCACCTTCACCAGAAGGCCGGCGGGATTCCTGTTTACGGACGTTAGCGTGAATGATTGAGCTGGTGACCACTTCGGCTTCCATAGCTGTTCTGGACCGATGATCGGCAAAGAAGGACCACGCCCCAACCATAACACAGCAAGCGCAGCGCCGTGGCTGCGCGCACTTCGCGCGCTTTCGCTGACGGCGCGGTTGGTCATCAGCTTGTTCTTGGGCACCATGATCGGGGTAGCGGGCGGCGCTCTCTTTCCAGCACTCACCCATATCGCCGCGCCGTTGATCTGTAGCGGCAAGCTGGAAACGGTGTCGTCCCCATATTCCTACAAGCCGGGGCAGTACGGCGTCACCCGCGAACTCTTTTGCGTCGGCGATGACGGCTCGCGACAGCCGATGACGGCAAGAGGTCTGTTCTTTTCCAGCCTTATCTACGCTGTCGCGCTGTTCGCTTTGTGGCCGTTGCTCATGCTGTCGTTCCGGTACTTGCTGTCGCGGGGCGCACGCCGCGTTGGCTCCTATGCCGAAGACAGGCTGCGCGGATTCGTCTCGCAGGAGACCACGACGCCCACTTGGGCGCGGCCGATAAAGGGAATCCGAATTGAAACCGTTCGGCAGCCGGCTCCCGCTGATACGATTGAGGACCGTCTCCGTGAGCTTGCCCGGTTGAGAGACATCGGGGCGATTACACCGGAGGACTACGAGACCCGGAAGCGGGAAATGCTCTCCGAACTGTAGCCGCCGCTGCCTGCGCCATTCAGGTTCCGAAACCTGTGGCCTCGCTTCAATGCACGGCCGAAAGACACAGCGCGATGAGCTGGGCCTGCGAACCCGTGCCGGTCTTGCCGAAGATGCGGTTCAGGTGGCCACGAACATTCCCGAGAGAAATTCCCAGCCTGGCCGCGATGTCCGCCGGTCCTTCTCCTGCCACCAGCAACGCCACGATGTCGGTTTCGCGTGGCGTTAGCCCGAAGGCGGCACAGAGGCCCGCTATGCCGGCCGGCGCCGGGCGATTTGGATCGCTCACGAACAGGATCGTCGCCGTCTTTCGCGGAAACGCGATCGCGCCGCCTTCGGGAGCAGGCATGCGCAGCGCCCGAACCGCCAGCGGCAATGCCATTTCACTCCGGACAAGCGTGATCGCGCCGGAACTCTCGTCGATGATCTGGGCAAGCCGGCGGCTCTCCATTCCGCCGCCACCCCACAGCATCGCCGGCATGGTCAGCAGTTGCCCTGTCCGAGCGAAAATCGTCTCGGCGGCGCTGTTGACGTGAAGGATACGCCGCTGCGCATCGAGGAAGATCACGCCGGTCGAGAGATCGTCGAGGGCGGCTTCGAGCGTGGCGACCCGACCCTTTAGCAACTGCATATGCCGTTTCAGGTTCAGGGCCGATGTTAGTATCGGCAGCAGGTCCGTCAGGGTCGTCCGCTCGCCATCCGAGAACGGCTTTCCCCACCGGCTTCGGCAGGCGGCGACAAAGCCGCCCGCCGTTGTGCGCGCGACGGCGGCGTGGCGCCCGCCCATCGGCCTGATCGCGCCCTCGAACACCGCCAGCTGACACAGGACCGGCAGCGGCACCACGTCATCCTGCACGACCATCCTGCCCGCCGGCAGCAGGCGCGAGAGCACCGCCACGTCGGCGGGATAATCTGCCAGTGCCCAAATGTTCTCGTCGGCAACGCCACTTCCCCAGGCAAGCGGCATGACGAGCGCGTGGGGGTCATCCATCTCTTGCGGAAGAATGGCGACGAGGTGGTCGGCGCGCACGGCCCGCGTAATGGCCGACAAGCCTTCGTCCCAGGCCGCGCTGTCCAGCACGCCTTGCATAACAAGGTGTCCGATCCTGGAGATCGCAACGCCCATTGGCGTCTCCCCCTCCACACCCGCCGACACCGCCGGGCGGCCACTATCGTATGATAGTGGTCCGTTATTGCGCGAGGCACAATAGTCTTCAGGTCGCCGAAAGGCGAAGGTGCAGCCGCCATCAGAACAGATTTTGACAGTCGTTTTTGGTCGGCCAGTTGATAGAAATGGATTCTGATGCGGCATCCCATTCTTGCTACGGCCATATTGGCTCTTTTTGTAGCAAGCGCGGCCGGAGCGCAGACGCTCACAGGTGAGGCCGCCCGGAAATCACCGCAGGCCGATGCCTTTCTCGCCTACGAGCACTCTCTCATCGGAGGAGGTCTCAAGGCCGCGATCCCTTACATGACTCCCGAGAAGCTCGCCGACCTGAAGGGCATGGCGGAAATGTTCGGAGAGGCAGGATTCAACGAGTTTCTCGCCCGCATGCGCGGCGGCGCTCAGGGCGAGGCGCGGCGAAAGCAGATCATGAGCGTCGCGATCGACGACGACCACGCGATGCTCGAAGCGCGCGATGACCCCAACACGATTACCGAACAGCATCTCGACAGGACCAGGGAGGGTTGGAAGGTCGGCATGCGCCCCTGAGAAGCGGCTGCAATCCGACTGACCGCACATGCAGACCAGTCGGAACCGGGTCTCCCAGGTCTTCAAAGCCTTTGCAACCGCACGAAGAGCGTGATACTTCGCGACCAGATCGGCAATCATACCGCCAGCGGTATGCCGAATGGCGGCAATTCGCCGGGCACGCAGTGGAACCGAACGGTCTGGTGCCGGCCCCCGAGCGGCCTAAATGAATCCTTGTCGCTGCGGGGCTGGTCTGTCCCCGACGGTCCGGGTTGGGATGGACAGCGGACCATCAGCTTCGGGCTGGAAAGCGTCCTCCTGGCAGACTAGACTTCGCAACCATGCTGGAACCGCTGGGATCGAATCTGTGGTTCGCGGATGGCGGAGTCGTCTCCTTCAAAGGCTTCGACTATCCGACACGCATGGTCGTCGTGCGCCTTGCCGACGGGGGGCTGTGGCTATGGTCGCCGGTCGCCAGGACGGCCGCGATCGAGAACGAGGTTCGGACGCTGGGGCCTGTCCGGCACATCGTGAGCCCCAACAAGCTGCACTACCTGTTTTTGGACGAGTGGCAGGCCGCATTCCCCGACGCGAATTTATGGGCGACGGCGGCGACAGTCGCCAAGTGCAGGGAACTTCGCTTTTCCGGGGTACTGGCCGACGATCCACCAGCCGAATGGAAAGGGCAGATCGACCAGTTCTATTTCACCAATTCGCCTTTCATGGACGAAGTGATCTTCTTTCACCGTGCGTCCCGCACCGCCATCATTGCCGACCTATCGCAGACTTTCAGCGAGGGATTCTTGAAAAGCCATTGGCCTTGGTGGATGCGGCCGATTGCAAGACTCTCGAAAATGGTCGAGGGATGGGGCTATCCGCCGATCGACTATCGGATCAGTTTCCGCAGCCGCGCAACCGCGCGCCCCAAGATCCGTGAGTTGATCGGAAAACATGCCGAGCATGTCGTCGTCGCGCACGGCGAAATTGTCAGGACGGGTGGCGAAGCCTTTCTGCAGCGTGCCTTTTCATGGCTGCTCCAGTAGCCCCAGCGTCAGCAAATTGGGCGGAACTTTCGACAAGCCCACTGGGTGGTTTGCTGTCGATCTGCATTCTTGAAAGGCCGCCTGGCCCAGTTTCGAGCCATGGCTGCATTCCGAAATCGTCAAACTGGATTGGGCGGATGGCCTGCTGGCCTGGAGCTTTCGGGTTGTCGCAGGGTCGGCAGGCGCGGATGGGTTGTCGCCCCGGCCTTGGCCTTGAGAGCGGTTCTTAAGGAACCAGGATCATTTCCGATTTACTCCACAATTTTCCAGTATGAGTCCTTGCGGACCACCTTGCCGTTGCTAAACGTGTAGAAGTCGCAACCCCGGACATCGACTTTTGTCCCCTCGCGGGTCGTGCCGGTGAGGGTCCATTTTGAAATGCCGGTATCGGCCGTCGGGTCCACAAAATGTTCCTCGCTGCCGTAGTGGACATCGGGCAAGCCCTCAAAGCGCGTCGCCAGCGCTTCCCGCACATTCCGTTTGCCCTCGAAACGAGAGCCCCATGGCTCGCTGCCCTTCGGCATCTCCAGAGCGCAATCGTCAGAAAAGAACGCCATGATGCGATCAAGATCGTGCGCGTTGAAGGCCTTGCATAGCTCCCCCAATATCCTCCGTATGTCCATCGCCCGTCTCCCTCCAGTCAGATAATCGAATATTTGTTCGTTTGTATGATGTTCGAAATAATTCGCCGGCGACAGGACCGACCAAGGCCGTAGGCATCGAGAGGCCGCCGAGCCAGAAACCATCGTAGCGTGCATTGCCGTTACACGCACGCGACAAACACGCGGCCTTTCCTGGATGCTTACTCCGCGCCGGGCCGTTTCTGTCACCAACGCGGGCGGTGACGCACCAAGCGTAGCTCAAGGCCCATCTCTCGGGCGACATTCCTTCGTACGCTTATTCGTACCGCCCGTTCAATAACTGAAATGTCTCACCGCCATGGCCGACCTAACGCCGCCATTCACTAGGCGATAGCTCCATGTCGGTCTAAAGCTGTCGAATGCGACGGACATTTCCACGACATCCAATGCTTCGCCGGACGCGCGCCATGTGGGGCTCGCGCCGTGTATGGCAGCCTCGGCTGGTGTTCTGGACTGGGGCATTGGTCGTCGGCCTCGTCAGCGTGCTGTTCGCGAAACTGGCCGACGTCGCGCAATCCGGCTTCCACGCCATCATCGGCGAGGGCGGCGGCTGGCGCGGCCTGCTTCCGCTGCTCATCACGCCGCTCGGCTTCATCCTGTGCGCCTGGGCGGCGTATGTCTATTTCCCCAACTCTCAGGGCAGCGGCATTCCGCAGGCCATCGCCGCCCGCCATCTCCGCGCCGAAGAGGAAAGGGACCGCCTGCTGTCGCTGAAGATGGTGGTCGGCAAGATCGGCCTGACCCTGCTCGGCCTGCTGTGCGGCGCCTCGATCAGCCGCGAGGGTCCGACGGTGCAGGTCGGCGCCTCGATCATGCTGCAGGTGGCCCGCTGGGGCGGCATGTCGCAGGCGCGCGGCCTGATCCTCGCCGGATCGGCAGCCGGCGTCGCCGCCGCCTTCAATACCCCGCTTGCCGGCATCGTCTTCGCCATCGAGGAGATGGGACGCACCTATCAGGCGCGCACCAACGGGCTGGTGCTGACGGCGGTGATCCTGGCCGGCCTCGCCTCGCTCGGTCTGCTCGGCAACTACACCTATTTGGGGGCAGAACAAGAGCTGCTCGAAATCGTACGCTAAAGCTGAACGGAGCGGGAACATCATGCGGCACGAAGAGCTGCCCCAGGTAGACGCAATTGCCTGAAGCCCTCGGGCATTTGCTGTTCGGCGTCCCAGGAATAGATGCCGGTGAGGTTGATGTGCTCCCAGCTAAGCGGCGAGACGTGCTTGAGGAGGGTATCGGGAGGGGTTCGGCCACCCTGCCGGAGGTGGGTCACGGCGCGGCTGAGGTAGACGGTGTTCCAGTGGACAATGGCGCTGACGACCAGGTTAAGGCCGGAAGCGCGGAAAGCCTGGCTCTCGAAGGATCGATCACGGATTTCGCCGCGCTCGTGAAAAAAGACGGCACGCTTCAACTTATGGGCTGCCTCGCCCTTGTTAAGGCCGGCCTGACAGCGACGGCGCAGCGCAGGGCTCGAATACCACTCGATCATGAACAGGGATCGCTCGATGCGGCCGAGTTCCCGCAGAGCCCTGGCTATAAGGCTCGGCTTCGATGAGGCCGCGAGCTTTTTGAGGATCATGGAAGGGGCAACGGAACGGGTCGTGATCGATGCAGCCAGGTGAAGGATGTCATCCCAGTGTTCGAGAATGAGGGCCGTGTTGATCGGTGCGCCGATATGGCTGGCAAGGGCCGGATATGCGTTGGCTTTCTCGAAAGTGTGGAATTTGCGGTCCTTCAGGTTGCGCAGCCGGGGCGCGAAGCGCTTGCCGATCAGGGAAAAGAGGGCAAATACATGATCGCTAGCGCCGCCGGTATCGGTAAAATGTTCCTCGATTTCGAGGATGGTGTCGTGGTCGAACAGGCCGTCGAGCACATAGGTTGCCTCGCTCTCGGTCGGACTGATCGGCAGGATGCTGAAATAGCCGTACTGGTCGGAAAGGTGGCTGTAGAATTTCGAGCCTGGCTCGCTCCCGTAATGGAGATTGACGTCGCCGCGCTTGGCAGCGCGGTCGCTGGCCCGGAAGAACTGCCCGTCTGAGGATGCCGTGGTTCCATCTCCCCATAGCTGGGCATGAGGATGCTGCGCATGCGCGTCGGTGATGCAGGCCTGCGCGGCTCGATAGGTGTCGGAGCGGGCGTGAAACATGCGCATCCAGCCGATCTGATGGGCGCTGATGCCCTTTGAGGCCCCGGCCATGCGTTTGGGGCCAAGATTCGTGGCGTCGGCGAGGACACCGGCAAGCATGGCGGATATGTTCTGTGGCGCATCGCCCGTGCGGACATGGGTGAACTGATCGGCAAAACCGGTCCATTGGTGGACCTCGCGGAGAAGATCCGGGACCTCCACGAGCGGATACATTTCGTTCAGCTCTACATTCAGTTCGTCGGCTGCGGCGGGAACCTCACTGGCGAGCGGCGTCACGATCAGCGTTCCGGCCTCGAGCCGGACACCTTCAAGCTTGCCGTTGCGGGCGCGATAGGCGAGGTGCTTCAGGTTGAAGTCCAAGAGTTGGTGCATTTCGGCGAGCCAGGTCGCGCCATCGCCATGTATGCCCAGGCCGAGTTGACCGGCTTCCTTCAAGGCGGTGAACGCCGGTCGCGGCATGAGGTGCTCGTTTATCGGACGAAAGGCGCGGCTTCCCTCAACCCAGATGTCGGCGGAACGTAGCCGCTCACGCAAGGCCGCGAGCGTGGCAATTTCATAGAGACGACGGTCGGGCCTTGCCTGCCCGAAGATCAATTTGCGCTCGGTCGTGCCGAGATGCGCTACCGGAACACGATCCGGAAGCACGCGTCGCCCTTCCGCATAAAGCTGTTTCAGGACTTCAATAGCGGCAAGTAGCGGGTCGTGCCGGCGCGTCGAATGGAATATGAAGGTTTCGAGAAACCGGCCCGCATATTTGCGAACATTGGCATATTGTTCGGCAGCTAGTGCCAGCGGCGACGCCTCGTTTTCCTCCACCATGGCTTCAAGCTCGGGTTTCATACGCAGGAGCCGGTGCCAGCCGACCTTGCGGTCGAGGGTCTCGAACGCATTTTCCTCACGATCGTTGGCCGCCTGAAGGGCCAGTATCGTATCGAGGAACAGCCGCAATGCCTTGGATGTCTCGGTCCGGGCGTTGACCTGGCGCTGTTTCTTGGGGTTATTTGCCTGGGAAAACAGCCTGCCGATCAGCTTAATGAACATGGTCACGGCATCGTCGGTGAGCTTCTGGCCAAGCTTGATGATCTGGGCGACGATCGTCGCGTGCCGGCGTCTGGCGTTGAAGTCGCCGGCAAGCCATGCTGGCGTCACGTCGCTCTCCTGGATCATCTGCTCCCACCGCCCGGACGGAATGCGCGCTTGTAGACGCGGGTCGATGCCGAGTGCACGCAGGAAGCCGATCCTGTCCATCAATCCAACCAAATTCGCCGCACCCGGCGCTTCCGCGGCCGACCGCAGCCAGTGGAACCGTGTCTGGCCAATCACGGGATCAACATTCAGAAGGCCATCGATCATCTGAAGCCTTTCAGACGAAAGATCGGAGATCAATGCCGCTTCCGCGCGACGGCGGGCGATAGACCGTGCCGCAAGACCAAGACGCTCTATGGTATCCGGGGCGGGCAGCAACACGCGGCGGTCCCGTAGCGCGGCGACAATGGCCTCGGCGATCGGACGCCCCTTGTCGGTTTGCGCCGCCGCTTCGATCGCCGACTGCATGGCAGCGCGCCTGTCCTGAGCCATTGCCGATCGCTTTCCCAGATAGGACAGCAAATGTGCGATGTGCTCGCGACGGGTTTCCTCTCGCCGGGCATAGAAAGCAAAACTACCCGGATCGGCATCAAGCTGCTCGGCGACATAGTGGAGCATGGCCCTTGGCGGGGTCTCGCCCGGCATCAGCGTTCGCCCCGGGTGGCGCATCACGCAAAGCTGAATGGCGAAACCGAGCTGATTGTGCTTGCGCCGGCGTATTTCGATTTCCAGCCTGTCCGCCGGCGAGAGGGTATAGTGCCGGATGAGGCTGTCTTCATCGATCGGCACTCCGAAAAGCTCCTCTCGATCCTGAATCTTCAGAAGCTCACGACGCGCCATTTTCTACTCCACCCAACTTTCGGACTGCTGCACCGATGGCTAATCGCCATGTACGAAACCGGTCGATTTCGTACAGGCTGAAATCGTACTGTCCACAAATTATCTTGACATAATTTTGGACATGGCTCATATTTCGGACATCCTATTCGGACGAAATTGACCCATGCCGCGTACCTTTGCCTATGTCCGTGTCTCGACAACCGGGCAAACCACCGAGAACCAGATTCAAGAAATCGAAGCCGCCGGTTTCCACGTCGAGCCGCGCCGGATCATCACCGAGACGGTTTCCGGAAGCACAGCAATCGCCCAACGGCGCGGGTTCACCCGGCTCATGGATCGGCTGGAGTCCGGCGATGTGCTGATTGTGACCAAACTCGATCGCCTCGGCCGTGATGCGATCGACGTGAGCATGACCGTCAAAAAGCTGGAGGACATGGGCGTGCGGGTTCATTGTCTCGCTCTCGGTGGCGTCGACCTCACCAGCTCGGCCGGCACGATGACCATGAACGTGCTTAACGCCGTCGCACAGTTCGAGCGGGACTTGCTGATCGAGCGGACACAATCCGGCCTCAAGCGCGCCAAGTCGGAAGGAAAGGCCCTCGGCCGCCCTGCGACGCTGAGCGACAAGCAAAAGCAGGATGTTCGCGACGATCTCGCCAGGGGGACGAGCGTTTCCGCTCTCGCCAGGAAATTCAGCACCAGCCGCCAGACCATCATGCGCGTCAGGGACAATTCCTCATCATCGTGACTGCGACACCAAGCTTATTGGAGGCGCCGCTTCGGTGGTGTCATCTTTTGCGTGGGAGTGTCGATCATGCGCATAGCATCGTCCAAGATGGTGTCGCATGGGCACTTTGAGTCCATGTCTTCGAGTGCCTGAAGCATGAATTCGGCAACGGTAAAATCTCGCTCGCGCAAGGCTTGCTTGAACGCGCGGGCTACTATTTCCTGAAGCGAAGAAGCGTTCCTCATTGCGCACCTCCATTTGGTATTCCAACACCTGCATCGCAGCAGCGGAAAGACAGCGTGCGCCTTCCAGCGATTGGAACGTCAAGTGGGAAGTACGCTATTGGCGACATTTTTCTTTCTATCCACGTCTGATCTGGCTGATGCGGTGGTGGACGCCGCCGGCGCGACACTATGGGTGTTTCGACGTTGGGGTCGTGTGCGGATGCCCCGATTAAGCAAGGGATTTTTCAAACCGTGCCTTACGGCGTCGTTTCGCCCCTTGCCGGAACCGCCCCGCTAAGCAAGCCTCTGCCGAGCAAAGCGATCTTACGTAGCTAGCGACCGTCGCCTCCAACACGAGGCCGTTGCCTCATAAAGCGTGACCCAGCCGGATTCGAACATGTGGTACTGATTGATTTGTAACGGTGGTTTCATTATGATGAGGCCATGGTTTCTTTGTCATGGCTTTTGCTCACGTATAAAGTTCCGCCCGAACCGGCCACAAAGCGCGTTGCGCTATGGCGGCGGGTGAAGGGTCTGGGGGCGGTCTATCTGCAAAATGGCGTCTGCCTGCTGCCGAAGACCGACGATCACATCCGCCGGCTGAAGATGATCGAAAACGATGTTTCGGGGATGGGCGGTGAAGCCGTGATCCTGGAGACGGTCGCACTCGATCGTGCCCAGGAGGAGAAGGTCGTGGCCAGGTTCCGGGCCGATCGGGACGATCAGTATCGCGAGTTTCTCGGGCGATGCGCTGATTTCGAGAAGGAGATCGCCAAGGAAATCGCGATTAACAAATTCACCTATGCCGAGCTCGAGGAGGAAGACACCGACCTGAAGAAGCTGCAAGGCTGGCTGGAGAAGATCAGGAAGCTCGATTTCTACGGCGCGCCGCGCGCCGAGGAAGCAGCCGCCGGTCTCCGGGCCTGCGAGGAATTGCTCGACAGCTACGCGCAGCGCGTCTTCGACGCTCACGACGAGAACCGCTGACATGAGCGACCGAGTCGGGAAGCCTGCAATTACCATCGAAAAATCAACCCCGACCAGAGCCTATCGCGGCGTCCCGGCCGGCATCTGGGCGCTGGGTTTTGTGTCGATGCTGATGGACATCTCCTCGGAGATGATCCACGCGCTGTTACCGGTCTATATGGTGGCCGTGCTCGGCACCTCGACGCTGGCCGTCGGCATTATCGAAGGCATAGCCGAGGCGACCGCCTCGATCACCAAGGTGTTTTCCGGCGCGCTCAGCGACTGGCTCGGCAAACGGAAGTTCCTCGCCGCATTGGGTTATGGCCTTGCCGCATTTACCAAGCCGATTTTTCCGCTGGCTTCGTCTCTCGACTGGCTCATCGCTGCCCGTTTCATCGATCGGATCGGTAAAGGCATTCGCGGCGCGCCGCGTGATGCGCTCGTCGCCGACATCGCGCCGCCCGAGCTGCGCGGCGCAAGCTTCGGCCTGCGCCAGTCGCTCGATACGATCGGCGCCTTTGTTGGGCCGCTCCTCGCCATCGGCCTGATGTGGCTGACGGCGGATCACTTCCAGGCAGTCTTCTGGATCGCCGTTATTCCCGCGTTCCTGTCCGTCGCGCTCATTCTCGTCGCCGTCAAGGAACCGGGGCGCTCGAAGGAGTTGCGCAAGATTCGAATGCCGCTGCACCGTGAGGAGCTGTGCCGCCTGGATGCGTCTTACTGGTGGGTCGTGGGGATTGCCGCGATCTTCACGCTTGCCCGATTCAGCGAAGCGTTTCTTGTCCTCCGTGCGCAATCGATCGGCCTGCCTCTCGCACTGATCCCGGTCGTGCTGGTTCTCATGAGCTTGGCCTATTCGCTGTCCGCCTATCCGATCGGCATCCTGTCCGATCGGATGGATAAGGTGATGATCCTAGTCGTCGGACTGGTTCTGCTCGTTCTGGCCGATGTGGCGCTGGCCTTTGCGACCGGCATTGTCGCGGTCGGAATTGGCGTCGTGCTCTGGGGCCTTCACATGGGCTTCACCCAGGGCCTGCTCTCGACGCTTGTTGCCGAGACCGCGCCGGCCGAGCTGCGCGGCACCGCTTTCGGCATGTTCAATTTGATCTGCGGTCTGGCGCTGCTCGTCGCCAGCATTGTCGCCGGGGCGCTCTGGGATATGACCGGACCCAAGGGGACGTTTCTCGCGGGCGCGACCTTTGCGCTGCTGACCGTGCTGGGGCTTTTTCATATTCGAGGGCGGCTCGTGAAGACGGCCGTGCCCGAGGCAAAATGAGATCATTGACGCGCCGCAAACGCAGGCGGCGCCAATAAATAAGAAAAGGATACAGCGTTGCAACTCTACGATCTTGATGCCGCCGCTACGCGCGCCATCAACAGCCTTGCCGGGACGAGCGCCACGGTCGATTTCCTGATGGTCTGGGTGTCCACCATTGGCGTGCCGCTGCTTGTGCTGGCGGTGGCCGCGCTATGGTGGCGGGGAGCGGATAGGCCGCACAATAGGCACGTTCTCGTCGCGACCGGGCTCTCCTTCCTGCTCGGCCTCGCGATCAACCAGCTCATCCTGCTGTTCGTTCATCGCATCCGCCCCTACGATGGCGGCGTCTCTCGCCTACTGATCAGCCCCAGCGCCGATCCGTCATTCCCCTCAGACCATGCGACCGCAACCTTCGCCATCGCTGCGGCATTCTTGCTGCACGGAATGCGGCGGATCGGGGGGTGGTTCCTCGCGGCGGCTGTTTTGATGGTGATCTCCCGCGTCTATATCGGGACGCACTATGTGGGCGATGTCCTCGGCGGAGCCGCGACAGGTGTTGTTGCCGCCATGGTGGTTCGCACGCTCTACCGGGAGGGGACGCACCTCGATCGGCTCGTCACCTCGATCTTGTAGGAAACGCAAGATGGTGACGTCGATCTTCACAGCCGTCACCACGTTCATCGCGGCGCATCCGCATTTGGCCTATGCGGTGGTGCTTCTGCTGGCCCTCTCGGAATCCGTCCCGATCATCGGCGTCTTCATTCCAGGCACCGCCGCAATTCTGGCGATCAGCGCGCTTGTGCCGAGCGGCATCGTAAAACTTTGGCCGCTGCTCGGCGCGGCTACCATCGGCGCCATTATCGGAGACGGCCTGTCCTTCTGGGTCGGCCATCGTTATCACCGCGAAATCCTCGAACGATGGCCGCTCAGCCGGCACCCGGATCTCATCGCACGCAGCGAGGCCTTTTTCACGCGGCATGGCGACAAAAGTGTCTTCATCGCCCGCTTCACGCCCGGTGTACGCGCCTTTATTCCCCTGATCGCGGGCATATTGCAGATGTCGGTCCGGAGGTTCTACGTCGCCAACATTCTGTCCGCACTGGTGTGGGCGCCGTCGCATATCCTGCCCGCCGTGTTCGTTGGCGCGGCCTTCGGCATGTTCGGCGCTGCCGCCAAGCCGCTCGCCATTTTGGTCGTCCTCATTGTAGTTTTTATCTGGGCGATGATCCGTCTGGTCCGTCTCGCGCTGCGTCACGGCCCGGCGCTCCTATCGTGCCTATCAAACCGGCTACGGCAACGTGCGGCCGTCAGCCAATCTCGCTGGGGTCGCTTTGCGCTCGATCTTCTCGATCCGTCGCGACCTGACGTTCGAGGACTGGCGTTCCTCGCCGTGCTACTGATCGGCTCCGCCTGGCTGTTCTTCGGCATTCTCGAAGACGTCATCACCGGCGATCCGCTGGTGCGGGCAGATGCCGCCATCTATCAGGCGCTTCAGGAGCTACGCACCGTCCCGGGCGATTCCGCAATACTGATAGCCACCGAACTCGGCGACACGGTCGTCGTGGTGGTGGTGACGATCGCTGTGCTTCTCTGGCTTGCCTGGAGGCGGGCATGGCGTCCCGCCGCCTACTGGCTGGCGGCCATCGCCGGCGCATCCGTGCTCAACACCGTCATAAAGGTCTCGCTCCATCGCGACCGGCCGACCGAATTGTTCTATACGGGCTGGAGCGCATTTTCCTTTCCCAGCGGCCACAGCACAGTCAACCTCGTTCTCTATGGCTTCCTCGCTTTCCTGATTGGACGCGAACTCCGTCCAGCCCGGCGTCTTCCGGTCGCCTTTGCCGCGCTTTCCTTTGCCCTGCTGATCGCGTTTTCGCGCGTCTATCTGGGTGCGCACTGGTTCTCGGATGCGGTCGGCGGACTTGCCTTCGGCACGGCATGGCTGGCGGCGCTTGGGTTCTTCTACATACGAAAGCCGGCCCAACCTGTTGGCACGATGTCGTTGATGGTCATCGCCTCTGTGGCGCTCGCACTCGCCGGGGGCCTGAACGTCTATCGGCATCATTCCCTCGATGTCCAACGCTACGCTGTGAAACCCATCACACCCACGATGTTGGCCGGCGATTGGTGGGCTTCGGGATGGCAGCGGCTACCGTCCCGACGGACCGATCTGACCGGAGAGATCGAAGAGCCGCTGACGGTCCAATGGGCGGGCGACCTGTCTGCAATCCAACGGGATTTGCAGGACAAGGGATGGCGCTTGCCGTCGGCATGGGCGTCATCGAGTGCACTGGGATGGCTGACCGCGACGACAACTCCTGTCGAACTGCCGGTAACGCTTCGTCTCTTGAGCGGCAAACTTCCGAGCCTGACGCTCGTCCTGCCGGATAGCGCCGCCCCCGATGGTGCACGGCTCGTGCTACGGCTTTGGGATGCCGATCTCGATCTCGTGGATGGAGACGCATTGCCGGTCTGGATCGGTTCGGTCGTGAGGGAAGAAGTCGCGCGGCCTCTATCGTTCTTCTCATTCGTCTCGCCCCAAAGCGACGCCAACACGCCTCAAGACGTTCTCGCTCGGATGTTCGGAACAGGGCGCATTGCAAAGCGCTCCGACAATGAGGTGGATGCCGATTGGGACGGAGGCGTCCTGCTGCTGCGCCAAGCCACTAGCGCGGCCAATTCGCAATGACCGTACAAGGCGAGCGTTCCTCAAAGACAGGCCCCGACCTCATAATCTCGCCAAAGGCCCACCAGCCGCCGTGGCATCCGCAGGGTCATGCGTGACGAGGAGAACCGGAAGCTGCTTGGCGGCAGCTCGATCGAACACGAAACGGCGGAAGTCGCGCCGCAGGTTGGAATCGAGCTTGGAGAAGGGCTCATCGAGGAGCAGAGCCGTCGGCGACGCCAGAAGGGTTCTCATGAGGGCGACACGGGCGCGCTGGCCGCCCGACAGCGTTGCCGGATCGCGGTTCTCGAAGCCTGGAAGGCCGGCCTCCACCAACGCCTCGGCAATCCGCACACGCCGTACCTCCGATCCGACCACCGAGCGCGCAAGCCCGAATGCGAGATTCGCGCCGACCGACAGGTGCGGGAAAAGCAGGTCGTCCTGGAACAGAATGCCGATGCCACGTCGTTCCGGTCGCAATCCGGTCACATCGCGATTGCCGATCAACACCGCTCCTGTCGCCTCGAAGGCCGGATCAAGGTGGCCGCCGATGAAGGAAATCAACGTGGATTTTCCCGAGCCGCTCGGCCCCATGATGGTCGCCACGGTGCCTGGCTCGACCACGAGGTCGAGGCCAGAGATCAAGCTCTTGTCTCCAATGGAAATCGTTACCGAGCGAAGCGCCAACGTATTTGTCATGCCCGCCCCGACAAGGCTCGACGATCGGCGAACACGATGCATGGCACAGCCAATGCCGCAAGATAGACGATGAGCGGCAGAAGGCTCTGCAGCACGGCCAGGGCGCCGACAACCCGCCGGTCTCCGCCACTCGCCAACGCCACGGCCTCCGTTGTGAGCGTGGCGACACGCCCGCCGCCGACAAACAAGGTCGGCACGTATTGCGCGACGCTCACGGCGAAGCCAATAGCGGACGCGATCAGGATCGGCCGTAGAAGGATTGGCAGCTTGATCCGGACGAGTGTGCCTGTCGGCGACGAACCAAGGGCGGCTGCGGAGCGCGCGTAGCGTGGATCGAGAGCCTTCCACGGATCTGCCAACGCCAGCAAGACATAGGGGAATACGAAGAGGAAGTGGGCCCAGGCAACTGCCGGGAGTGTGCCATCGATGCCAAGTTTCACCGCGAACACCTGCGCGCCGAACATGAAGGCGATCTGCGGCAGGAGGAGAGGAAGATAGATTGGATGAAACACGTTGGCTCGCCGCTTCACGCCCGCGCGGTCCTCCGCCTCGAGCCAGGCGATCGCCAGGAGAAGCGCAGCAACAACAGTCAAAGTCGCGAGCGCCAGCGTGTTCCCAAGCGGCCAGATCAGTGCATGAGCCTGACGTTTCCAGATTTCGAGGCTCCAGGCCGAAGGCAGCGCATCAGGAAATGGCCAGCGCCAGGCCAGCGACCAGATGGCCAGTGCCGCAAGCGCGCCGAAGCCGAGCACAAGCACAGTCATGCCCAACATCGCCGCAAATTTCAGACCCGGCTCGCCGGTAAACCCTCGGCCGCCACGCATCGTCCACCAGAGGCCAAAGCGGGCTGTGCTCCATTCACCGAGGCGCCATAGACCGATCACTGCGGCGACCAGCAGCAGTTGCAACACCGCTGCGGCCGCGGCAGGCATGTAGCGCGCAATATCGGGCGACATGAACCATTGGAACGCGAGTACGGCAAGGGGTGGTGGATTCGTCGGCGCCAGGATCAGGGCCATGTCGACGACGGAGAGCGAAAAGGCCAGGACCACGTAGAGAGGCAATCGAATCTGGCGGTAAACCTGCGGCGCGATGATCTTGACCCAGACGATCCCCTGTCCGTATCCGAGAGCTCGACCGGCACGCATTTGCTGATCGACCGGAATCTGGTTCAGGGCAGCGAGGATAACGATCAACAGGAACGGCATTTCCTTCACCAGCAGGCCGATCACAAGAGCCATGCCCCACGGATCCTGGACGGAGGCAACATTGGGCGGCACGGTTGAGCCGGTAAGCCAAGGGCTGACCAAGCGGAGAAGCCAGCCGCTCGGGGCGATGAGGAACGCAAGACCGATCGCCATTGCGGCATGGGGAGCGGCCAGGAGAGGCGCCAGAAGGCCATCGGCGCCGCGGTTGCGCATTCGTCCGTGCACGACCGCGCAGAAGCTGAAGGCCAGGGTCAGCCCCAACACAGTCGCGGCAACGCCGGTTGACAGCGTCAGGCGTACGCTCGTTGCAAGGCCCGGTGTAGTGAGGAGATCGCGCCACGGCTGTACGGTGAGCACCTGTTCGCTGATCGACGGCAGATAGCCGAATGCGGGCAGCAGCGTGAAGATCACGCCGGCCGCGATCGGAACGCCAAGCGTGCCTCCGACGACGATAGCGATGACATGCCGGGGTTGTAGCCTCTGCAGGGTGGGAGCGAAGCCGCGCAGGCGGACGCTTATCTGCCGTAGCGCTTCTTCCATTCGTCCGTGATCCTCGTCATCCATGACGGGTGTGGTTCAAGAAGAACCGGCCCCAGTTCGGCGTTGGTCGGGAGCGTAGGGCTGGCGGGGAGATCGGCAAAGAGCTTGCGCTGTTCCGGCGACAGCCTTTCGAGATCGAGGACGCTGAAGCTGCCGAGCACACGGATGTCCTGCGCATGCGCCTGGGTGGCGGGGTCGAGTAGGAAATCGGCGACCACCATGGCCGCTTCCTTGTGCGGCGAGTTGTAGGGGATGGCCACGAAGCTCGTATTGCCGATCGTTCCGCCCGAAAGCGTATAGGTGCGGATCGTATCGGGGAGCAGACCTGACGCAATCGATGCAGCGGCTTCCGCCGGATCGAAGGACATGGACAGGTCGATCTCGCCGTCGCCGAGCAACTGGCGTTCGGCCGGACCGTTTGCCGGAAACTGTTCGCCGTGGCGCCAGAGCAACGGCCTCAACTGGTCGTACCACGCCCAAAGCGGCGCCGTCTCGCTGACGAAATCCTTGTCTGTCGCGGGCTGCTGCAGGCGCTGCCGGTCGGGAGCTAGTTCGATGAGCGCCTGCTTGAGGAAGGTAGCGCCCATGAAATCGCGCACGTCGGGATGGGTAAAGCGGCCCGGGTGCGCTTTGGCCCACGGCAGAAAATCGGGAAGCGTGCGCGGCACGTCCTTTACGCGGGCAGAATCATAGTTGAAGACGAATTGGGCGAGGCGCCAGGGCGAGGCCATTCCCTCGACAGGTGTTGTGAAGTCCGTGACATTTGACTGCTTGTTCGTCACATCGACATAGCGATAGTTGGGCAGAAGCTGCGTGAACGGCCCATAGAGAAGCTTCTTCTCCTTCATCGACAGAAAATTGGGCCCGTTGATCCAGATGAGATCGACGGAACCGTCGTCGTCGCGGCCGGCGGTCTTTTCAGCGATGACGCGCGAGACAGCCTCCGCCGTGTCGGAAAGCTTCACCTGCCTGACGGTGATCCCGTATCGGGCCTGCACCTCCTTGCCGACCCAGTCGATAAAGGCGTTGGTTCTTTCATCGCCACCCCAGGCGTTCCAGTAAACCGTCTGGCCGCGCGCCTTGGAGACGGCCTCGTCCCAACCGCTGGAAGCGTGGGCGGGGCCGCAAACCAGTGCCAGAGCGGCCATTGTCAAAGCGGCGAATGTCATTCTTGCGGTCATGATCTCGGTTCACCCTGTTTCTTGAGTTTCTTGAGCTGGGCCGTCGTCCCGGTCCGGGCCGGTGCGCGACGGAGCGTGGAAGCCGCAAAGGCTCGCCACCCCCACCACCAGCGGGTGACGGTGGTGAGCGCACACAGCCCGGCGAAGCCGAAGGCCAACAACGGGAAAGCGAACGGCCACAAACACATCGCGATGAACACAGCGATGGTTTCCGCCCCTTCCGTGAGCCCACCGAGATAGTAGATGCCCTTGGTGGGATAGCTGACTGAGGATAGGCCAAGGCGACCTGCAACGGCCGCGAAGGCGAGGAAGCTGCTGCCGGTTCCGATGAAGGCAAGCAGCAGCGTGGCGGCTGAAAGTGCATTTGCGGCCGGATCGGCCAGCGCGAAACCAAAAGGTACGAGCGCGTAGAAGACAAGATCGAGTGCGATGTCCAGGAATGCGCCGCGATCGGTGGGCTGTGTCTGCCTTGCGAGCGCGCCGTCAAGCCCATCGAGGATGCGGTTTGAGACAATGACGATGAGCGCCGAGATGTAGTGCCCACCCGCCAACAGAGGCACGACAGCCAGCCCGATCGCGAAGCCGAGAAGCGTCACTGCATCGGCCGACACGCCCCTTTTGGCGAGCCAGGCTGCTGGCGATCCCAAAAGGCGCTTTTGCAAGGGAAGGAGATGACGGTCGAACATTGCCTTCACCCCCTCAGCCATCGAAGGATGCGCGCCGACAAGGCGAGCGCCCAGGCCGGAGCATGCGCCCTTCGCCATTCGCCGGCCGTGGCTCTCGCTGCGTCCGTCCATCCCGGATAGGGATGGATCGTCCGCAGGATGGCGTTGAGACCGAGACCATGCCGCATGGCGAGCGTGAACTCACCCAGCATGTCGCCGGCGCGAGCGCCGACGATTGTGACGCCTAGAATGCGATCCTTCCCAGGAACCGTCAGGACCTTGACGAATCCTTCATTGGCACCGTCGGCGATGGCGCGGTCGAGTTCGGCGAGGTCATATCGCGTGATCTCATAGGCGACGCCGCGTTCGCGCGCCTCGGTCTCGTTCAGGCCGACACGGGCGATCTCGGGATCAGTGTAGATGACCGAGGGGAACACCTTCGTGTCCGCCTTCCAGGTCTTGAAGTCGCCGAATAGCGCGTTCATCGTCGCAAACCAGGCGTACTGGCCCGCGGCATGCGTGAACTGCAGGCGCCCGATGACGTCCCCAGCCGCATAGATGGTCGGAACGCGCGTCCTCAGCCTGTCGTTCACGACCAGCTTGCCATCTTCGAGAAGGCCGAGTTCTTCCAGACCATAGCCGCGCGTGCGCGGTCGTCGTCCGACCGCGATGAGAACGCGGTCGAAGCGAAGTGCCCTTCCATCCGCGAGGTGCGCCAGCCACGCTTCACCATCGTTGCCAAATGACTGGACGGCGACGCCGGCGATGACAGTCACCCCGTCCGAGTGGAGAGCGGCGTGCATCATCTCGCTGGCGTCTTCGTCCTCGCGGGCGATGAGGCGTGGCAAGGCCTCCACGACGATCGTTTCGCTTCCGAGGCGGGCGAAGCTCTGGGCAAGCTCGCAGCCGATGGCGCCGCCACCAAGGACAAGCAGGCGCTTTGGCCGCTCGGTCAGGCTCCACAGTGTTTCGGAGGTCAACGGCTCCACGTCGACCAGACCCGGTATCGCCGGCATGGCCGGCTCGGCGCCGGTCGCCAGCACGATCCGCCGCCCGGTCAGGCGCCGTCCCTCGACCTCGACGGTCCACGGGTCGGCAAGCCTCGCGTGCCCCTTGATGATCTCGACGCCCAACGTGCGATAGCGCTCTGCCGAGTCATGCGGAGCTACGCGTGCGACCACCTTTTCGATCCGGCGCATGATCGCTGGAAAATCAGGCTCCAGCCGGCCGTGAAGGCCGAGCCGTTCGGGTTGCATTGCCTCATGCGCGAGTTTTGCCGACCGGATCAGCGCCTTTGACGGCACGCAGCCGGTGTTCAGGCAGTCGCCTCCCATCTCGCCTTCTTCGATGAGTGCCACACGAGCGCCGGCCGCCGCGGCGATATAGGCGGTCACGAGGCCTGCAGAGCCGGCGCCGATCACAATGAGGTTGTAGTCGAACCGTTGCGGCCGCCGCCATGCGCGCAGCGCGCCCCGCCTACTCCACCATGCGTTTCCAGCCTTGGCCACGAAGGGCAGCGCCGCCAGGGCTGCGAACGCGAGCAGGATGCGGGGGCTCAAGACGTCGCCTGCGCTTTTGATGGAAGCAAGCTGTTGGCCGGCGTTGACGTAGGCAACGGTCCCCGGAAGCATTCCGACAAGGCTGACCCAGGCGAAGGTACGTACCGGCATGCGTGTCAGGCCCATCGTCAGATTGACGAGGAAGAACGGGATCACCGGCACGAGCCGCAATGCAAACAGATAGCGGGCGCCGTCCGCCGCAATGCCGCGATCGACCCTGGCGACAGCATCTGGAAAGCGGCGCTCAATGGCATCACGAAGAAAAAAGCGCGCGACGGTCATGCCGATCGTCGCGCCAGTGACGCTTGCGAAGGAAACAAGCGCCGTTCCCGCCCATAGGCCGAACAGGCTGCCGCCGATCAGGGTCAGTGCCGTGGCACCAGGCAGCGAAAGGCTGGTTACGGCAATGTAGCCAGCGGCGAAGATCAGCGCCGCAAGGCCAGGATGCAGGTTGATCCAGCCTCTAGCGGCTGCAAGCCTGTCCACCATGTCGGCGACATTGACATGGCCGCTGACGAACACTGCCAGAACGATGACGAGAGCGACGAAGAGCGCCGCTCCAACAGTCTTGCTCGGACTGCGCAATGTTCGGGCTTGATCCATGCGTGACCGGCCTCCTTAAAAGTCGGCGGCCACGCGCGGCGCCGAAAATGATAGGGTCTTATCCCTATTTCGCTCCGGCGCTCTCAAAGGTTACGTCGGCCTCGCCGCGGGCCGGATAGTCGTGCTTCACGACGTAATCGATCGCTCCCAGAATGTCGGCGAAATGGGGGCGCGCGAACGGCATGGTCTGAACACTGCCGAAATAGAGCGTGCTGTCCGGCCGCACGAGATAGATCGCCGGCTCGGAGAAAAGCTCGGGCTCGGCTATCCCAATTGAAGTGTTGCCACGGCCGCGAGAGATATAAAGACCCCATTCGCGCGCGACCGGCAAAGGCAGGTCGTAGCCGATGCGCAAATGCGGCAATTGCCAGTCAAGGCCGGTTTGGAGGGCGCGCTCCTCACTGTCGGTCGATATCGCGACAACCGAGACGCCCCGGCGTTCGAACTCGCCAAGCTTGGCTTCGAGGTCTTTGAGTTGCGTCTTGCAGATCGGGCAATGTAGCCCACGGTAGAAAACGATGAGCGAGAATGTCGCCGGCGTCTCCTTGCGGATATCATAGGAACGCCCCCCAACGATCGGGGCGCGCAGTTCAGGGACAGTCTGGCGGGGAATAAGATGAGGAAAAGAGGCGGTCATCGCACATATCCTTTGTGAGGCTTGTCAGGTGGAATGTTTTCATTTTAGATCGATCGCTATAAAACATGCAATGCCTGATGCCGCTTTGCAAGGAGCGAAGGCACGAAACAGGTCGTTGGAGAGTAGTGAATGGCGCGACCACGAAGTTTTGATCAGTCGACTGTGCTGGACGCTGCAATGGATCAGTTCTGGCGTCACGGTTACGAGGCAACGTCCGTTCGGGATCTCGCCAGCGCGATGTCGATCACCGGGGCAAGCCTCTACAATGCGTTTGGTGACAAGCGCTCCCTGTTCCGGCATTGCCTGGATGCCTACCTCGATACTTATGCAAGGCGACGGATCGCGGAGCTCGACGCCAGCGACGATCCGATCTACGGAATCCGCACCTTTTTCGACGGTCTCGTCGAGGCTTCGTTCAAGGACCGCCGGGGCTGCCTGCTCGTCAATTCGGCAATGGAGGTTGCGCCTTGGGATTCCGAGATGGCTGCGTTAATCCAGGCAAGCCTTCGTGAAATCGAAGACGGGTTCCACCGTGCGCTCCAGCGGCTTCCTGCCGCTGCCGGCTCTCGACCTCAGCGAGATGCCCGTGCGACGGCGCGGCAGATGCTGTCGGCCGTAATCGCCTTGAGGGTGCTGGCACGGGCAGGTGGCGATGGTGACCGACTGCGCAGTATCGCAAGATCGGCAGTCGCCCTGGCGGAAGATTGGCACGGACAGTGACCAAGCGCGTTGTGCTCGTCGGAGTCGGCCACGCCCATCTCCATATCCTCAAGAATGCCGCCGCACTTCGACATGCGGGAGCGGAGGTCGCGGTTATTGCACCGCACGATTTCTGGTATTCGGGCATGGCAACCGGAATGCTTGGCGGGCTTTTCCCACCAGAGGCGGATCGCGTAGACATCGGCAAGCTCGCGATCGATACCCATACCACACTTCATCGCGGCACGATGATCGGGCTCGACCGGACAGCCCGGGAAGTGCTTCTGGAAGATGGGCAGCGGGTAGGCTTCGATCTGCTTTCGCTCAACCTCGGAAGCGCACCGCCGCCGGTGCCAGGAAAGAGCGAGCCAATCTATTCCGTCAAGCCGGTTCGCGCGCTGGTCATGCTCCGGCAACGGATCGAGGAAGAGTGGCAAAGTGCCAATCCTGCCATGCTCCGAGTCGCGGTGGTCGGCGGCGGCGTAACCGGGGTCGAGATCGCAGCCAACCTTCGTGCCTTGGCCGATCTGCATGGGCGCGGCATGGCAATCACGGTCTACAGCCGATCCAAGCCGTTGAAGCAAATCCCTCCACGTGCCGCGGCAGCGCTCATGCGGCACCTTGCCGACGTTGATGTTGGCGTTCGTTGGCCGATCGCCGTTGTGTCCGTCAACGAGAGCAATCTTACCCTGAGTGATGGCACGCGCGAAGCGCACGATATCGTCGTCAATGCGACGGGCCTTGTCCCGCCGGGCCTCGTTGCCCGGCTCGGCCTTCCAACTGACAGTGAGGGAGGGCTGATTGTGGACAGGTTCCTGAAGTCCGCCGGCGATGACTCGATCTTCGCCGTCGGCGATTGCGCCGCCTTTGACGGACATGCCCTACCGCGCGCCGGTGTCTATGCCGTCAGACAGGCGCCAGTCTTGCTCGCCAATCTCTGCGCGACCCTGTCCGGAAGGCCGCTCACGCCGTTCGCGCCCCAAAGGCGCTATCTCGCCATTGTCGGCCTCGGGGCGACGTCGGCACTGATGATGCGCGGCTCCCTGTGGTTCAAGGGGCCGCCCGCGTTGTGGCTCAAGCGCTGGATCGACCAACAGTTTCTCGACCGCTACCGCTGAGGTAGCCGTCTGTTATTCGGCACTGAACGAGATATGGCTGCAATAGGTCTGCGCGCTACCCTTGTGATCATCGGCATCGGTCATGATTCCTGAGAGAATAGAGATCCGGCTGCTCATCGCCGGAAAGGGCCGACGTGACTTTCTAGATCGATCGCTCTAATTTGTACTCCTCATAGTGAAGTTGGGAAGATCGCGGTCAGCGTAGCCGGAAATGGTCACGGGCGAATAAGAACCATTCAGGGTGCGGTAACGCCAGTACCTGTGTCATGCAAAGGGAGGAGATGATGTTTCGAATATTTGCTGTTGCCGCTACGGCCATGATCATCGCAATGGCTGTCGGTCGTATCGCCCGCGCTGAAAGCCCGGATTTGATCGTGAAAGAGAGCGCCGTTGATTTTTCGACGACAGTACAACGCCTGCAGGCCGAGATCGAAAAGCGAGGCGCCAAAATCGTCGCGACCGTCGACCATGCCTCTGGAGCCAAGGCGAATGGACTTGAAATGCGGCCGACAACCGTAATCATCTTCGGCAATCCAATGCTCGGCACACCGCTGATGGAGAGCCTCCAGACAGCGGGACTCGACCTGCCTCTCCGCGTGCTGATCTGGGAGGATGCAGGCAACAATGTGCGGATCGGGTATTGGCCGCCATCGCAGATCACCGATGCTCACGGGATTGAGGGGCGGCAGGACGTGACCGACAAGATGACGGCCGCTCTCAATGCAATCACCGACACTGCTGGCGCGCCGTGATCAGTTTTTGAGACGGAACAACGTTCCAACCGCTCGATGGACGCCAAGAGCCCTGCTATCCAGGGGCTCTGACGCCGCAGGCATTCAGCGGTCTCAATTGCGGACCTGGTCGTTGATCGACCAATCGTAGTCGTTAAAGACAATTTTATAGTCGGCCGGCACCGGCGAGAGCCGGTACTGATTGATATAGGATTGCAGAGTCGGGGCCTTGGCCAGGAAATCCTTGGTATAAAACTTGAATATTTCCGATATCCGGATTTCCCTTCGGCTGTCGTCCACATCCACGTTGCGCTTCTCAGCCACAAATTCTCGCGCGGCGGCGTCGAGTTCTTGGTCGAGACCCCTCGCGGTGAAGGCGGACTGTGGCAATCTAGGGCAACTCACCGACATACAGTTCAAGGCGAAATGCACGCGCGGGTCGCCGAGAGGGCGGATCACGCTATTTTCAAGCCGGTAGAGCGAGACCGCCCGGCCACCGATCGTAAACTTGCGCAGAACGAAGAACCGTGTGCGATCAATCCATCCAAACCGCTTCGGCACACCCGCATCCAGGACGCCGTACATCGCCAGGGCATTGTATGCATTGAGGTAGTACGCCATGCGGGCGTTCGGTGTTGCAAACCGGCCCGGTGACGACAAGGGATCGACGGCCGCAATGTATTTCACGACCTCGTCTAAACCTGCCCGGTCTTTTGCCAGGCCTGAAAAATCCACACGGCCGCGTGCATCAACATAACGCTTGAGCACGTCGGTCCACGCTACGTCCCATTGATCGAGATCAAGACGAGCTGGCGGTCCTGATTGCGCGGGCGCTTCGCTCGTCACAAACCCACTGATCGTGGCAACAATGAAGCCAGCCAAAAGCGTGAGCCGTGCTCGGCGCCAGACCCACGACTTTTGTTCCATACGATTACCTTGCAGCATCTGATCGGCCTTCGAGCGCCTCGACTTTTGCGAGCCGCCGTGTCCCCACTTCAGGGGTGGTGATCATGGGCTCGCCCTTCGTAACCTCTCCCGAGAGCGGGTTCCAAAACCGCTCGCCATCGGCGTCTTGCAGATGGACTGGTCGAAGAATGGAGGTATCGCGACGGGCGTTGAAAAGGCACATCGAAACGGGGCCATCCTGCGTGACCGCCATGAACACGCACGCTTTGATCCGCTCCGGGTCCAGTTCGCAGGCATCCATGAAGTTGTGAATGAAGAAGGACAGCTTGTTCACTCGGCCGCGCGCTGCGATCAGGTCGTACTTCATGCGCCAGAGCTTGCAGGCGAACCACCAACTGGCCCGTGCCACAATGTCGGGATTTAGGGCAAGGCATCGCAGAAACGTCACGACCGCGCGTCGCGGCTGTTTGCGATCAAAGCGGATCTTTGCCGTACGGGCTAGGAGAGCGTTGTAAAGGGGCTTGTGGTCCAGAGCGTCGTAGGCCCGACCATTCGCGATAAACGTCATTGCGTAGCGATTGCAGCGCGTATGTCCGACATGTGCCGTATCGAAGGTGATCGAGGTTCCCACACCTTTCTCGATCTGCCTGATCACGGCGTTTGTTGCGATCGATGAGCGTTGGCCCAAGGTTCCGCGTCCCGTCTGTGCGACCGGCTGGAAGGACACCAACCTCACGACATCACTATGTCGAGCGAAGAAAGCCACGACATCTGGAATCTGATCGACGTTTCCGTCGAAGACGGTGGTGTTGAAATAGACAGCCAGAGGCAATTCGCGAGCACGCTCGATATAGGCGAGGCGCAGCTCGTTCAGCTCGGCCTCGCTGGCATAGCCCCGCCGCCCCTGGGTCAGGTCGACATGGAAGGCGACATCGATCAAACCGGCATCCACCAAGCGTGTCAGCAGAGCGCGTGTGGCCCGGATACCGTTAGTGAACAGCGCCGGTCGCATTCCGCGGTCGCTGATGCGGCGAACGATCGCGACCAGTTCGTCGGCCTTGCGCAAGGTGGGGTCACCGCCGGTGATCTGTACGTCGACATCAGAGCCATAGGCATCATGGATCATGTCGATGCGGCGGAAAACCTCGTCCAATGGCAGATCTTTGACGGCTTGCGAGTGTTCGGACAGATAGCAGGCGCTGCAATCGAGGTTGCAGCGCTGTGTGATTTCCAGCGCGACACAGCCGATAGCCGTCCGTCGCCCAACAAACTGCGCACGATCCCACTGTCCGGTCTCGACCATTCTTCGCCGAGCCCGGTCCAGTGCAGTCTCCTCGCTTCCTTCCGCAGGCCCTCGCGCCATTGGCATCCCCATGAGGTGTCGATTCATTGGCCTGCGTCGCCCCGTCACGCGTGAATGTTGAAGCACGTCCTGGTTCAAAACTGAGTTGTCAGACGCGTTAGCCACATGGGCGAAACGTCGACCAAGAACGCCTCAAGTTGCTTGTCGAGGCCCGAAAGGATCAAAATTCCGATCACCGCGAGAAGGCCGCCCAATACCGCCTTTCCTCCTTGGCCTGCTCGTAGCAACCTTTCCCGCCACCGCATCATCGCTTCCCGCGAGACAAGCCCCAGGAGAAGCAGCGGCAACGCGGCGCCGATACCAAACACGATCATGACGATCGCAACTTGCCTCAGGTCCTTGCCTTGCGCGGCCAGAACCGAGGCAGCGCCAAGCGTTGGGCCGACACAGGGGCTCCAGACGGCTCCGAGCAACAGGCCGACGGCAAACTGGCCCTTCAGGCCCGATGCCGAGAAACCGCCAAAGCGACGGTCGGCCCAGCCGCTGACAGGTCCTCCTGCGACGGCGAGTCTCGCCTGGAGCTTGGGGACTAGGAGAACCAGGCCGACCGCGAGCAGCAATAACGCAGCCACATTACGCAAGACGCCGCTATCCAGTCCGATCGAGAAACCAATCGTTGCCACGAACAGCCCGATTGCCACGAAGGAGAGAGCGAGGCCTGCAGCGAGCGCGGCTGGCCCCAATTTGTGTTCGGAAACGGCTGCCCCGAGAACGAGCGGCAAGAGCGGCAGAACGCAAGGCGATAATGTCGAGAGAATGCCGGCCGCAAAGGCGAATAACGCACTGCCACTTGCCATTGACTGCCCTCACTTTGCCTGTGTCGATTGAACGAGCGAGGCAATCGAATCGGGATTGGTATCCCCGACCGAGCGGGCCGTTTCGCTTGTCCCGCGAAAAGCGATCAGCGTGCTTTGGCTCTGCGCGCCGAACTGGCGCACGACAGATTTCTGGCTGTCGAAATCGACGGCGAAGATAACAAGATCCTTGTTGGTCGGATCTTCGGCGAGCTTGTCGATGATCGGCTTCTGCGCCTTGCAAGTCGGGCACCAGCTCGCCGAAATGTCGACGAGAATGCGGGCGTCACTCTGCTGCGCTGCATCGAAGCTCGCTTTGTCAAAAACCTTGCGTTCGGCTGCGCTCGCCGTGGGGATTGCGATCCATGGCGCAATCGACATGGTGAGAGCAAGAGCGAGGAACTGACGTTTATGCATGTGGATCTCCTTCGGTTGGTTGAGGCGACGGATTGAATGGCGCCGGGGAATGCTTGGTCCTCAGTCGAGAGCTGCAAGGGTGCGGGGCGCGACCCATCGGAACATCTTTCGTGCAAAGACGCTGCCGAGAGCGACCAGAACGATCGCTGTGCCAAAGTTCCACATCAGGATCATCACGGTGGCGTCCATGCTGTGAAACAATGAGAGGGCGGTTGCCGTGATCGCCGCAACGGACAGGCTGCCCATCACCGTCACCATCCTGGGGCGAAGAGGCGCTGCATGGCGCAGCATCACCAGCATCATGAGCGACAAGGGCAGGCTCGTCAGGACCAGCGTCGCTAAGCAACGCGCAGCTTCACCGAGAGCGATACCGTCCGGGCCGATGCTGATCCATTGGGAAAGGCACTGGTAGCCAATGTTCGACAGCCAGATGCCGAGTGCAGGCAGTGGAAGAAGAAGCCAAAGGCGCGAACGATCAGGGAGACTGACAAGGAAAGCGGCGATCGCAGCGAAAATGCCAGTTAGAAGTGCCCCGAACAGGCCCACGGCGAAGGCGGGATCACCGAGGCGTTGGGCAAGATCGGGACGAAGCCCCTGGGCGATGGCAAGAAGCGTCAACACGGCGGCAGCGAGCGCGAGCCAGCAGCTCGCCCGCACGAGCGGCGGCCGCAAGCGACGCACGGGAGGCAGGTCTTTTGCCAATGATGAAATAAGGTCGGGTGTCTTGATCACGTGTCTTGTCCGTCGGTCAGCATCTTGCGCAGGCTTTTCAAGGCGCGATGCGTCGCAACCTTGAGAGAAACAATCGACAGACCGCTCACCTTCGCGGCCTCTTTCAGGGACATTTCCTTGAGCTTGAGCAACGAAATGGCCTGCTGCTGTCTGGGTGGGAGTTTTTCGATGGCCGCCACCAGTCCGATCCGATCCAGTCCTTCTTCCAGATTCGTCCCAGACTCGATAAAGGTTTCGTGCTCCGCCGTCAGAGGCGTTTCGTGCGCCCTTCGACGACCTTGGCGGCGAAGGCGGTCAACAAACCGGCGGCTTGCGATGGCAACCAGCCACGGCCCGAACGGCCGGGAAGGATCATAAGTATGCCGGATGGCGTGCATGGTCAGAAAAACGTCCTGGACCGCATCTTCGATGTCCTGCTGATCGTAATACCAGCCCAAGGCGAGCGAGCGCAGGTAGGGCGTCGTTTCCTGGAGAAGCCGGAGATAGGCTGCGGAGTCACCGTCTTGGGCGCGTGCCATGAGAATTGCCCAATCGACATCGCGGATCGTGCGAGGCGTATGATGCGCGCCATCATTCGCAGTCGCGTGATGCTGCGCGTCGCCGGGCACGAGCCTCAAATATGGAATGTCGCTGCGTGGCTTCTGGATCATGGCCATCAACCATTAGTCCCCGGAAACCGGGTACGGCCGAGTAACTGGATGAGGTGATCCAGCGACAAACGGCCAGGACCGATCGCAATGATGGACAGCGCCATCGCGGCCCAGGGCAAATGGAAATTCGCCCATCCGTCGGGCACGACAAGCTGGATGACACCGGTCATGACGAGCAGCCCGAGCGCGCTGAAGCGTGTCGCAAGGCCCACAACCAGCAGGATCGGCAGGACGATCTCCGCAACGCTATCGAACAGCGCCAGCAGGTCCGGCGCTGGAAGATCATAGACGCCGCCGAAGATATGCAGTTTGAACTGCTCCTCGAACAGGAAGGTCGCCGCAGGAGAGAGCTCGAGGAAGCCGTCCCATTTGGTCAGGCCTGAACGGAAGAATGGAACGGCCAAGGCGATCCTGAGCGCAAGCGGCGCGACGGCTTGGGCTGCCCATGCCAGCCATTCGAGGATGATGCGAACGCCTTGCACCAGACCTGACATGCTGATCCAGCTCGTCCGGGTTTGCACTTCGCTCATGGCTGGACACTCCGCGCCAGCAACTCCGGTTCATTGCCGGCAAGACAGTCGACGAACGCGCCGGCAGCAACGAGGTCGCGAATGTTTCCCGAAAGATCGAAACGCGGGTCTGAGCCGAGTGCCGTCTTCATCGCCTCGGTCAGCGTCCGACCCTGCTGCAGGGCCTTCACGAATTCGAAGCCGCCAGGCGGCATCACGCGAAGTTCAACCTCGGCCTCCGGGCGCACCAGCAGCACGTCTTCGCCGGTTGTGAAATCCACCGGCGCCGGCACGCCGTCGCCAACATTCATCCGCCAGATCGTGAGGACCGGAAACCGGGACCAGATCAGGCGCAGCGAGGGGTGGAGACCGAATGTGAGGCCGGCCACCTCGTCACCCGGGATGGCGGCCAGCGCTTCCGGCCTCAGCGGACTTGCCTCCGGCGCATGGTAGGCTTCGAGCCAAGCGCGTTCGAGCCGGGCGACGTCGGCCAGGTACGGCAGATCCGCGACCGGCTCGAAGCCCCAAATGAAGTCGGCAAATCCGGCGCCGTAATCGAGAAGGATCGGCGAGGTCGGCGGCTCGGAAACCACGAAGACACGCGCCATCGCCTGGAAGAATTCCTCGCCGACGATGCGGCAGACCGCCGGATAGTTGGCTTTCAGCGCCTCAACGAGGCCGACCACCACATTGTTGCGATAGACCGCGAACCGTCTCGGGCTTGGCTGGCCGTCCGGTCCGACAAGTCCCGCTGGCGTGGCGAGCGCGGGATCGAATAAAGCCGCGGCAAAGCCGCCCAGCCTGTCAGCCAGCGACAGCATGAGCCTGATCCTTTCGATGGGCGTGAAACATGGCTGCCTCCGCCCGTTCCGCTTCAGCCTTGAGCTCAGGCCATGTCGGCACGTTTGCGTCCCATTCGATCAAGGTCGGAACCGGGCCGAGGCGTCCGATCGTGTGTTCGTAAAGATCCCAGACGATGGCGTCGACCGGGCGGTCATGCGTGTCGATCAGCAGCGGCCGCCCTTTCTCGTCCGCTTCAGGCGTATGGCCTCCCAGATGAATCTCCTGCACGGAGCCAAGCGGATAGTCATCGATGTAGCTGATCGGGTCCCATTGCTGATTGGTCGATGCGACATGGACATTGTTGACGTCGAGCAGGAGCCCGCAGCCGGTTTGCCGCACGATCTCGGCGATGAAGTCGGTCTCCAGATAGGTGCTTTCGGCAAAGGCGAGATAGGTCGACGGGTTTTCCAGCAACATCTGCCGCCCGAGCGTGTCCTGTACTTCGTCGATATGGGAAACGACACGCGAAAGCGACTGCTCCGTATAGGGCACCGGCAGGAGGTCGTCGAAATACGCCGTGTCGTGCGTCGACCAGGCAAGGTGCTCGGAAAACAGCCCAGGCTCATAACGCTCGATAAGCCCCTTCAGCCGGTTCAAATGGCTGCGATCGAGCGGTCGGTCGGCGCCGATGGAAAGCCCCACCCCGTGCAGCGACAGCGGGTAACGCTCTCGGATTTCGGTGAGATAACGGTGCGGCGGGCCGCCAGCACCCATGTAATTCTCGGCGTGCACCTCGAAGAAGCCAATATCGGGGGCGGTCTCGAGGATCGTGCGGTAATGTTCAGGCTTGAGGCCAACTCCGGCACGCGCAGGAATTCGGCCGCTCCCGAACACCCGGGCATTTTCGTTTCTGCAGGCCATGTCACGCCTCCACCTTCTACTTTTCTGGGAAGCTTCCGGAGCGGACGATGCGGTCCGCTCCGGGCTTGGATCGTATCAGGACTTGATCGGCGTCAGGCTGCCATGGCCATTCGGTGTGCTCATTGTCGTGCACGAGCCCTTGGCGACGAGCTTGAACGCGTTTCCTTGATAATTGACCGTGCTCGTTCCGGCACAGGTGGTGCCAGCACCCGCGAAGCAATCGTTCTGGCCCTTCAGAGCGACGCCGTAGCACTGCTCGAACTTGCCAGTTTTCATCGCCTTCATGGTCTTGGCCTGGTTCTCCTTCATCATCTTTTCCATCTCCGCCTTGGTGGCGGCGCCGGCAGGAGCGGCGGCAAGAGAGCCGATGGCAGCGGCAAACGCGGTGGCGACGACGGCAGACAGCACGCGGTTGGACATAACTTCCTCCAATTAATCGAGACGGCCCTGGCGACCGCCATGCCAGCAAGTCATCAAGGCTTGCTTTTGTTTAATTCGCCCGGACCGGCATAAAGGTTACGGAGCTTGAGCAATGAAGAGCGCAGGTGCGCGATCGGACGGGTGCGCCCGCAACATCACTGGAGAAGCACGCCGCCACTCCAGCCAGCGAGCACGGAGAGCAGCAGCACGCTTCCGAGCTGCCAGGCCGAGGCCACAAGGCCAGCGTCTTGCGGGTCAACCAGCCGCGATCCTACGCTTCCGAGGGCGGCGGAAGCGAAGACACCGAGCAACATCGTCATGCGCGGCGCCAAGGGCACACCGCGGCGCAGCATCACCACCATGATCAATGCCGGGATGGCTCCGGCTATGATGATGTCTGGAAAGTAACCCCAGTCGTCGGTCAGCCGGGAGGCGTCCAGGCCTTTCAGCCAAGCCGCGAGCCCATCTTGTCCAAGGCTCCCCAGCCAAACGGCAGCGGGGGCCAATGGCAGCAGGGCCATTCTTCGGTCCCGGCCCGGGATGACCATGACAAAGGCGGCAGCAGCGGCCGTTATTGCAGATGCGAGCACAACTGCTTGCTCTGCCAGGAAATGAAAATCGGCGAGCTTTACGGCTAGATCGGCTTGCGGAACTTGCGCTACAGTCACGACCGCAACGGCCGGCAAAGCTATCGCCAGCCAATTCACGGAACGCCGCCAGGGCGGCGGCAGGCTCCGGATCGGATGTGCGTTTCTCGCCAGAAGGTTGATCAGCTCGTCCGTTTCCACGTTCAAGCCTCTTGGCTTAATAGCTGCCGTAACGCTGCCACTCCTCTGTGCGTGGCGACCTTGAGCGCGCTAATGCTCATGCCGGTCGCCGTCGCGGCCTCCTTGAGCGACATTTCACGCAGCTTCAAAAGCTCAATGGCCCGACGTTGTCCGTCGGGTAAACTCTGAATTGCCTGGTGTAGTGCCTCAGGGTCTCGATAATCGTCTCCTGATATATTCGCATCGGCATCACAAAAGGTTTCCGGGACGTCGGCGACAATCACCTCGCGGGCTGCCCGGCGGGCGTTGCGCCGCGTTGCGTCGGATATTCGGATGCGTGCTATGCCCAGCAACCAGGGAAGAAAAGGCCGCTCCGGATCATAGGCCGCGCGAGCAACATGAAGGGAGATGAGGACATCCTGCACGATGTCTTCTGCTTCCTGCCGTCGGAAGGCAGCGATTTGCCGAAGCACAAGCTTGCGCACAACGGGCGTGATTGCATGAAGCAATGCCGCATAAGCGGACCGATCGCCGTCCTGAGCCGCCCGCATGAGCTCTGCGAGGCGCCTATCATGTCCAAGCCCCCGAGTCATGGGGGACTCGCCCCGAGGGAGACAGTCTTTGGCCTGTTGCTGGTTGCTGCATGCTCGGGCCCGGCCCAGGCCAACGCGCGATAGTCGACGACGTAGCCCAGACTCGGCTTGATCACCGCAAAGTAGGGCGAGACATCGAAATCCCGCGGCACGAACAGGCTGTGGTGACGGATGTGATAGATCTCGCGCAGACAGTCCCGGCAGTCGGGAGCATCCATCACCTCGGTGTCGATGACGGGCAGGATCGGAAAGCCCACGGACTGAAAGGCCTGCGCGATCAGTGTCGAGCAGATCGCTCGCGTGGGATCGCCGCTGCCCAGCGCCAGCATCCGCCGCCGCCAGGGCGTGGGCACTGGAGGTGTCGGCAACAGATAGCGCACGAGATCGAAAACATTCTTCAGGTCGTAGCGGTCGCCAAGCCGCGCCAGGACGTAATCAATTACACAGCGGGCATCCTCGGGCGAGAGCCCGACCGGCCGACAAATGCGCAGATGAAGGCCTTCCAGCTCTTCCAGGGCAAACGCGCGCACGCCATGCTCGGTGTCTGCCTCGACCAGCCTGCAGATGCGCCCCTTGTCATCGACAACACCGCTCTCGCCGACATAGAGCGCCGCATGGGACCAGGTCGACTGGGTTAGGTATTTGATCGCGCCGCTGATGCGGCGGTTCCCTTCCATCAGCACGACGTCGGCCGGCTGGAGGAGCTGGCTCATTGCCTCAAGATCTGTCGGCGGATGAGGATAGGGACCGCTGGCTCGCGCGTTCAGGTAACGCGCGAGCAGAGACCCCAATCCTCTCGACAGGCGGTTCATGCAAGGTCCTCCCGTCCCTCTTTTTGTTATCAGGCCGGAAGAGCCGTCTCAGTCGGCAGGCGGCTGAAAACGAAGCCGAGCACGGCGCCCCAGACGAGGTGCAGGATGAGCGTCATGACGGGCGCCATCATCCCAAGCCCCATGCCGAAGAAGCCGGCGCCGGCCATCGGCATCACCAGGATCATCATCAACAGCCAGGCGAGCACCCCGAAGGACATGCCCTTGGTGACGGCTCCCGAACCCGGCAGCCGGTCATAGAAAACAGCGAACAGGATGCCCCAGAGCACCGTGCCGATAAGGAAGTGCATCAACCAGCCAACGCCGACGCCACCCATTCCTAACGTACCCTGGGCCATGCCGCTCAACATGGCGATCGGGTTGAGCTGAGGCATCACACCCATCGCGGCCTTCATCATCATGAGCAGTGAGAGTATGACGGTTGCCGTGAAGCCGGCGATCATTGAACGAACATAGATATTCATGACGGTATCCTTTCTTCAGTTGCCTCGTCTCGGGAGCGAACCCGGCAGCGGTCCCTGTTCGGGCTAATCCTCGAGATATTCGCGGATCATCAGGCGGGCGCGGTGAATGCGGCTCTTGACGGCCTCGCGCGTCAGCCGGAGCTCGGTCGCGATCTCGCCAATCGAATATTCCTGGACGTCGCGCAGCAGGATCGCCTCGCGATACCTGTCTGGCAGCGAATGAATGGCCGCGATCAGGTCCGCGCGCAGCTCCAGTTCAGGCCGGTCGATGAAGGCAGGATGATCATCCGACGGCAGTTCGGTCTGACCATGCATTTTGCGCCACAGGTGATTGCACTCGCGCCGCACGATCGCGAACACCCAGGCGGAAAAGGAAGTGACTGTCCTGAGGGCGCCGATACGCTGGTAGACGAGCCAGAGCGTTTCCTGCACCGCATCGTCCGCGTCGCTCGTGCCGGCACACTGCGATTGCGCATAGCGCCGGATATCGGGTTGACTTACGGCAAGGAGACGCTCCAGAGCTGCCCGATCGCCTTGCCGGGCGGCATCGATTAGAACAAAGCGGTTTTCCATCTTTCGCCTCCAGTCGGGACTCGGTTTCCGTGACGCCCTCCAGACACCTCGAAACGTTCCCGATGCTTCATAGAGGAGCCGGATCGGCAAAAGGGTTCGGGTCGCGGATCGCGGGTCGATCACAGATTCGTGAAGACCGCACCGAGTCCGTAGCGATGAGAGCACTCGCAGAATGCGCCCAAACGTCCTCGAACGCCCGGCGATACAACCATGCCATCCGATGATCGATCAGCGCAGTACGGGCTTACTGTCTTTAACAAGTAGGGCAAGAAGCCAAGCGTCAACCTAAGAATATTCGCATCGCTCGAATCCAGCTAGCACAAAAGAGTGCCGCACGATGAAAGTATAGGATCGCTGCGAATACGATAGTCTCAATAATTCGTTCTATCGTTTGCACTCGAAGTGGGGGCGCTTCATAACGGACGCGTGCGCATCATCCGCGCAATCGGTGCAGATCTGCCCGCAAATCCAGGCGATCTCCAATCGCGCGCGATGAAACAATGCGAAGCCCAGCACCTACGCTTGGCGGAAGAAACGGGCACGCGTCACCCCCTCAAGGGTATGGATGCGATAGCCATCCACGGGCGTTAGACGCCGGGCGATCAGGCCCCGCCGAACAGAGCAAACGACAAGGAAACGGAAAATCTATGACGCTTGTCATAGCCGCGAACCACCTCAACCGGCGCAACATGAAAGTTTGGCCAAGTCCTTGCCAAACGACAGAGCCGCGAGCTTCAGCCCCTCGACGGTCGTCAGATATGGGAAGATCATCTCGGACAAATCGTCGATCGTCAGGCCGCCGCGGATGGCCAGTGCCGCTGTCTGAATGCTGTCAGCACCTTCCGGCGCGAGAATGTGCGCGCCGAGCAACCTTCGTGTCGCCCCATCCGCCACCAGCTTGATCAGGCCGCGCGTGTCGCGTGCCGCGAGCGCCCGCGGCACGTTGTCGAGCGGGAGGATGGAGGTACGAACCGAGTGTCCGGCGGCACGCGCCTGCATTTCGGTCATGCCGACGCTCGCTACCTGCGGGTCTGTGAACACGACAGCGGGCACCGTGGTGTTGTCGTAACGCAGGCCATCGCCGTTCAATGCGTTCTTGGCGGCGAGCTTTGCGCCATAGGCGGCCATATAGACGAACTGATCTTTTCCGGTCACGTCTCCAGCGGCATAGACGCCGACCTTTGACGTGCGCATGTGGTCATCAACGATGATGGCGCCGGTCGGCGTCGCGGCAACACCCGCCTCAGCCAACCCAAGGGTTTCGGTGTTCGGGCGGCGTCCCGTCGCCACGAGAATCCGCTCGGCCGTCAGGGTTTCCTGACGGCCGCCCCGCGTGATCGTAAGCGCTACACCGCCGTCATCGGTCCTTCGGGCGGATTCGTAGGCGATCCCGCCGACGATCCTGATGCCCTCATCTGACAGGTAGGTGGCAAGCGCTGATCCGATTTCAGGTTCAGCCTCCGGCAGAAGCCGGCTGCGGTAAACGAGCGTCACCGTGACACCGGCGCGTGCGAAAGTCTGGGCAAGCTCCGCGCCAATATAGCCGCCGCCAAGCACGATCATCGAACGCGGCAGTTCGGTCAGGGCGAGCGCCGTCGTGCTATCGAGCGGCGACACGTCGGAAATTCCCGGAATTTCCGACAGCGCCGGCCTTGCTCCGGTGGCGATGATGATCCGTTCGGAGGCGAGGCGCTGGCCCGCAACCTCGACGCCACCGTCAACGAGGCGGGCCTGCCCTTCGCGGTAGACCACATTGTTATATTCCGGCAGCAGATCGGCGTATTTCGCCCGCCGAAGACCGGCAACCAAGGCGTCTTTCTGGGCGATCTGAGCGGCCCAATCGACCACGCGCGCGCTGCTTTCAAGGCCATCGAAGCGGGCTGCCGCATCATTGGCGTGGCGAACAGCTTCCGTGGCCCGGATCAGAGCTTTCGAGGGAACACAGCCGATATTGACACAGGTGCCACCGATTGTGCCATGCCCGACCAAAGCCACTTGCGCGCCCTGTTCGGCGGCCGTGATCGCAGCGGAAAACCCGGCTGACCCAGCTCCGATGACCACAAGGTCATAGCGGCCGTTGCCTTTGTTGGAAGTTGTAGCTTCGCAAGCTTCACACATTCAATCAATCCTTGTTTTCTGTCGCTGATCTGCGTCAAGCGGCTCCGCCGCGCCGGAATGGCGGCGCCGATAAAGATAAAATGCCGCCAGCCCAATGGCAGCGAGAGCGATCGGGATCACCACATAGCCGGCTGCTGCGAGCCATGCCGAAACCCCGAGTGAGCCGGCAGCAACCAAAAGAAATGGGGCGGCGCAGCAGATGACGGCGAGAAGCCCAACGCCGCCTAGGCCGATAAACCTTCCGTCCGTCATGCTGCCCCTCTCTACTGCGAAACCTTGGAGGGATAGCCGGCATTGGTGGTTGCGGTGATCAACGCGGCAATATTCGTCCGACTGTCGTCAAAACGCACCTTGGCGATCGCCGCGCCCGTCGCCTCCAACACGTCAACCGCAAGCACCCCCGACACGTTGCTGAGCGCCCGCTTTACGATCGGACCGCAAAGTTCGCAGGTGGCGTTGGCGACATTCAGCGTCACCGCCTGTTCGGCGGCGAAGACCTGACTGCTCGTCAGCAGGAATACAGACAGGGCTAGGAGGGGGAGGGTTTTCATCGGGAACTCCTTGAGATTAGGCCGTGAGGAAGAGGCGCACAGCGTGAGGAAAGCCCATGGCGACGATGATCAGAACAGTTGCGATCCAAAGGCCGATCTTGGCGTTGCGATGGGACGACGGACGCGCGCAGTAAGAACCCTCAACGCATTCAGTCACCCTCGGCTTGCGGTAGACGAGATAGAAGCCGTAGCCGAGGCAGGCGAGTGCGATCGTGACGAACACGGGCTGATAGGGCTCGAACGCGGTCAGATTGCCGATCCACGCACCGCTGATGCCGGCGAAGAACAAGGCAAAGGGCACCACGCAACAGGTTGCCGCTCCCAGTGCCGCCACGATGCCGCCAATCGAGAGGAGCGCCGCCCCATCAAAATGATTTTTGGCCGGTTCTTCCGCTGTAATCGCCACCATCTGGGTATCGTTCTGCGTCATCGTTCACATGCTCCCGCAATTAATCTATGGTGACCCTAGTGCCTGTAGCGACTACAGGGTCAAGCAGGAAAATTTCACAGACTTGTGCGAGCTATGTGATGAAACAGACTGAGGAATTTTCGATCGGCGTGTTGTCCGAACGCAGCGGCGTCAACATCGAGACCATCCGCTATTACGAGAAGATCGGCGTCATGCCGAAACCCGCGCGCAGTGCCGCCGGCTATCGCGTCTACGGCAACAATCACGCAAGGCGCCTGCATTTCGTGCGCCGCGGCCGTGAACTCGGGTTCAATCTCGACGAACTGCGTGGGCTATTGCAACTTGTCGACGGCCACGCCTACACCTGCCAGGAGGTTCACGCGCTCGCTATCGAACATTTAAAGGATATCCGTCAGAAAATCGCCGATCTGCGGCGTCTGGAGCGGGTTATGTCGGATATGGCGGCGCAATGCACCGGCAACCAGGTTCCTGAATGCCCCATCATTGACGCCCTATTCGAGATGCGTCCTGTGAGCCGTTCCCGCTCCGTTCGGCCTTAGCGTACGATTTCGGGCAATTCTTGTTCTGACCCCTATTTCGGCGTCGCGAAGGGCACCGTGTCGTTCGTCGCCGACACGCCGCTGATCCTAGCCTGTGGCATCATCGGCGGCGCGCTGGGCGCGGTATTCTCCCTGCTGGTGCTGAAAGGAACCCGCCGGATAAGGCGCTGGAATGCGTTGCAGCCCTTGCCGCGCACCCTGATGGTAGCCGGGCTATGCGGCCTCGGCGTGGCGCTCATCGGCCTCGCGTCCGGCGGCCTGACCTTCGGCACGGGCTACGTGCAGGCGCGCGGCGCGATTGAGGGCACGCCGCTGCCCTGGCTCTTCTTCGTGGAGAAGCTGGCGGCCGGCGTGCTGTCGACGGTTTCCGGCATACCCGGCGGCCTGTTCGCGCCGTCATTGGCGGTGGGGGCCGGCGTCGGTTCGTCGCTCGGCCTGATCTTCGGCGGCAGCACCGGCGTCGCGGCACTGCTCGGCATGACCGGCTATTTCGCCGGCGTGGTCCAGGCGCCGATGACCGCCTTCGTCATCATTCTCGAAATGACCGGCAACCACGACAATGTCATCGCTTTGATGGTCGCCTCGATGCTCGGCTACGGCACGGCCCGCATGATCTCGCACGAGCCGCTCTATCACGCGCTGTCGCGCATCTTCGTCGCCGAGGCAATCCGCAGGCGCCGGAACGAAGGTGGAATGTCGCCAACCATTCAGCAGAGCACCCATGGCAGCTAGGGTTTTGGTCTCGCAAGGACTTGCCGGCTCTTCGATCCGCGTCTCTACGCTTGCCGAACGATCAATTCGCTGGTCATGGGGATTCCCCTCAGTGCGCCGAGCACCATGTTGTGGGAAATGGCGCGCTCGTGGAGTCTCTCGAGGTCGGTACGCGGCGCGGAGGAGCCCACAGTCGCGGCGAGGTGCAGGGACACAAAGCAGTGCCGGGCATCCATCGGTGCTTCGAGCCCGTCGAAGCCGTCGAACTCGCCGCGCGGGTCGAACACGCCTTCCGCCACGAATTCGATCGAACGCAGGTCGATCCCTCCATGCGCCGCCAGCATCGGATAGTCCGAGCCGGCACAGACAGCCGCGGCGGCGAATATCTGCTCCCAGGGATAGATGACGTCGGGTGGGTTGTCCTTGAGGCTTTCAGGCCGTTCTACGAGCGGGGTGGTGTAAGGATTGTTCGATTGGGGATCGTATCGGTAGCGCGCACGGTACGTGCCCCGCACCGCATCGCCGTGCTTCTTCAGCACCGATACGATGTCCTTGACGGTGCTGACAGCTTCTCCGAGGACGATAGGCATTCTTCTCTCCTTTCGATGATGGAGTTCTCAGACGCGGCGTTGGGGGGCGGGGCGCCGGGGACGAGCAATGTCGACGGGCCCATCTATTTCGCCGGCGCGGCGGCCTGCGCGTCGCCGCCAAGATCCTTCTTGAAGGTCTCGAAATCGACCTGCATGCCGTTGAAGATGGTGCTCCAGTGACGCGTCGACGCGGCGATGGCGACCGCCTCCTCGATCTCGTCCTCCGTCGCGCCTGCCTGCCTGGCGCTCTCTGTGTCTTCCCAGACGCAATAGCTGCACGGGATTTGCGCCGAGACCGCGAGCGAGATCAGCGCCTTGACCTTCGCCGGCAGAGTGGTCTCGCCCGAGAACTGCAGCGCCTTCACCTCAGCCCAGGCGCCTGGAAGTGCCGTCTTGGACACTTGGTGGAGGAACGTTGGCACCGAGCCGAGCGTCGCCTCGACATCCTGAAAGGTGGCATCGACCTCGGCCTGACCGGCCGAGGCGGAGCTAGAGATCGGCAGCGCCGCAAGCATTGCCGCCAAGGCGAATGCGCTGGGGAAGAAAGACCGCAACCCGACGGATTGCGCGAGGATTGCATTGGTAACGAAACCAGGGACTACGGCACTGAACATCATCTCACTCCTATGATGAAACTACTCGCGCCATGTTGATGGCCGCGTACTCAAAGGAGGCGCCGGCGGAAGAGAAAGTTCGATCAGTCGTCTTCGAGGCTGGGCGGCCGCGATGAAAGGTGAAGATGAAGGTGCTGCGCGACGCCGTGCTGGTGGAAGACCACCAGCGCAACGCCAGGCGGGCAATGGAACGGGTCTTCAGGCGGATTGAGAAACGCTCCCTCGATCACGGTGATCCTGCCGGCACTGAGAACGCGCCGCGGTTCGAGTCGAACGCCAGCCTCGGTGTCGGAATCGATCTCGTAGGCAAGGTGAGAACGGCCCACCGTCGGCATCCCTGCTCCGCGGACGAGGTGAAGGTTCTCCGCGAAATGGCCGAGGAAGCGGTCGCGCTCGCCGTGCCGATTGAGACGATCGAACATCTCAAAATAGAAGCGCTGGTGTTCGTGTGACTGCAACCTAGCATCGGAATCTATAAGGCCTGCTGTCTCGAGCAGTATCTCGGCCAGCTTGCGCTTGGCCTCCGAGAGCCGGCTGCGGACGGTGCCGATCGGGACCGCGAGGATGGCGGCCAACTCCTCGTAGGACTGATAGCTACCGAAGTAGCGCAGCATGGCCGCGACCCGCAGCGGCTCGGGAAGCTTGCGCACGGCGTCCCAGATCCATTCGCGAAGCGCTGCTTTCTCAAGCCGCTCCTCGATATTCGCCCCTTCATCGGGGCGGTCGGGAACCTCCGCGACAAGCACCTCGCCTCGCCGTCGACGCAATTGCCGCAGGCAGCAACGGTGCAGCACCATGTGGAGCCAGCCGACGACCGCCTGCGGCTCCTTGAGATCTCCGATGTGCCTGAGCGCGATCAGGAATGTGTCATGGACGGCGTCCTCCGCCTCCGGGCCATAGCCGAGCACCCGCAGCGCGGCCGCATGGAGCCGCCCGCGATGACGCTCCAGCAACAAGCCGAGGCAACCGCTGTCGCCGGCTTGGGCGGCGATGACAAGCTCGGCGTCGGTCGGGCTGATACGAGGTTCATGACCCATAGCCCAAGGATGCGCCTGCGAACGGAAAAGTTCGAATCCAATCCGCACAGTCGACCGTGAATTGTAGAACCACTAACGACCGCATTTAAAGCCGGATGGAGAATGGCCGCTTACCGCCGGATTTCACCATGACCGGACTGTCTGGAGTCGGCCCCATTGAGGCCGTGCTGGCAGAAGGCCGCGCCAGCTTTAATAGTTCCCTCTCACCCGAGCAATCGACCGTCCAGATCAAACGGTTCGATCCGCTCAATTCTGATTGCCGCAGCCGCGGGATGGCGATGGTTGACAATAACGTTCCAGTCCGGGCTGCCAGCCACCGGCACGATCGCCGACGGGACAAACAGAAGCGCGTGTTCAAGCCCGGCCAGCCACTCGTCTCCCATCCGCTGGGTGTCGGCTTCCCTGCGGCGCCAGTCAGCGGGCAGGTCGGACAAGGCCCGTTGCGTGAGCGGCGTCTCGTCGGAAACGTCATAGAGGACCATGGCAAGCGCCGGCAGCAGTGCCGGATCCTCGACGTGGACAAGCTTTTCAAGGACGCAAAGGGACGGCGACGTGGCCGTATAGGTCACCGGACGGCCGACGGTGTTCCAGCGTCCGTTGAACAACAATCCGTACCCGCCATCCATGGCGTCTGCGAATTGCCGGCTGGAAAGCCGCCAGAGCTGCATTAGGCGGCAGCACCCCAAGCGATCTTGCCGAGGATGGTTTCAATGACCCGCGTGCCTGCCTCAGTTTGTGCCACCGTCAGCGGGGTTTCGCCGCCTAATTCCGCCAGTTCCTTGCGCAGCCAACGGTTCGCCTTCGCGGGATCTCCAAAGGTCTCCTCCGCGAGCGACTGTATACGGGCGAGCCGCACGGCCCGGTCGGATTCGTCGACGGTCAGGGGCTCGTTCTTCTCCGCGCGATGCCGGCGCGTGCGTTGCGGAATGACGAAGCGCTCGATCTCTTGTTCACTGAGCCCGGCGAGAGACAGGCCCTTCAGCGTCGCAAGCGGAAGCCGCCGGCGCACCATCATCGCAAGGTCCGCCTGCGATCGGACATCGGCTCCCAGCACCGCGGCGCCGCCGAGTTTGCGTGCTACATCGTCAATGAGTGCGACAGAGGTGCCCATATCCAATCTCCGGCAATCTGCCGAGATATTTAGGGCATCTTGCCGGAAATGCAAGACCTGCAACGAATCTCTAATGTCGGCCGTTCGCCAGATGTGCGTCGCTTCGGATTCAACCACGAATCCATACGGCTCATTTACCCCCCTTCCCCGATTGGATCCATCACCAATGCGGCATGGCCGCGAACAAGCTCCTTTGTCTCCTCGCTTTCCATCCGGTCGATCGTTGCCCGCCACATCGACTCGAGACCGGCATTCAGGGCGAGCGCATCGATATTTTCGACGCCCTTGGCGCTCTCGTCGAGCATTGCATGCAACGCCGCGTTCATCTTACCGAACTGGCTGCTCACATCCTGCCGCTTCAGGATCGGTGAGCGCACAACGTTCGCCTCGTGCCTCGTCACGTCCTTTCGAGACAATGATGCCGACCGATCGTGGTGCGTGGGTGGGACGTAACTCTCTTTCAGCAACGCCTGCACATTGACCTCGAGCTCATCATCGTCGGCTCGATCTGTCGCCATGAGATCGCCCATATCAACATCCGGAAGATCGGCGTCGTCCATGCGTGGGCGCTTCCGATCGGCATCCCTCTTCTCGTCCGCGCCGCTTCCGTTTCCGGCGTGCCACCGTTGCCTGGTTGCCGTGTCTTCCGCCCGATCCTCCGATTGCTGCGGCGCCTCCCCTGGCGTTATGCCCGGAACGCGCGTCGCATCGAGATTCAGCCGGATCGTCAGCTCGTCGAGCGATGAGAAGAAGACATGCCGCTGGCCGCCGACATCCTGCCACAGAAAATCGACCGGGCGCGGCCCCGAGGGCTTTTTCAACGCACCGCCGGTGAGGCCGCCGGCTTTCAACGCAGCAACCCGCCGCTGTACGACCCGAGCGTCCGGATAAAGCATCTGACGCGTTGTCACGCCTTTAAATGCTGTGGGCTCGGCTTCCAACTTCTCCTCGTCATCGAGAGTCCAGGCCCTCGGCTGGATCTGTGGCTTGCGGATTTCCTGATATCTGTCCATCGCCCGGAACTGGCGCTCGCCACCGGAATCGAGTTTCATGATGCGCATGATCGGCATGCCGGTCACCTGCAGGATCGCCTCTTCCGGCTTCATCTGCATCAGGGCGTGAACCGGCAGCAATTCCACGCGCATCGGCATCATGGACCCGCCACGGTCCCGGCGGCCATGGCGGTACGAGTACGACGGCTGCGGCATCAGCTTTGTGTCGACGCCGGCAATCTGGGACACGGCCTGCGCGTCCTCGACATTCTGGAAATTCATGTAGAGCTTGATCGTCGACGTCCCCATCAGGATCTTCTGGCCTGGTCGCTGGTAAAGCCGCTCCAGCTGCGCGCCGTCCTGCAGGATGAACACGAACCGCACCCCATTCTTTCGGATCAGCGGCGCAAGCGTCAGCACGGTGTCGAGCCGGCCGCCGTTGCCGAATTCGTCAAGCATCATCAGAACCTCGTATTCGCCATTGCGCAGCGGGCCGAGCCGCACCAGATTGTCGGCCATCTGCTGCACGAAAATCGAGATCAGCCGCTCGTACATCTGGATGACGTTCCAGTCGGCCTGCAGGTAGATGACCATCCTGCGCTTCCGAATCTCGGTGATCGGGATGGTCGTCACCGACGTCATCGCCTCGATGAGCTCGTTCTGCAAAAAATTGAATTTGGCGCCGATCTCGGCCGCTATCCCCTCGCCCAGCTTTTCATGTCGGCCGATGAACTTCGTCAACTGCATGCGCGTCTGGTCGGACAGATGATCGCCATACCGCGATAGAAGCTGTGCGATCGCCGTGCGTTCGTCCGACATGGAATTGAGGATACGATAAAGCTCGCTCAGGGACTTGCGCGTGTCCGGGCACTCGATCACGAAGCCCAGCATCGCGACGAGCAGGATCCTGGCGCTTTCCTCCCAGAAATCGTTCGAGTCCGAGCGAAGTCGTTCCGGCATCAGCATCTGCGCCAGCTTCTGCAGATCGGTGATACGCTGATGTGGATCCTTGCTGATCACGTCGAGAGGATTGAAGCAGTGCGTCCCGTGCTGGCCCGGCGCCATGAGGTAGACCTCGTAGCCCTTCTTCTTCATGTATCCGGAGGTTTTCTCGTAGAGCTCCCCGCTCATGTCGAGGATGAACATCGATCCGGCGTAGTTCATCATCGTCGGCATGACGAAGCTGCGTGACTTGCCCTGCCCCGGCGAGCCGATCACCATGACATGCTGATCGCTGTCCGAGCGCAGCAGCATCCCCTGCTTGTATCCGAGCACGATGCCGCTCTTTTCGCGCAATCGATAGTCCGCGGCATCCCGCAGCGTCGCCAGTCGGGAATGACCAAACACCTTTCGCTCGCGCTGAATCACCGCCCTGACGATCGGGAATCCGATCAAAAATCCTGCCGCGGCCAATCCGCCCAGGCTGGCGAGGACCGTCAACTTCGCCGGCTTGATGAGCTGGCCGGCGGCATTGGTGCCGCCGAAGGGCGCCTGGTACATGGCGGTCAGCGCGTTGCCGTAGTAATTCGCGACGGCGTCCAGCGTCAGGCCATTGGTGGCGATCAGGTAGAAGGCCACGCCGTAGACGACGACACCCGCCCAACAGGCCGCGAACACCAGGCCGGACGTTGCCAGCAGACTGAAGATCGACCGGACATGCAACAGGTAGAGGATCAGGCGCGACAGCGACCGGCCGCCCTTCAACATCCACCAGGTCAGCCAGACATAGATGAACGGAAACGCGACAAGGAGGGCGAGCAGCGACAGCCCGATCGTGTTGCGCGTGAACACGATCACCATGGTCTGCCTCGCCCCATCCATGATCGGCGCGCGGCTCAGATAGTCGATGAACGACGCCTGGCCGAACGACGTCGAGTACAGGTCGTAGATGAAAACGAATGTCGTGAGCCACATCAGCCCTGCGACCACGATGACAACCGGAAAGGTCAGAAACGAAAATCGCCGCAGCGCCGTCGGCCGTTTCGATCGCGGCACCTCGTCCATAGCGGCGCGCAACGTCGCCGCATCGATCTCGAAGGGGTCCTGCAGCAACCCGCTGTCGTCGGAGAACCTGACCGGCCCGTCATTCGCTGCCTGCCGCGTCGTCTTGACCTGCCACTGCGCCTCGTGTGCGGTGTGGTCCGCCGCGTGCCGAGGCGCGTCGTCAAAAGACCTGGCTGTGAACCTTTTCGCCATCTTCGTTGACCTCGTCCCGAAAATAGATCTCGCTCACCCCCCGGCTGACCGTTTCGTCGCCCTTGCGCAGCTGCACCACGATCGGGATGATCGAGCGGATGTATTTGAGGATGTCATCCCGCTCCATCCGCACGCCGGCGTTCACGATCAAGGTCGACAAACGGTTGAACGCCTGATGCGGCGAATTCGCGTGGATCGTGGTCATGGAGCCGGGATGGCCCGTATTGATCGCGTTGAGGAAGTCGAAAGCTTCCGGGCCGCGCAGCTCGCCCATAAATATCCTGTCCGGGCGCAGGCGTAGCGCCGTCGCCAGCAAGTCTGCCATCGATACCTTCGCCTCGCCCTGGTCTCCTTTCGAGACCAGAAGCGACACCACGTTTTCCTGCCGAGGCTCCAACTCGCGCGTGTCCTCCATCAGGACGAAGCGCTCGTGCATGGGAATGGCCGTCAGCATCGTGTTCAGGAACGTCGTCTTTCCCGAGGACGTGCCGCCCGACACCAGCATGGAGCGATGCTCCGAGGCCGCGAGCTCCAGGAACTGCCGCACCTGCCTGCTGCGCAGCAAGGCCGACAATTGCCGGTCGACCTCGTCCATATCGTCGTCTCCCGTCACCTTCACATGATCGAAGGCGCCGCGCTTCTCGTAGTCCTCCAGCGACAGCCGCCGGATGAACTGCTTGCGGATCGAAAACGCATGGCCTGTGGCGGAAGTCGGATGAAGCACGAACTGGACGCGTTCGCCGCCCGTCAGGACGGCCGAGAGCAACGGGTTTTCGCGATTGATCACCTGGGCCGTCAAAGCAGCGGACCGTACGGCCATGTTCTCGACCGAATGTTCGGTGAGGGCCGGTTCCTCGATCTTCTGCATCACCAGGCTGCCGCCTTTTTCCAGCCACAGCTCCCCCGGCTTCTGGCAGGAGATTTCGACCACCTCGGGATCATCGAGGTATGGCCTGATCGGCTTCAGCGCCTCGCCGAGCCAATGAAGATCGATGTCCCTTCGGCTGGTTGCTGCATCGACCTTCTTAAGCGGAGTCACCACCTTCTTGTCGAGCAGTGCGTCTACGCGCGTATCGTTGGCAGAATCCATCGCTACTTGCCTACCCGCTTCGACCTTTTCAACCGCTCGAACTCTTCAACGACCGGGTCTGGGTACAAATCGGAGAAATCGAGATCACGCGTGACGAAGACGTTGATGTCCGACCCCTGGTCGATATGGATCGTCGGCCTGATATCCTTGGTATTGCCGAAAGCCTCAGCGGCCATCTGCTGGATGCCGGCTGCGATCGTCTGCGCCGCAATGCCACGAGCCTGCTCTTCCGGTGTTTGCGTGCTGCTTTGCGGTATCCGCGTCACCGAGCCATCCGGATTGACGATCGTGATGTCGTTGTTGCGATCGGGATTTCCGAGCGTCGCCACATATTGCGCCGCCCCGCCGATCATCGTGAGCAGCGCCGGCGGGCCGAAGCGCTCCCAATATTTCCGGTCGACCTTCCCTGTTATGCCGGACCGGCCGAGCCGGTCCGTTCCGAACGAACCGAGCTGGACCGAAACGCCGTCGCCGCGGATCATGCGCGTCCAGACGATGAAAACCCGCTCCTGGCCCTGCTGAATGTCGGCCTTGTAGTCGCCGATCAGGCTCGATCCGGCCGGAATCAGGATGCGGCGGCCGTCGAAAGAGTAGACGTCGTCTCGCACGCTTGCCTTCGCCATGCCGGCGAGGTCCGAGTTGATCGCGGTTTCCAGCGTTCCCCTGATCATTGTGCCCTGCGCGATCCAGGCGTCGGTGCGATTGTTTTTCACCGCCCGCGAAACCGTGACGTCCTGGTTGCCCATCGCCGCCAGGAAAGCCCTGTTGGCATCTCCTCCCGTGCCGTCGCGGCCGCTAACGCTCGCGCCGCCCTGTGCGGAGAAATCTTCGCCGCCATTCAGGCCGGCCAGCCCTTGTGCATCACCACCCAGCTGCGTGGATGCCTGCGCCATATCCGTGCCCTGTTGGCCACGCGACTGGTCGTAGACCATTGCATTCGCCTTCACGCGCTCGAGCAACTTCTGCTGGCGTTCGAGTTCGATGCACTTCGGGTCGTCCGGATTGTTTCCGTTCGAGCAATCGACCGGCTTCTCCAGCACCGGCGGCAACTCAACCTGTTCCACCGGTGGCGGCGGCGGTGGGGGTGGCGGCGCCTCCGGCACCACCACGGTGGGGATCGGCGGCGGGGGTGGCGGCGTGTTGAAGCCCGGGCTCTCCGGTGCTCTCACCGGGGCGAAGGTCTCGGGTTCTGCCTGGTTCGTCGCGATCTTTTCCTGCGGTGTCGAGAAGGCCAGGTAGAGCACAATCCCAACGCCAAAGAGCGCCACCAGCAGCGCCAATGGCCGTCCGATGCCTATTCCGCGACGCCGCACCGCGCCACCAATTGCGGCTTCGTTTTCGATGCCATGGCTATATTGCGGATCAGACATCGGCCTACCTCATGCTCCTGTCCGGAGGGCGGCTCGAATACGCCCCTCGCTTTCCCAACGGCTTCGGCCCGACCACGCCCTCGATCGGCGCCGGCTCGTCGGCCGGCCCCGTGCGCAGATTGAACAGGCAGGTTTCCGTCTCCGTCCCAAAACGGAGCGTCCATTGGCGCGACACCGCGTCGATCACGATGTAGTCCTGCTCCCGGCGGTAGTTGACCAGCGACTCGCGCCGCTTCCTGTCGACAACAAAAATCGCCGGCGTGTCGCCCGAAAACTTCATGAAGGTCTTGATGCCGTCGTCGAACACCCACACCGGTTTCGCGCCGGGATCGCCCTTGAAGCCGTAGTCATAGTTCACGTTGTCGCGGCGGATATTCTTGATGTTCGGATTCTTCTGCGCCTCCTGGGCCTGCTCCCACAGCTCCGCCATGCCCTTCATCCCGACATCCTCAGGATAGGAAAATCGAAGCTTGTAGGTCTGATTCCGCTGGCTTTTGGAATCGTTGACCAGCAGCTCGAACGAATAGGTGCGCTTCGTCGTGATGACCGACATATTCGTGGAGGCTTCTTTTTCCATGGGCTTCAGCGTAAGCGAGCGACGGTCGGCCGACGTCAGGATCTGCCAGGAGACCGTATCGCCGGCGACGACCTGCGTGATCTCCTCGTCCGTCCCGAACAGGATCACCGTGACCATGCCGTAGGTGCCGGTGACCTCGAACACCTGCTCCGAGGAATAGGGAACCGTGCGAATGCGAGGATCATAGCGTCCTGGCTGCGCCACCAATTCCGCGTGCGCGAGTGCCGTGCCGAGCAGGACCGCCAGCGCTGCCAGTCCCACTCTCCTCATTGCGGCAGCCCGCTTGGCATCATTTCCGGAACCCTGGTGTAGTCGGTCACCAAGAAGCCCAGCGGATTGAACATCCGCACCCTCTGGCTCATTTCCAGATTGCCCTGCCGATAGCGGATCGTCGCCGACCACCGGCCGACTTTGGCCATACCGCCTTGGCGGCGCTCTTCCGTCTCGAAGCGCACGTTCATGGTCTCGTTATTCAGGGGATTGACGGACAAGAGGTTCACCCGGACGTCTCCCTCCGCTCCGATCCTCTTGACCGGCGACTTCGGATTGCCTGGGTTCATCAGCTCTTCATAGTCGCGAAACGCCCGCCCGTTCGGGTCCGACCACAACTGGATCATGTCGAAGGTGTCGGCGAGATACCTGGGATCGTAGGTCTCCCGCTTGATCACGTAGTTGCCGATGAAGGCTGCCCTCACCGCCTGTAGTTCGGAGACCGACCTGTCATGGTCGAGCGTGGTCACCGTCTCCATGTAGCCTGTTGTCTTATCGACGATCAGCGGCACCACCTCGGTCGATTTCAGCGGGAACAGCTGTGCCGAGGACCAAATCGAGATGCCGGCGACGGCCCACCCCGCGATGGCCCCCAGACCGAGCATGAACGCAAGCAGGGAAAGGAGCGACCTCTGCCGCGCCCCCCATGTCAAATGCTGCTGATAGATTTCCTCAGGACCGGAGACTTTCCCGTCAGGCTCGCCGATTGCCTTTTTCCTCAACAATGCCACTCGAATTCATCTCCGCACAATCCCGGGAATCGCCGCGAACCGTGTCCCGGATCACTATCCGGAACGGCCCCGCATGCGGCTGGCAAGCATCCGGCCCATGGCACGAGTTCCACGTCCCATGTCGCCCGCCATGGCCATCGTGCCGCGCACGGCGTTACCCGAAATTCCTGCTGGGGTGAGGCTCGTTGCGAGATTGGCGGCTCTCGAGCCACTGTTTCTGGCGCCTCGCAGCCCCTCGCCTACGCTGCCGGCGGCAGGGAGCCCAAAAAACGCTGCTCCATATGCAAATGAAAGCGCCAGTGACGGCACCCGGACCACGAACGCAGCAACAACCAGCATGTAGAGCACCAGGCCCGCCGCCACGCCGAAGGATTCCTCCTGTGTGGCCGTCGCGATCTGGATGGAGTCCAGATAGGAACGCACAAAACCGAAGCAGAAGCCGGCAATGATGTAAGAAAAAAGCAGCGTGAATATTCCGAATGCGATTCCCTTGACCCAGCCCTCGAACACAAATCTGGTCATGCCGAAGAAATTGCAGAGAATGGCAATCGGCCCTACCGCCAGCATCACGGCGACCGTCATTTTTGCAAACAGCGTCACGCCGGTCAGAACCAGGAGCATGGGGATCAACCCGCCGCCCACGATGAACAGATCGAGCAAGGCACCGACGATCGAGCCGATCCATCCGCCGGCCTGCGCGGTTGCGATCGCCGATGCGAATTCGTAGACTTTCTCGGCGACCTGACGGACTTGTTCCGCCATGTTGGCGCCGCCGGCGATCCCCGCCATGCGCGACGACAGAGCTGCGCCAAGCTGTTCCGGCGTCTCGAGGATCAGCTTGCCCACTTCCTCATGGAAGACCGACCAGGACATAACGAACGCATATGCGAGGGCGACCTTGCAGCCGGTGATGGCCATGTCCTGGAAGCTGATGTGGGTCCGGCCCAATGCTCCCCACAGAAAATAGATGATGAGGAACAGGGCCAGAAGGGAGGTGACCAGTCCCTTGTTTTCGGCAAACAGCCCCCAAGCCCGCTCGATCGTATCCTGGTTGATCTTGTCGAAATAGGTGAGCGCGGTTCCATAGAAATTGGTGAGCCCGTCCCGCGGATCCATCTGGCAACGCTCCGATCAGAACTGGTTCACCGGCCGCATGGGGCCACATTCATCGGTCAACTGCTGGACGAGAATCCCGCCGGCATCCCAGCGTCCGGGATCTCGAGCATACGCAAGTTCGCCAACCGGATTCTCGTCAGCCGAGCACTTCGCCAAACGCTCCTTATGGCCGGCGCAGCCGGCAAGAGCGATGAGGCAGGCCAGCAACGGGATGGAACAGGGCGGCTTCACTGCGACTGCGCTTCGAACTGTTCGAGCTGCTCCCTGACGGACTGGCCGTCCTGCTGCTGGCCGTTGCGTCTGCGCACTGCCCCCGCTGCGAAGGTCTTCAGGAATTGCGATTGCTCGGAGAGGGCTGCCTTGTACCGCTGCGATTCCAGCACGACGGCGCTGTTCAAGGCGCCGACCGCTTCGTTGGCGGTCTGGTTCCCCTGCAACACCATCTGCGTGTTCTGCTCCAGCGCGCCCTTCATATCCGGGGCGCTGCCAATCTCGCCGGCGGCACCGGTGAAAGCGTCTGTACGCTTCTTCGACGCGGCGTTCATGGCGTCCGTCATCGCGGTCAGGGCCGTCACCGTCTGGACCCCCTGATTGTAGGCCTGGTTCGCACCGGTGAGCTCGCCGCCGGTCACCGCGTCCTTCACCATCTTGACGAGGTTCAGGCCATTGATGACCTGGGCCGCCATGTTTTGAAACTGCCCGCCAATCCCGCCGAACGATGCCTGATTTCCCTGCAGGATCGCGCCAAAATCCGGTGCCTGGCTCATCGTAAATCCGCCGCCGGTCGCCAGCGACGAGAACTTGCTGGCATCCTGTGTCCTGTCGCCGGTGATCGCCTGCAGCGTCCGCGTCGTGTTGTCCTTGATGATGGTCGTGTCCGACTGGATCTGCGACGTCAGCGCCTTGATCTTCTCGTTGACCGCCGTGTTGGCGCCATCCGTCACGGGCACCTGTGCAAAGGCCGCCGTCGACAACAGCAGCGCGGCCGCACTTCCAAGAATGATCGTCTTCATCGGTTGACATCCTTCCGCTTCGTTACCGTTCATCTCGCTCACTGCGCCCGCCGGCTGTCGACGATCGCGACCAGCCCGACCACGTCGTCTTCCATCGCCGCGAAGGTGGGATTGAGGCCCTGTGTCCGCGCCAGCTCCTGCAGGTATCGAAGCAGGCGTTGGATATCGGACGTCGACGATTGCGGTGGAACCGCATAGCAACGCGTCGACCCCGTGTTCACCACCGTCGACGGACAGGCGATTTCGGCGATCTTGATCTCGCCCGAGCCGTCACCGAAATTGCCGTTTTGACCGCTGCCCGATCCCCTCAGGAACGCCGACGCCTCTTTGAGTTGCCCAAGCATTGCCTGCTGCTTCAGCTGGTTCGCCTCGAGCGCCTTGCCGACGAGCGCATTCCATGTCTGGGCTCGCTCGAGCTGTGCTTCGGTGTTGCGATCCACGGCCTTCTTTATGGGTTCGCCGCAACCTGCTGGCGCCGAAACCATCTGGGGGATCGGGGCTCCCATCGGTCTTTGATCGCCAAATTGCCGTTTGTTGCCATTGTAGAACTGGCTGACCATGTTCACGTAGTTCTGCGTCTCGCGGATCTGCGGAATGTTGCCGTTACGCAGCGATTGCCGATGCGGTCCTGCATTATAACCGGCCGCCACCAGATCCAGCCGCCCCGGATACATGCCCATGATCTGCTTGAGATACGTCACTCCACCACGGATGTTGTCGCGAAGATCATAGGGATTGACGCCGAGCTTGGCGGCGGTTGCCGGCATCAGCTGCATCGTGCCGAGGGCTCCGACTGCGGAAACCGCGCTTTGGCGGAAACGCGATTCCTGTTCCGCGATCGCCATCGCGAAATTCGGATCGACGCCCTGGCGCCGGGCCTCATCCGCCACCATTTGCCGGATTTGCTCCTGGCTCGCATTGCGCGGATTGTTCGGCCCGGCCTGATCGCCCCAACCAGCGCCGCCGCCGAAGGACGAGCAATCCATGCCGCCAGTGCCCCGCCCCGGCGCATAGCTGTTCGTCGTGTCACCCGAGTTGCCGCGCGCGATCTGCTGGTTCTTGCGGTAGTTGTCGTACCACTGCTGCGTCGTCTGCTGGATCTTCAGCCGAGCCCCGTCATTCACCGGTACCTGGGCATACGACGACGACAGCATCACGCCCGCAAGCAATGCCGCCGCCATCGCCCCGCATAGCATCGGTCGCCGCATCGCCTTACCCCTTCCAGTCACAGAATTTGTCCAACCAGTCGCGCGGATCCCCGCCATATTCCTCGCGCAGCATTTCGACCTGGCGCACGGTGTCCTCCCGGCCGGACAGCACCTTCACGAAATCCATCATGTGGCCCATGTCGACACGGGCCACGACACTGTCGCGGGCGTGCTTGATCAGGACGAACCGCTCAGCCGGATCGCCTTCCTTGACCCAGGTGAATTCGGCGTCCGACAGACCGAACGGCTTCTTGAGGCTGTCTTCGTCGGCCTTGGGGAACGGGAAAAAAATATTCGTGCTGGTCTGCTCGATGATCGTGCGCGACACGCTCGAGCGGACAACATCGTCTGGTGACTGTGTGCCGAAAATGATCATCCCGTTGCGCTTGCGGATGGTCTTGAAATAATCCTTCATCGAGCGCTTGAACTCCTCGTCATCAAGGAGCTTCCAGGCCTCGTCCATCAGGTTGATCACCGGCGTCTTGCCGTCATAGATCTTGTCGAGGCGATGAAACATGTAGAGAAGCGCGGCCGTCCTGGCCTGCGGGTCTTCCAGTATCGAGGTCATGTCGAAGCCGATCATCGGCCTGGAAATGTCCAGACGGTCCTCGGCATTGTCGAACAGCCAGGCGTATTGCCCGTTCTCGACCCACTTATCGAGCCGAGCCATCAGGCCGGTTTCGGTCCGCTGTGAGCCGGCAAGAAGCGAGCGCAGTGCCGACATGCGTCGGAACTTCACATCGCCCGAGGACATGATCTGCTTGATGGCGGAGCGGATGATCTGCTCCTCCTGAGGGGTCAGTGACTCGCCCTCGCGGTTCGGCTTCAGCATGAAGCTGATCAGCCGGTAGAGGAACACGCGGTTCTCTTCCGTGTTCTCCATCATCAGGGGATTCCAGCCAGACGGCTCGCCCGGCTCCAGTGTCATGTACGTGCCGCCTGCGGCGCGCACCATGATGTCCAGACCACGGTCCTTGTCGAACACCACGGCCTTCAGATCAGGATTGACCCGATAGGCCTGATTGATCAGGAAGCCCATCAGCACCGTCTTGCCGGAGCCGGTCGGGCCGAAGACGGTCGTGTGCCCGACATCGCCCTGATGGAAATTGAAGAAGAAGGGCGTGCCCGACGTCGTCTCGAAAATCGTGATCGCGGGTCCCCAATGGTTGCCGTCGGGCCTGCCATAGGGATAGGCGTGGAACGACGACAGGCCAGCGAAATTCAGGGTCGAGATCGTCGCCCGTCTGGCGATATAGGCCTGGTTGCCGGGCAACTGCGCCCAATAGCATGGTTCGCAATTGAGGTCCTCGCGCACATAGCTGGCGCCAAGGGCGCCGAACTCCGAGCCGACCACGGCCACCGCCTCGTCCAGCGCGTCAACGGTCCTGGCGATCGGCATCACCGTCAGATGATGCTCCGCGTACGCCACATTCTTTCGGGCCAACTGGTCGCGCGCGAAATCGAGGTCGCTCTGGATCGAAGAACCGCCTTCATCGGATTTCGACAATTGCCGGTCCAGACGATCGATTTTGTAGCGGGCGGCCTGGTCGTCGACGAAGGACAGAGATTGCGTGACCACCATCTCGAAGGGCTGCTTGAGCACATAGTCGAGCATTCCGGCGCCGGTCTCCGGCGGGTACTCCCGCAACGAGATCATTGCGGCATAGCGATCCTCGACCCGCGTATCCCCTTCCAGATGGATCGTGCGATTGCCGAATGTGGTTCGCCGCGATGGCACCATCTCGTCGATCGGCATGTTGCCCAGGAGCATCGGCCGAACCTTGCCGGCATTGAGCAGAGCGTAGAAAAACTCGCACTGCTCGGAAAACCAGACGACACGCGCATCCGGATCCACGACCATGTCTTCGCTGACGTCGCGATAGATCCGCCGGCCATCCGGGATGGACACCTCGACGCGCTTTACGTCGCGCAATACCTGCGGACCGTATGGGTCGAGGCTCTTCTCCAGCGCGCGCGTCGCTTCGAGCAGCTTGTCGCGCATATGGCGCAGTTGCTCCCGCGCCACCACAGTGCCGCCCGCACCCAGGATGCGGCTCAAAACCGTGCCCTTCCTGAATACCGGTCGCACCACGAGGGACACATAGGTGTCGTTCACGAACATCTCGTTCTTCGAGATGCTGGTCTGATACACCGCGTCCATGCGGGCCATGAAAGGATCGGCGAAGTTGCCCGGCAGCGAGGGCTTCACCTTGTGGCGCACAACGTGGGTGTACACCGCGAAGCTTCCCAGGTTCGAAATCGCCCGAAATGCCGTGTTGCGCTGTCGCTGCAACAGATTGACGTAGTCGATATCGGCCGTTTCGAACGAAAACCCGTTGAGTCGCAGCGTCGTGACGAGACAGTCGTTCTTGAGCCGGATGATCCCGTTCTCGATCGGCGCGAAATAAGGCACATGCGTCGATATCCCCTTGTCGGCGAAGATGTCCCATCCCCGACTGAGATTCGACCGCAAGGCACTCGCAACCGTCGTCATTTGCCGTACGTCCTGATCCGGCCTCCAATCCGCCTCCCGAGCGGATTGACGCCGCATGCACTGTGCTTTTGCAGAATGTCGAAGAACCACAGATCGATCTTCGTGCTCACCACGTACAAGACCGAATGCTGGACGATGAAGGCGGCCGGGAACCAGAGAATGGAACCGAGTGCCAGGAACAGCATGAGCGAGGTGAAGCACTCAGCCAGAAAGAAGGTGTAGGGGATGCCCATCACCGTCGGCGGCCGCGTCATCGCCAGGATGACGGGGTAGGTGTCCACGATCTCTTCTTCGTCTCTGTTTGCCATGACGATGAAGGCGCCTACTGTGCGCCGCCGGCCAGAAAATCGACAAGCTCGGCCGCCGCGAACATGCCGGCGAGCGAACCGCCGACCCGCAACAGGGCGCCCCAGCTCCAGTAGCCAAACGCCGCGGCGAGAAACATGCCGATAAAGGCGATCGCGCCGATGCTGCGCCCGAATGGTCCGGTGAAGAACTGGACGATACGGTCGGCGGCGTTCTGCAGGGCCTGCAGGTTCTGCGCCGCTGCCGGTTCGATCGCGGACATGAACAAGATTCCCGCGCTCACCGTCGCCATGGTCGAATGGACGATCACCCGCTTGCCGAATGGTGAGTTCCAACCTTTCCTGGCAGCGTCTTTCAGCCCGCCGCAAAATGCCTTCACGCTGTTCATAGGCTGCCTTCCTCTTTCACTCTCACGGGGCCGTCCGGACCCGGTATCTGCTCAGCCGCATCCGTTCCCATGGGGCCCGGGTCATTTGTGGAAAACACCAGCATCGTCGATCGTGCAGGGCTGGAGGCCTCTGGGTTCGCCTCTCTCCGCTTCCCGTTCGAGCGGAACCCCTGGCGCGGCCGTCCAACCGTCTGAATGTCGCCTCCTGCGTATGCGTGGGTGTAGAGACCCACCACGCGCGTCACATAGTCGGCGGTCTCGCGGATAAGCGGCAGCGATGTACGGGCGTCCACCTTCGGCTCGCCGGCGTTGTACGCCGCCGCCACGAGCACCGGATTGGTATATTTATCGACCAGCACTTTCAGGAATTTCGCCGATGCGCGCACATTCTGCGCCGGATCGGTCAAATCGCTCGCGCCAAATGCCGCTCCCGTTTCGGGCAGCATCTGCATGATCCCGATCGCCCCAGCCCCGCTGATCGCCGCAGGATCAAAAGCGCCGTTCTCGGCTCGAGCGATCGAAAGCATCAAATTCGGATCGACGCCCTCGTCGTGCGCCGCCTGAACAATCAACCGTGCGACATCGTCAGGCATTCCCGCCAGCAGGTCGGGCCGAACCTTCGCGCCAACGTTGCCGATTCCCGACGACGGCATCACATCGGCGGCGTCTGCGATGCTTTCGGCCGACAGGTCGTGCGGCGGCTCGACCCGAAGAGGCTCGGCCCGATAGGCAAAGACATTGGCGCTAGCCCGAACGGCCTTCACTCGGACCGGCACCAGGGCAGCTTTCGCTGATGTGCGCGGCGCCGCCATCGCGGCTCCGGTACGGGTGGAGAACGCCTCATCGCTCAGCGGCGTCTCCACGCCTGAAGGTCGAGCCTCCAGACCCTCCCCGACAGCCTGCAGGGGTATCATCGCGCACAACAGTGCAACGGCCGTGACGCCGTGAGCACTGGAAAATCGCGTCGCTCTCCTCGACAGAAACCGCATTCTTGACCCTGAATGGTGGACCTTAGATTACACTCTAGTATAATCTAATTCGCAAAGGTCAAGGACAAACTGTCACTATCGTATAATTTAACTCCTGGGCTACCGATCGCATTCGCCGGTCTGAGTCTCCGATCAGGAGCCTTTTCGCTCCCAGGGATCACGCGTCCGCTGATAGCGCAGTTGCTCCTGGTCGCCGAGGAATTTGGCCAGATTGACCGCAGTTGCGCCTTTGACGAACACCGACCCCGCATCGGCCCCAGTTCGGTACCTAACGATGCGGCAGAGGTAGTTCGGCAATGGTCTGTTTACGCGCTCAATCTGGTAGCAACCCGTGATCTGATACTGATAGTCGTCGCTCAAGGTCTGGAACCGACGGTTCTGTTGCTGCACCGGACCGAGCCGATATCGCCGGTACTGTGACGTCGACGTTTGCACCAACTGGCATTCCGAGAACGTCCCGTATGCCTTGCATTGCGTCAGCTTCAAACCTGTCCATGGACGTGGAGCGGAGTAGCTCGACGGACCGACCGGTGACGCGCACCCTTCCACAGCCAAACCCAGTGCTATCGCCGCGATGACCGGCACCTTCATTCAACTTCTCCCCGCGTCGCAAGCATAGCCGCTCGCCATCAGCCCATTGACGATCTGCTCGAACGCGAACCGGCAAACGGGTCCTGCATCGTCAATGCAGCCCAGCGATGTCAGATCGATCTCCGCCAGCGCCAACTGCTCCACCATCGTTGCGATTTGCCTGCCCGAGACGGCGGACAGCGTCGACCACGCCTTCTGCGACCCGCGGTTTCCGAACATCGTCGACCAGGCGTAATGCCCTGCCGCCAGATCCAGCAGGATCTCGATACGTCCTTGCCCGCGGCTATCGTTATGGCAGGCGCCGCGCGCCACCACGGCGAATGACGGACCGATCGCCCGGTCGAAATCAATGACCGTGCCATCGTGAAACTTCGCAATGTCCGCCCCCTTGGCGACGATCATTCGCCGTTCATTGCGCATCGCGCGCAGCGATCCCCACTGCACGAAATTCTCCATCGCAGTAGGTGCCACCGCGCCCAGTCCGGTTCTTCCGCCACAATGCTCGCACGCGAGCAACAGCTCGTCCTTGGTGAAGCGCAGCCTTCCTTCGCTCATGGCGGTGATGAACTCGCACCGCTGTGGGCCGGCGCGCTTCCAACCGCATACGGCGCCATAGGTGCCAAGTCGGTCCACGTCCCAATTCTCGGCCGTCGTCCCCTGTGATACCTGCGTGTTCGGTCCGAGCACCAGCCCATATCCGTCCGCCTGCGTCCCGCAATGCCGACAGTCGTATTGCAGCGGTACGAGATACCAATCCATCGACCACACTTCGCTCACGGGCGACTCTGTTCTCTCATTTCGCTCCGAATTCGAGCGTGCAGACGCTCAATGCAAACCCCGGCGCCTCCTCAAAATGTTACTATCGTATAATTTTAGATGCCGCAATTCCTATGCCGCTGGCCCGACGCAGCAGCGGCCTTTGGCCGTGCTGCCGCGGCCATCAGGACTTGGCCGGGAAGGAGGAGGTGGCGCGTGGATCCGCCGCGTCAGCGCCTGGGGCGGAGAAACGCGAAAGCGCGCAATAGAAGGTACGCCTTTCGTCGCCTTTGCTTCGTAGGCTTTGTGGCAATCGTGATGCGAACGCACCGACCCACACCGCGTGTCGAGGAACTGACCGGCAAGCCGATCCCGCTACGAAACTTCGATAGTGGCTGTCAGTCCGACGTTGGCCACTGGTTTCGCGCTGCTTGGGTCTGTCTCAGCAGACAATGACCCGAGCGGAAGCCATTCTAGCGATGAAAGGCTGCTTGATTGCGCCGCGAGACGAGAGACTGTTCAACCTGCATTCGCCGCTCCTCTTCTTTCTCGCGCTCGGCTTCCAGGTTTGAATCCGGCCTGGAATGGCGGCGGCGGGTCGTCTCACCCGAGATCGCGCCGAGAAACGTCAGGAATGCGAGGATAGCGACAAGCTTCACCCAGAAGTGCTGGACGAGGAAATCATAGCCCCACGAGCCGATCGCAGGGGCCCATGTCGCACCGATAGCGGACGACCCGATCCACAGAAGAAGCCAACCACCGAAAGCGATCCAGACGAAGAGCATGACAAGGCCAGCAAGCATCCAGAACGCCTGCACCGTCTTTTTGATGGCCCTGATCATCGTCATCGTCCGTACAATTCGACCGCGTCATGTGCTGGAAAAGCGGCCCTGTGCCTCTTGAAGCTTGCACTATCGTATAATTATCGTCTATAGCATTTTCCCGTCGGTTGGAAAAGGCCGAACTGAAAATGCGCGCTATTGCTCCAATCTCCGTCTCTGTCCTCATGGCTTTGGCCTCGTCCGTCGCTGCCCAGCAGGCGACGGCGCCGCGTCCTGCCAAATTTGTCGAGTATTACCAGAATGCCTACGCAAGCGGCCGCGATCTGGTCCCCGGACCGCAGCGCACGCTGGACCCGACCAGTCTGGCAAAGGCCCTGAAACTCGAAACCGTCGTTCCCGAAGCGGCATTGACCGGCAATGCCTTTGTCGATGCCGAAAACACCATCATCAAGCTGGCCGGCGCTCAGGGCTGCCAATCGACGCAACAGCTGCAACTGGACGGGATGCGGGCGTCGTGCACCATGCTGTCGCTCGCTGGCCTGAACGCTGCTCTGCAAACAGCCGCAGCATCTGCGGACGGCGCGTTTCCGTGCCACTTTCTTGGCGCGAACACCGGAGAGCCTTCAGTTCGCTTTGCCGAGTGCTTCTTCATTGGCGCTGACGATCGCGTCCAACCGCTGTCGGAATACCTCATTCGGCGCGGATTGGCTTTCGCTGCGAGGGCGCCTGACGGCGCAGCGCTCTTTCCTGAATACGCCGCTGCCGAAGCCGCGGCATCGAAGGCCCATGTCGGCATTTGGTCGAACGCCTCGTTCCAGCACCCCTATGGTGAACGGTACCGGCAAAGCCAGACGAATTGATGCAGGTCTCGACAATCATGCTTATTGCTATCGTCGCCGGTTCTCTTGTGTTCGCCTATGCGGCCGTTGTGCCGGCTGTTCAGGTGCCGGCGCGACCGGAGCCAGTTCCTGTCCAGGCGCAGGCGCCGGCGCCGGACGGAAGAGATCCGACCCCGTCGGCAGACGGGAACGGCAGCAAATTCGTGCCCTTTCCCATGACGGCGCAATTTGAGACCGCCGATAGCTGGATCGCGGATGGCAAGCGTTACCGGCTCTATGGCCTACAAGCCTGTCTGCGTGGCACGTCGGTGACGATAGCACCCGGCGTAAAGCGTGATTGCGGTGAGCTGAACCTGATCATGGCGCAGGCTATAGTCCGGGACAGCAAACCCGTCTGTACGACGATCCGGGAACTCGATGCCAGCAATCTGCTTGTTGTCTGTCAGACGACGACGGGAAAAACCCGCTACGACCTCGCGACCTTCATGATCGCGCAGGGATGGGGATTTGCAGCTGTCAGCTCGACCGGCCAGCTGGTCGTTCCGGGTTATCGGCTCGCCGAACAAGGCGCACGCGAAGCGCGCGAAGGGCTCTGGGCCTATTCGGATCTTCCCCATCCTGTTTCCATCCTCATTGGACAGGGTCAGCAGCAGTCCTCAAAAGACGTAGTCGGCAAGCAATGAAACCCCTCAACGGCATCGCGATCTTCGTCATGCTCGCCACGATATGGCCGGCGAGCGCGCAGGGCCCAGCGGACACGGTCCTGCCGAAGCAAATCTATGGACGCGTGCAGGTGCTCGACGGATCGACCATCGAGTTCATCACCCCTAAGAAGATCGTCCGCCTTGCAGGGTATCTTGCACCTCGGCTCGATCAGGTTGCCACGACCGAAAGCGTCGAATGGCCCGTCGGTCAGGTGGCCCGCGCCTGGTTGATCCTTCGCACCCTGAAACACGATGTGAATTGTGCATCCGTGACGACCGATGCGAATGGCACCGTTCTCGCGCATTGCTTTGTCGATGAAACCAATCTGGCCGCGACCGCGATCGCCGAAGGCATTGGATACGCGTACAATTTTCCCGGCGAGCCGCAGGTTCCCGCTTATTTCGATATCGAACGCCGCGCGCGTGGCCTGGGGTTTGGCGTCTGGTCCGATCCGAAGCTCACCCCGCCCTGGAATTACAAACCCGACAAGCCGGCGGAGCCTGTGGCGCGTTCGACGTCAAAGGAAACGTCGGAATTCGGCCTACCCCTTCCTCCCCCCGCTCCAGTGCCACCCGAAAATCCTCCGCGAGGTTAAGATGAAAAGCCTATTCTTCATGGTCCTGATTGTTGGCGCCGGCGCGATCCTCGCTTCGCCGGCGATATCGCAGACTTCCCAGCAGCCGTCTCAAAACACCGGCATCGACCCGGATCAGTGTGGCGCCGGCGGTATGGGGTGTACGCCTGATGATGTCCAGAAGTGGATGGATAAGGGCAACGAGCTCGCAAATCTCTCCAGCGCCGATCTCAGCCAATACGCCTATGGCTGCGCCAGACATCCGGACTGGAAGCATGATTGCGAGACCGACCCGGGCAAAGTCCTGCGCCGTCTCGGCATCACTGACTATCAGTGACGGACATTCTCCCATGAATCAGACGGTGAATTTAGGCGTCACGGGACTCGTGTCGTTGATCGTCGGGGTTGCTGGCGGCTACGTCTACGCGAGCTCGATCCACGCGACCAAGGTCGAGGAACTCGCTGGCCAGATCACCACGCTGCAAAAGAAGGTTGACGAATACGAGGCGGCGACCAGGCTTGAAGTGCCATCCGATGGAGAAGCGCTCGCCGCAATCCGCAAACTCATATTCTTCGGCGGCGTGAAAAAAGTCGCCATCGATCAGTGCCAGAAGGACGCGGCCGGTCCAGGTGTCCTCTGCTCGCTCACGATCACCGACAAGCACGACCACGTTCTGCCCAAGGTGCTCCGCTTTGTCAAAATCGACGACGTCTGGGCATCACAGAATTGACGAGACAAGGAGAGAACCATGAAGCCCCTACGATACCTGCTTCCCGCTATCGCCAGCATCGTCATCGGCATTTCGGTTCATAGTGCCCAGGCCCAGGATGCTTCCTTCGGCTGCAAAATCCTGCTGTGTGTTGCGTCGCAAAATCCTTCATGGCAAGGGGTTTCGTATTGCGTGCCGCCCGTTTTGAAACTGCTGTCAATCCGCAAGGTTCATCCCGGCTATTGGCCATCCTGTCCCGAGGCAGGAACCAAAGAGCCGGGTTATGCCGAATATGAAGATTGTCCGGCCGGAACGACTGCGACCACTATCAACGCCTACAGCGGCCATGGCGGCAACATGCGCGACACCGCCGTTTGCGCAAAGCCGGTTCAGGTCGCCTGCACCACGCTTTTCAATCGCAGTAGACACTTCGGAAATATCGACTACCTGAAAAGTGACCAGTTTCGGCGCGATGGCAACACTTGCATGACGACCGAGATCATTCCGAGACCGAAGCGCAAAGATCCCTACTATTTCGACATTCGCAACAAAGAGACCGGCAATGTTGCGCGCTATCATTTCAATTTGAGGAACTGAGATTGAATTCCCCATCACTGAGCAGCCTACAATGAAGGAATGGGCTTTGATGCCATTCAATCGTGATGCGCAAATGCGGATTCTTTCTCGAAATATCTGTACCTGAAGGGGGTTGGAGCGTCCCAGTTGGACGACATGTTCGTTCAAATCACCATTCCGCCGCCCTGCGCCTTTTTCCGCCTGCGCAGGCCATAAACGGCATCCTGGTCGACGAATGTCCCAACCCTTTGAATTCAGATTCTTTTTGACTCCGGAACCATATCGGCGGTCCATGGCTTTATTGACTCGCATAGGTTGTGCCGGAGTGCGAGTGTCATGGTTGCAGCGCGGGCAAACTGGAAGGGTTACATCAAGTTCGGAGAAGTTGCCTGCGCGGTAGCGCTCTACACGGCCGCTTCCTCGTCCGACCGCATCGCAACGATGAGTCTGCCGGCTTGCTCGGCGGTTGAAAGGTGAGCGCTGTTGCGGCACCACCTTTCGCGCGTGGTCATGAGCCACGATGCTCGGAGCCTTTGAGGGCTTCGACACATGACGATTTCAGAGCTTACGCTTAAGTCCAGGGACGAGGAGCCGGTTCGACGGCTTGAGATATTCACGGGTT
>NZ_JBFRGM010000019.1:0-102156 GCF_052115345.1 Mesorhizobium sp. 2RAF21 | reverse complement strand
CGACCACTTTTGATCATGAAAGTTCGCTTCCGCGTTGCGCCCGCCGCCGCCAGCCGGCGGCTCATCCGAGCTATTCGGCTCGATGCTCTTCGTCGACGCCCAGGCCTCGATTAGTGTGCCGTCGACCGAGAAGTGATCGCAGGATAGAAGCTGGACGCTTCGATCAACATTTTGATTTAAGCGTTACGAGGCACTTCGGCATCCGAGCGCTGTTATGGCGCGCCGCACCGGGTGATGATGAGAACTACTTCTACGCAATAACCCTCTAACCCCCTCCTAAATGTAGTAACCGCTGGCTCCGGGCATAAAGACGTCGTGCGGATCGGTGCCCTAGCTCGGCGCAACTATGATTGCGCCTAGCCTCACTCTTGCGCATAATCTTGATTCTTGGGCCCATCCACGTCATTCTTGCGTCTAGATTCTACGCGCAGGAAGGGCCGCTTTGGCAAACCATGTCCCAGAGATAGCTCCGGCAGCAATCGAAGACGCCATGCGGCGCAGCCCCAATGGTCTGTTGGCGCCGGAGATTCTGCGCGCTCTGGAAACCCCCGTCCCGCCGCGCACTCTCCAATATCGCCTCAAACACCTCGTCACCCGGAATCGCCTAATCATGGACGGCGAAGGCCGGTGGGTGCGACACCGGATCCCCGATACGGCGATCGACGCGCCGTCGCGGGAAGACGCCGACGAACCTTTCATTCCGCTCTCTGAAGCAGGGACAGCGATCCGCGACTACGTCCGTCAGGCATTGGAGGCTCGCAAGCCGGTCAGCTACGATCGCAAATTCCCCGACCGCTCTCAGCGACGCCAAAAGAGGTTAAACCATCAAGTCAATAGGAGTTTCGCACACCGTGGGACAGGCCCGTGATTCGATGTCGGGCGCGAGTTAATGCGCTTGAGGTGTCCCGGCGGTTCTCGCGTCATGCTTTGGTAATCTTCGCATTCCTCCATTCGGCGGAGGTAGGGGTTAGGTAATGGAGGATGAGTTTGCCGCCGCGCTTGAGGCGTGCGCGACGATCGATGCGGTCAAAGCCTTGTTTAAGCGGCGCATCGCAGCCCACGGCTATACCGCCAGCGCATGCGGCGCTTTCCTCCCGGCCGACAAGGGCCCGGAGCCGCATTTCTTCTTCCAGGACTGGCCGCCGGACTGGCTCGAACTCTATGTCAACCGCAATTTCGTCGCCGCCGACTATGGGGTCGCCGAGGCGCGACGGCGCATCGCGCCATTCACCTGGCGGGAAGCGAAAGCCGAGCGCACCCTGTCGCGCGCCGAACAGGACATTTGGGATACGGTCGTCGAATGGGGCTGGACGGACGGGCTGTCGGTGCCGATCCACGGCCCGGGCGGTTATTTCGCGATCGTCACCATGGCTGGCAAGGAGCAACCCATGCCGCCCGCGCTGCGCGGCAAACTGCAACAGCTTGCTTTCCTGACGCATGAACGCTGCCGCGCTTTGACTGGTCTTGCGCCAGTGACCGATCCGCAGGCGACGCTCACCCATCGGGAGCTGGAATGCCTGCGCTGGGTGGCGGCCGGCAAAACGGATTTGCAGATCGCCCGCCTGCTCGGCGTATCGCAGACCACAGCGAGGACTCATATCGATCAGGCCCGCCGCAAGCTGGGCGCTAGGACGCGCTCGCAGGCGGTCGCGCGCCTGGTGCTAAGCGGACTGTCGTAATCCGCGAGGGAACGGGCGGGGATGTTTTTTGTCACTCCTCCTCGTGTTCGAGGAGAGACGCGGCGCTGAAAACCCGCGACTTTGAGCCGAGATTGTTTGCGAGTTTGATTTTTGGGAGCGTGCGTTGCGAAACATCGAGGAGGGCGAAGACTGTCCGGATCTAGTGGGAAAGCAGAGACGCTCGGGCCATGCGGGCGCCCGACGCCGTCCTGCTGGCAGCGTCGGCGCTCTGTTCGATGGCGGCGCTCGCTGACCCGCTGGCGGCTTCGGTCGCGAGAGCATGCCGCGCTCGCTTTGGCGCCTCGACGAGCCACGCCGGACAAGTCGGGCTCAGGATCGCTTTTTGAGGAGGGAGCACATTATGCGCATCGTTCTGAGGCAGGCGGAGAAGCCTGACTGGTCTCAGGATGCTAGCGGCTTTTCCTCGGCTTTCGAGGTCGGCGCATCGCTTGAACTCGCGGGCGTTGCGGACAAGTTCACCGTCGCCAAGTGGACGATCGTCGTCGACGCCGACGGTGATGCGCGACTCGAAGTAACCCTGAAGAGCACCCGCCGCTGGTTCACGTGGCTCGACGAGCGCGCCAGGACCAAGGATATTCTGTATCCGCTGGCGGGCTTCGCGATGTTCGCCGTCTTGATTTTGCCTTGCGCCGCACCGTTCTGGTTTTTCTCGCTAAACGCTGAATTGCGTATCGCATGGGGCGGCTATCTGATCGCCCATGCACTTTGGCCCATCATCATCGGCGTTATTCTGGCGGTGCAGATCGTCGCCGGCAGGGCCGAACGCCATGTCGGAAAAGCCCTTGGTTTTGGCATTAGCATGGCCGGCGTGCCGCTCGGCGTTGCCATCGCCCTTCTCTGGCGCTGGCTTTTCCTACCCGACACCGAGCCGGAATGGCCCGCCGGCTATGCGCGCCTGGCGCGTTCGTTCTGGGAGAGCACCGGCGCGATGTCCGCCGTCGCGCTGGCCTATGCGCCGCTTGCGACGGCCTTGATCAAATGGGATTGGGTGGCGGTGCTGACGTCCCTCTTGACCCGGAAGAAAGCCGCCTGATCCGTTCGCCTGTATGGCTGAGGCGCGCAGGCGACGCGCGAGGGGGCGAAACGTCGATCAACGCACGGATTTTTGCGCTCGCCTCCTCGTTTTCGAGGAGAGACATCCCTCTCGAAAATCGCGATTTTGATCCTCGTTTTATGGATTTGATTCCAGGGGGTGTAAATGTCGGCAAGGAGGGGGCGGGTAAACGGCCGTAAATGCCGATTGCTGAAGAACCGCCGACGACCGCGACCACATCATCATCCCTTAGTTACCGTAGTCGACTGCGCGTCTGTCGCCTTGGGTGACGTGCGTTGTTTCATGATCAAAGGGCGAGGCGATGGCTACCTGTTATTATTGTAATGGCTCCGCGCGCTGCGCCGGGTGCAGCGGATCCGGGGTTCAAGCCGACGGGCGTGTGTGCAACCTATGCGGCGGCAATGGCCGATGCCAGCATTGCACGAACGGCGTGATGCGCGCTGGAGAACGCGCGGTCGCCCCCAAGGGCGCAACCTGTGATCCTGCGCGGGCGGGCGCCATGCTGGCAGGCGCATCCTTGCTAGCGCTGAGCGCGCCACCATCCTCGGCGGATTGCTCTGGATGGCCGACAAGCTCCAAAGCGATGTGGGCAAACGGTCGCGGGCGCTCCGGCCCGCGAAGGGGAAGCAGGCGTTCTGGAATGATTGAGAGCGCGCCGCCTTTAAGTAGAGGTGATAATATTTTCAGGAGTATCGCCGCGCGCTTGGTGCATCGTCTAGAAAACGTACGGTTGTCTACGAGTTGGCGGAAACAGCCAAACTTCCAAAGCTCGATCCGGTATCTAGCGAGAACAACTGGTTGCACGATCACACGGGTAAGCCAAGGCTCATGTCACGTATCAAGTGTCGGTAGTGTCCCCCGAATTTTCCGCTCTTGGCAGTGGGGATCGCTTGCATTTGCCGAGAGCGAATCGCAGCTTTGGACGCTGAGGAAGCGCTCTGCCTCATATTTCAATACCAGGACGAATATGAAGGTTCCAGCAGATATTTCTTTCGAGACAATCCGACGGTTATTGGTCGCGACCATTGAGCGCGGGCGGCTGCTCTCGATCACCCTTCTGAACGGCATTTTTCGCTGTGCGCCGAGCACTTTGTTCCGTCGAGGCTTTTTGATCAGTACCGCACTATGCGGCGCGGCTTTGGGCGCGGACCCTGCGCGAGCAGCGAATTTTACGATCACGAACACAMACGACTCTGGCGCCGGATCGCTGCGTCAGGCGATCATCGACAGCAATGCAACGCCCGGCAGCAATACCATTGTGCTTCAGGCGGGTCTGATCGGGAATATTGCGCTCGCAAGCCCCCTGCCTGCGATCGTCGTTCCAGTCTCCATCAATCTGAAGAACAGCGCTCTCGACGGGATTGCGATTGGCGGAAATTTCGGTCTCAGTGTCGCAACGACAGGCGCCGTCACGCTCAGCAACGTTACAGGAGACTATCTCGGCAATACGACCGTTACGTCAGGGACAGTGAATTTCGGCGGGCTCGTTTCGGGCGATCCCTTGGTTGCGCCAAGGTCGTTGCTAGTGACCAATCCTGGCACCACCGTCAACATTGCGGCTGGAGGCGCGAGCGTCGCGAATCTGTCGGGTGCGGGTACTATCGTGAACCATGCTAATCCGTCCACGTCTTTTACTCTCTTTGGCGGCGATAGCGCGCCGCGAACGTTCGCCGGCACGATCTCAGGGTCGGGCAACTTTGTAATGCTCGGTGGAGGCCAAAATCTAACACTCAGCGGGGCGACGACGTATACGGGGGGTACCTTCTTATATGGGGCATCAGGGGGGCCCTCATTCACGCTCATGCTGCAGACGGGCGCCGCCAACGTGCTGTCGCCTAATTCGCGCTTTACACTGAATGGAGACACCACGTTGAAGCTCAACGGCTTCAACCAGACGATCGCCTCGCTCGACAGTTTCACGTCCTTCGCATTCCTCCCTGGGGCGCTTCCGACCATAGATCTCGGCGCAGGTACGCTCACGATCGGCGGCGATAACCAGAATGGCACTTATTTCGGTTCGATCATCGGGACCGGCGGACTGACCAAGACCGGGAGCGGGACTCTGACGCTACAAACCTCAGGGAGTGGTTTCAGTTCCACGATCAACTATAGTGGCGCGACGCTGGTTTCCGCCGGCGTGTTGCAGGCCGCGAATGCGAACGCCTTCTCGGCTAATTCTGCCCATACGGTGAATGGCGCTGCAACGCTCGATCTCAATAATTTCAACCAGGCCATCGGTTCGCTCGCTGGCGCCGGCAATGTCACGTTAGGCGCCGGCACTCTGACGACAGGAGCCGATAACACCTCGACCACGTTATCGGGTACCATCGGCGGCTCCGGCAGCATGACCAAGGTGGGGACGGGCGTTTTCCGTCTGACCGGGACCAATCTTTACACTGGCGCTACGACGATCAACGCTGGCACTCTCGTGGTCGATGGCTCCATCGCCACTTCGGCGCTGACCACGGTCAGTTCGGGCGGCATACTTGCCGGTAGCGGCACCGTCGGCTCGACCACGGTGAACGCCGGCGGTACGATCGCGCCGGGCAACTCGATTGGCACACTCAACGTCACCGGGAATGTCACATTCGCGCCTGGCTCGATTTACGAGGTTGAAGCCAACGCAGCAGGTCAAGCGGACAAGATCCTCGCCACGGGCACAGCAATGATCCAGGGCGGGACAGTCAAGGTGCTGGCCAGCGCCGGAAACTATGCGCCGGCGACCACCTACACCATCCTCACCGCCACTGGTGGGCGCAATGGCAACTTTGCCGGCGCCACCTCGAACTTCGCCTTCCTGACGCCGGTCCTCACTTACGATCCGAGCAATGTTTATCTGACGTTGAACCGCAACAGCACCGACTTCGCCACGATCGGCGGCACGCGCAATCAGCGTGCCGCGGGCGGTGGGGTAGAATCGCTGGGTTGGGGCCATCCGATCTATGCGGCCGTCCTGCAACTCGACGCGCCTACCGCCCGCCGCGCCTTCGATGCGGTTTCGGGCGAGATCTATGCCAGCGCCAAGACGGCGCTGATCGAGGACAGCCGCTTCGTGCGTGATGCCGCGACCGACCGCATCCGCTCGGCCTTCGCGGATGTTGCCGCATCCTCTCTACCGGTGATGGCCTATGGTCCCGGCGGCCCACAGGCTGTCGCCCCCACCGGCGACCGCCTGGCCGTCTGGGGCAAGGGCTTTGGCTCCTGGGGCCACACCAGCAGCGACGGCAATGCCGCACGCCTCGAGCGCTCGACCGGCGGTTTCCTGATCGGCGCCGACACACCGGTGTTCGAGACCTGGCGGCTCGGCCTCATCGCCGGCTATAGCCGCACCAGCTTCAATGTTCGGGACCGCCAGTCTTCCGGATCGAGCGACAACTATCACCTTGGCCTTTATGGCGGCACGCAATGGGGGGCTCTTGGTTTGCGCACCGGCCTTACCTACACATGGCACGATATCTCGACCAGCCGCTCCGCCATCTTCCCCGGCTTCGCGGATAGCCTGAAGGGCAAATACGATGCCGGCACCTTCCAGGCCTTCGGCGATCTCGGCTACCGCATCGACACGCCTGTCGCTTCGTTCGAACCCTTCGCTAATCTGGCTTATGTAAACCTCAACAACGGCGGCTTTGCCGAACAGGGCGGCGTGGCGGGGCTCCGCGCCAACGGCCAGACCATGGATACGACGTTCACCACGCTTGGCCTCAGGGCCTCGACTGGCTTTGCTCTCGCCGACATCAACCTGACCGCGCGCGGCTCGCTCGGCTGGCGGCACGCCTTCGGCGACACCACGCCTCTGTCAATGCAAGCCTTCTCCGCTGGCAACCCCTTCACGGTCGCCGGTGTGCCGATCGCAAGAGATGCCGCAATCATCGAGACTGGGCTTGATCTCAACCTTACACCCGCCGCGACCCTCGGCATATCCTACAGCGGCCAGTTCGCCCCCAGCGCCAGTGATCAATCGGTTCGCGCCAATCTCAGCGTGAGGTTCTGACCGATCATACAGCGAGGACGATTGCGGCCTTGAGGAACACAATCGATTGCGTCAAGAAACAGCGAAGTCGCCAGTTCACCAGCGCATCGTCCAATCCCGCCGCGATAGGTCGGGCTCAGGATCGCATTTTGAAGCGCGGCGACGCCATCCGCATCGTTCGCAGCGGGTGAGCATCGAGCGGCGCAGCATTTGTGAAGGCGCCTGCGCGCGATGCTTCGGCAGCGATCGCAACGTTCCGGTTCAAAGGAATAGGTTCAGCGATGGACGATGAATTCGCCGGCGCGCTTGCGGCCTGCGCGACGATCGATGCGGTCAAGGCGTTGTTCAAGCAGCGGATCGCTGTCCATGGCTATACTGCCAGCGCTTGCGGCGCCTTCCTGCCGACTGATATGGGACCGGAGACGCATTTCTTCTTCCAGGACTGGCCGCCTGACTGGATCGAGCTCTATGTTAGGCGCAATTTCCTCGCCGCCGATTACACCGTAGCCGAAGCCAGACGGCGCATCGCGCCCTTTACCTGGCTAGAGGCGAAGGCCGTGCGCACCTTGTCGCGCGCCGAACAGGATATTTGGGACACCGCTGGCGAATGGGGCTGGACGGACGGGCTGTCGGTTCCGATCCACGGACCGGGCGGCTATTTCGGGCTCGTCGCCATGGCGGGCAAGGAGCGACCCATGCCGCCCGCCCTGCGCGGCGAATTGCACCAGCTTGCCTTCCTCACGCATGAGCGATGCCGCGCCTTGACCAGACTAGCGCCGGTCATCAATCCGCGGGCTGCGCTCACCCATCGCGAATTGGAATGCATCCGATGGGTGGCGGCTGGAAAGACCGATTGGGAGATCGCCGATCTGCTCGGCGTGTCCCAGACCACGGTGAGGACCCATATCGATCAGGCCCGCCGTAAGTTCGGCGCCAGGACGCGCGCGCAGACCGTCGCTCGTCTGGTGCTGGAGGGACTTTCGTAACTTGTGACTGGAACAGCAACCGTCGCGGTGCTTCTTGCTGCATCTGGAAATGCGGTGATCAGGACATCCGTGTTCACGACTTTCAGGCTTTGCACTTCCTGCTCGATGTCTCTCGCCCGGCTCCCGCTGGCGCTCACGCCGGGCAGCGGGCTTAGGGCCAGCCCTCGGCGCACTTCGGAGTGGGCTTCCGCCCAGCTTCGGTCGCTGCGCTCCCTGCAGCCGGTTCCCCGCGAAGCCACCCCTCCGTTTGCACACCCGGTCTCGGCGACGGCCAGGGTTGCAGCGCAGCGCTGCGCTCCAACCCAAGCCCATAGGAGAAAGACCATGACCACCAACGCAAACACCGCTCCCGTCATCGACAATGGCGCGACGGTTTTCATCCCACTCAACAAGCTCAAGAAGCACCCGAAGAACGCCCGCAAGACCCCGCATAGCGAAGCGTCCATCGAGGCGAAGGCCGCGAGCATCGCCGCCAAGGGCATCCTGCAAAATCTGGTGGTGGAGCCCGAGCGTGACGCAGAGGGCGAGCCGACCGGCTTCTATCTCGTCACCATCGGTGAAGGCCGCAGGCTGGCGCAGTTGCTGCGCGTGAAGCGCAAGGAGATCAAGAAGACCGAACCAATCCGCTGCGTGATCGACACAGTAAACGATCCGGCCGAGATCAGCCTTGACGAAAACGTGTCGCGTGAAGACCTCTCGCCTGCGGATCAGTTCGAACGATTCCGCGAGCTTGCGGACAATCGCGGATGGGGCGCGGAGGAAATCGCCGCGCGCTTCGGCGTCACGGCGCATGTGGTGAAGCAGCGGCTTCGTCTCGGCGCGGTCAGCCCCAAGCTGATGCAGGTCTATCGCGACGGCGATTTGACCTTGGACCAGTTGATGGCCTTCGCGATTACCGAGGATCACGCACGGCAGGAGCAGGTTTACGAGAACCTGTCCCATAACCGCGAGCCGTGGATCATCCGCCGCGACCTCACCAAGACCAACGTCGCGGCAACGGATCGGCGCGCGATTTTTGTCGGTGCGCAAGCCTATGCCGAGGCAGGCGGCAACATCATCCGCGACCTGTTCACCGAGGATCGCGGCGGCTTCTACGAAGACGCCGCGCTGCTGGACCGGCTTGTCATCGACAAGCTGGAGCGGATCGCATCGCAGGTGCAGGAGGCGGAAGGCTGGAAGTGGGTTTCGGTCCATATCGATTATCCCCACGCTCACGGCCTGCGCCGCACCTATCCGCAGCCGGTGCAGCTTTCCGAGGATGACGCTGCCGCCTACGACGGCGCACAGAAGGAATATGATCGGCTGTCGTCGGAATATGAGAGCGCCGAAGAACTTCCTGACGATGTCGATCAGAAGTTCGGAGAGCTTGAGGCCGAGATCGAGCGCATCGACGCCCTGCGCCATGTCTATGACGCGCAAGAGATCGCGCGCAGCGGCGTCTTCGTCGTGCTCTCCCATGACGGAGAAACCCGCATCGAACGCGGCTTCATCCGTGCCGAGGACGAGAAGCCGGAGGAAGTCGACACCAGCGAAACCGTCAATGACGGCGTTCGCGTCAGCGGCGATGGCGAGATCATCGAGGACAGCGGACACGACGAGGGCGGGAACCTTGGTTCCGACCTTGAGCCGGAAGACGAGGAAGCGGAGGAAGACGGCAAGCCGCTCTCCGATCTGCTCATCCGCGACCTCACCGCTCACCGGACGCTTGGCCTTCGCCTCGCGCTTGGCGAGCAGCCGGACATGGCCCTGCTCGCCGTCACCCATGCGCTCGCCGCGCAGACCTTCTATCGCGGCGTGGACGCCACCTGCCTCGAAATCCGCCCGACCTCCGCGCATCTTGGCGGACACGCGGACGGCATCGAGGATACGGCAGCGGGCAAGGCGCTGGCGGATCGTCATGCGGCATGGGCGGCGGATATGCCGCGCGACGTGGCGGAGTTGTGGGGCTTCATTGCCTCGCTCGACCATGCCAGCGTCATGGCGCTGTTCGCGCATTGCGCCGCACTCACCGTCAACGCGGTGAAGCAGCCATGGGAGCGCAAGCCATGCGCCCATGAGACGGCGGACAGTCTGGCGACGGCGGTAGCCCTCGACATGACGGCGCATTGGACGCCCACGGTGCGGACCTATCTCGGTCGCGTCACCAAGGCGCATATCCTCGCCGCCGTGCGCGAAGCGGTCAGCAACGAGGCGGCGGACCGCATCGCCGCCATGAAGAAGCAGCCGATGGCGGAAGCTGCCGAGCAGCTCCTTGCCGCAACGGGCTGGCTTCCGCCGCTGATGCGGACCGTGCAGCCCGCATGGTTGACGGACGAGCAGCCGGACGCGCCGCGCGCTGACGCCGAGGACGCTCACGAAGCCAGCGAGCCCGAAGCCTTCGCCGTTGCGGCGGAGTGACGACCGGCCGGGATCGCGTCAGCGGTTCCGGCCTTCCTGCCTCTCGACTTCCAAAAAAAATGTGGTCGCGCGGGGATTGCCCCGCGCGACCGACCGATGACCGCCCGGCCATCGGCATCAGGAGGATGTTGCGATGATCACGCTTATGGTGATGGCGGTCGTGCTGATCGTCGGCCTCTGTGTTCTGGCCTACACGCTCGCCGTCTATGCGTTGCCCTTCCTGCTCACGGTGGAAGCGGCGCGTCTGGCCTACGCCTCCGGCTCCGGCCTGATCGGCGCGGGACTGGTCGGACTTGTGGCCGCTGTCGCCGCCTATGGGCTGCTGGTCGTGCTGTTCATCACGGTGCGCCCGCGGATCCTGCGCCTTGCGGTGGCGCTCGTCGTCGCCGCGCCTGTTGTAGCCCCCAAAAGCCCGGACATTTCTCACGGTGCTGCTTGGGCCGCGATGAACTCGCGGGGTGAACGATATCCGAGCGCCCGATGCGGGTGAAGCTCGTTGTAGTGGTCGAACCATTCCGGCAGGGCGAGCATGACGGTTTTGGCATCCGGGATGGGATTCACCGCGACGTAATCGCGCTTGAAGGTGCGCACGAAGGCTTCGGCCATGCCGTTGCTCTGCGGGCTCTGGACCGGGGTGGTGAGCGGTTCCAGACCGATCTCGCGGGCAAAGCGCCGGGTCGGACCTGCGATGAAGCAGGAGCCGTTATCGGTCAGCCATTCGATGGTCTGCGGCAAGCGGTTGACCTTGCCGAAGCGGTGCTCGACGGCGGTGACCATGAGGTCGCACACATCCTCGCCTTTGATGCCCTCGGTGGTGGCGATATGGCCCATGGCTTCCCGGTCGCAGCAATCGAGCGCGAAGGCGACGCGAACCTTTTCGCCGTTGTCGCAGCCGATCTCGAAGCCGTCGGAGCACCAGCGCAAATTGGAGCGCGCGACAGCGATGCGGCCGTCGTGACGGCGTTCGACCCCGCCAGCATGGCGTTCGAGCAGAAGGCCGTTGACCTTCATCACCCGGTAGACCCGCTTGCGGTTGGCGGGCGCACGGCCCTCGGCCAGGGCCTTGCGGCGCAACCTGGCCCAGATGCGGGCATAGCCGTAGCTCGGCATGTCGTCGATGACTGCCTCGATTTCGGCCAGCAGCGCCTCTTCCGGCAGGGGCGGACGGCCTCTGCGCTGGGGAGAGCGCCCGGCCGTCCGCTGCGCCAGCCGCGCGGCGAGATGCGAACGGGCCACGTCCAGCGTCGCGGCGACGGCGTTCATGGCAAACCGTCCTTGGGCAGCGACAGCGACCGCAATCTCCGTTTTTTTATATCCTCCGCCAGGTCCAGAGCGTCTTTTAGGATTTCCACCTCAAGGGTCTTCTTGCCCAGGAGCCGCTGTAATTCTCGGATTTGCTCCTGCTGCGCCCGGAAGGCGGAGGCCGGGACCACTTCCTCCTCGGCCGCCGTCGCGGTCAGCGCCCCTTGCTCGGCAAGCCGCCGCCACGTGAAAAGCTGGTTCGGCGACACGCCGCACCGGCGGGCGACAAGGCTGACCGTGACGCCCGCCTCGCGCGTCTGCGCGACGATCTCCAACTTCTCCGCAACCGACCACCGGCGGCGGCGCTCAGGCCCGGTCAGGACCTCAATCTTCGGATAAGAACCAGTCATAGCCACGACATTACTCCCAACCCTTATTTTAAGGGTGAGACCTGTCCGGGGAATTCGGGGGCCGTTTCAGCGCCCGCCGCCGTCGCTGGCTATGCGCTGGTCCACGGCATCACGCGCGAGGCCGTGCCGTCCGAGGTCTGGCGGCAAATCTTCTGCATCCTTGGCGGCGGCTTCGTTGGCGTGTCGGCGCTGGTGCGGCTTCTCGGAACTGTGCAATCGATCGATCAAAGCGCGTGAACTGCATGGCAACTGGCTCTATTGTCTTCGCGCTCCAACTATTTTCGAAATCCATAGAGAGATGCCGTGTTCAAGAGTGCGCTCAACCTGACTGATCCCGATCCCTATTTTGCCGGAACCGCAGGATTTGTAGGGAGCACGCTTCTGGACCTGCACAAGGACATGTGCGCGTTCGAGCTTCCGGAGGCCGTGCCCGAAAGCGTGCGACGGGCGCACAATGCGGTTCGACACGTCTATGTCTACGCCTATTTCTCCTATGATCTTCTGACCTTGGCAGCCAGCCAGACATTTCCCTGTTTGGAATTGGCCCTGCGAGAGCGCATCGGGCATCAATTTGCCGGCAGGGTCGATAAGAGCGGAAAGCCGCGTCCGGCGATGCTCGACGAACTGCTGCGGGTGGCCAAGGAACAGAACCTGATCCTTTCGAAGATCGAGCATCTGAGCCGAATGCGCAATATGTTTGCCCATGGCAGCGACACCGTTCTCAATCCACCGTTGTTTCTGATCCCGTTTGAGATCGTCACGAATATCATTCGAGAACTCTACACCCCTTGATAGCCGAGAACCTTCGACAGTCCCTTTGTCTCGGATGACGTCGCCCTTCGGGCCGCGTTCTTGGCTGCGCCGGAACCACGCCCATGGCGCGTTTCCGCCATTCGGCTTCGACCGCTAACGCAAAGAGGCGCTACGCCATTTCTCCGAAGCCCCGCAGGGGCGGCGCATCTCGCGTTTCGCCTTTGCATCACCGTGCAACGGGCTCATGCGTTGGGCCGTTTCCTCATCGTACTCGACAATGCGGGTTGAGCCGCATGGGAATGTCGGATCATTCAGCAGACAGCAGAAGCGCTCGGCATCAGGCGGGTGGCTCCCTTCCAGATTCGCCAATCATGGCGCCGCCGGCGGCGAGCGAAGATCGGAAGGGCGCGCGCGGTCTCGCCTCGGCAGAGATCGTCTCCTTGCATTGGCATCGAGGATCAGGGTGACGATGACGCGTCTCGATTCAGCCGCGCCGTGTCTGGGGCATGCACCGGCGTCGCCGTTGCCGTGTTCTTCCCGATTTTCCTGTCAGCCGCCCCTAAAGGCGTCCTCGATTGGTTTGGGTCTGACCGAGGACCGGCGACGCTGAAGCATCGCCTCGATCGTCTTCCCGCAACGGCCGTCACCAGCTTTTTTCCGCCGCGCGTGAGCGCGCTTTGCATCGCCAGGCAAAAAAGCCGTCTCCGGCCGTCTTCCACTTCGTTCCGCCCTCCGGGTGCAGGGCCGATCGTCCCCGGTCGCACGACCCGCATCGAGGACGCGATAGGCGCGGCCCGATCGAAAAAGGAACACGACAATGGCGACCATCGGCACCTTCACGAAGAACGACAACGGCACAGCCGGCTTCACCGGTTCGGTCAAGACCCTGACCCTCAACGTCAAGGCCAAGTTCGTCCCCACCGAGGGCGAGAGCGAGCGCGGCCCCGACTTCCGCATCATCGCCGGCAACAGCGTCGAGTTCGGCGCAGCCTGGAAGAAGACTGCCCGCGAGACGCAGCGCGAATATCTCTCGGTCAAGCTGGACGATCCGAGCTTCCCGGCGCCGATCTACGCCAGCCTGGTCGAGACCGAGGACGGCGAAGGCCACAGCCTCATCTGGTCCCGCCGCAGCGGCGACTGAGGCCGGAACCCCAAGAAGCCCCGCTCACCCGAGCGGGGCTTCGTCATGCTCATGGCCGCACGCCTTTCAGGAAATACCGTGATCAGGATGTCCGTGTTCACGGCTTTCAGGCTTGCACATCCTGATCGATGTCTCTCGCCCGGCTCCCGCTGGCGCTCACGCCAGGCCGCGTGCTTAGGGCCAGCCCTCGGCGCACTTCGGAGTGAGCTTCCGCCCAGCTTCGGTCGCTGCGCTCCAACCCAAGCCCATAGGAGAAAGACCATGTATCACCAGCTTGCAACCCGTTTCGGCCGCAACGCGCACCAGATCAGCGGGCGCGAGCCGCTCGATAACGAGGCGCTTTACCGCCACGTCCCATCGATCTTCGCGCGCGAGGCGCATGACAGCCGTTCGGAACGCTATATCTATGTTCCCACCATCGACATCGTGGAGGGATTGCGCCGCGAAGGATGGTTTCCGTTCTTCGCCGTCCAGTCCGTGCCACGCGACGGGAGCCGGCACGGCCACGCCAAGCACATGCTGCGCCTGCGCCGCGATGACGGCATCGGCAAGCCAGAAGCCGCCGAAGTCATCATCGTCAACAGCCATGACGGGACCAGCGCCTATCAGATGTTCGCGGGCATACTAAGATTCGTCTGCGCCAACAGCATGATTGCGGGCGAGCGGTTCGAGGAAGTCCGCGTGCCGCACAAGGGCAATATCCAGCATGACATCATCGAAGGCGTTTACACCGTCGCCGAGGATTTCCCGCGCCTGATCGACGCCAGCGAGACGATGAAGGAAACGCGCCTGTCGCAGGACGAGCAACGCGTCTTTGCTGAGGCGAGCCTTGTTGCCCGTTATGGCGAGGATGAAAGCCCCGTCCGTCCAGACCAGATCATCGCGCCGCGCCGCCGCGAGGATGTCGGGCAAAGCCTCTGGACCACCTTCAACGTCATTCAGGAAAACGTCATTCGTGGTGGATTGCATGGCCGCAAGCGCAACGCCGAGGGGCGCATCCGCCGCAGTCAGACCCGCGCCATCAATGGCATCGACCAGAATGTCAGCCTCAACCGCGCGCTGTGGACGCTGGCTGAGGGAATGCAGCGCTTGAAGACAGCATGAATGCAAAGCCGTAGAGCCGGGTCTCCGGCTCTACGGTTCCGCGTCTTTCAGGATGTCCGTGTCCGGCATTTTTGTGCCGATCCGGCTTTGCGGATCGGCGCGCGGCCGTGCCCGGAACACGGCCGCCGCTCGCCGGGCTTCGCCCGGCTCGCAAAAACATGCAGACAATGTTAAGAAGAAAATAACCAATATTGATCGCCACGCACGATCAACATATCCGCCTATGGCGGCTACAAACACGCTCCCTTGTCGATGAAACTCTCTGTCCGGGTGTTGGCTTGCATGACCCGGTGAATGAGAGGTTACGCTATGCTCAGCATCGATTGGCGCTCGCCGGCAGCGTATCAGCATGCCGAAGGCATTCCCGCCGCCGGCTTCGCCTGGGAATATCTCCGCCGCGATGATGATTATCATCGCGACTTCCAGAAGATTGAGCGTCTCAGGAAACCGGCCGCGCGTTCGCTGGCGGCATTTTCGAAACGCTGGGGGTTACGATTTCCCGTGTGATCCCGACACGCCGTCAGATCAGCAGTCACTGTTCTGGATACCAAGCCTGCAGCCACAAGCCGTTAGTCTCACTATAGTGCCGCAGGCGATCGACGCGGACGCCGTCACGCCGATCGCTCTGACGCAGCTCGACGGCCTTGATCTGCGCCAGTCCGATGACGGCTGGCACGGCGTCTGGCAGGCCGATGGTGTCACGCATCAGTTCTGGCTCGTCCATGCGCCTTCCGAGGTGGCGACGTTCTACGCCGTCATCTTGCCGTTGGACGCGCTTCTCGAACTGCGCGTGCATGCTGCACGACGGTTCTGGCGCGCGCTCAATGGCCGTGCGCCAGGCCCGGACTTCCGGGCGATGCCGGCGCAGCTTCGGCGGTTCCATATCCTCTCGCTGCGGGCGCTCGACGCGCGGCAGCGCGGCGAGAGCTACCGCACCATTGCCAAAGTTCTCCTCGGCTTTCGCGGCACGAAGGAGGATTGGGAAAACGACCCGCGCAAGAACCAGGCCCGCCGCCTTGTGGCCCACGGACTGAGCATGATGAAGGGCGGCTATCGCCTGCTGTTGCACTATCCGATCAAGCTGCGTCGCCGGTAGGCAAACGCCGCCAAATAGCGCGCGCCGCAAGGGGTGCCGCCAGCACCTTGGTGCAAATGCGGCACGCTCCGCGCCGCCGATCCTTCGCCATGGTTCGCCATCGCGCGCTGTCGCCACCGACAGCCGCACGCATGACGAACCAGAGGTGATCTTATGGCCGACCAGAAGGCGGACCTGCCGCCGCGCCTGTTGCGCACGCCCGATGCCGCGCGCTTTCTTGGAATCTCGCTCCGCACGCTGGAGAAGCATCGCACATACGGGACCGGTCCGGTCTATCGCAAGATCGGCGGCCGCGTCGTCTATGCGATCGAAGACCTGCAAGCCTGGTCCGCGATCGGCGCTCGCAAATCGACGCGCGACACGGATGTCGGCCGCGTGTTTCCGGCGCGTCGCCTGACGCCGACCGAGCGGGGCGAACGCTGAATGCCGCGCGACGATGACCATCGCCGCGAGCGTCAGCGCAAAGCCAGCGAGCGGACCAACCTCGATCCTTTCGTGGTGATCGGCGGCGACGCATCGCCCCGCGACCAGCGCGACCTGATGGAGCGGCCGTTCTTTTCGCTGGCGAAGACGCCGCGCACCCGACCGATCTTCTACCAGGCCGCCGATGTCGAGGTGCGGGTGTTCGGCATGCCCGAGCATGGCATGGCCACCATCTGGGACGCCGACGTTCTGATCTGGGCCGCTTCGCAGCTCGTCGAGGCCGCGAACCGCGGGCTCGCGACCTCGCGCTTCTTTCGCTTCACACCCTACCAGCTCCTGCGCGGTATCGGCCGCCCGACCGGCAACCGGCAATATCTGTTGCTGAAGGCCGCGCTGGCGCGCCTGCAATCGACCGTCATCGCCACAACCATCCGCAACGGCGCGCATTGGCGCCGCCGGCAATTCTCCTGGATCAACGAATGGGAGGAGATGACGACGCAGGCCGGCCGCGTTGAGGGCATGGAATTCGTGCTGCCCGAATGGTTCTACAATGGCGTCGTCGACCGCTCGCTGGTGCTTGCCATCGACCCGGCCTATTTCCGGCTGACCGGCGGCATCGAACGCTGGCTGTATCGCGTCGCGCGCAAGCATGCCGGCCGCCAGCACGACGGCTGGCTGTTCGAGATTGCGCATCTTCACGCCAAGTCCGGCAGTCTCGCGCGTGTCTCCGATTTCGCGCTCGACCTGCGCCGCATCGCGGCGCGTCAGCCATTGCCCGGCTACCGGCTTCAGATCGAACGGGATGACCACCGCGAACTGCTGCGCATCTGGCCCGACAAACAATCCACAGTGCCTGTTGAAAACCATGTGAATGGTATCGGTACATCAGGCGCACGCACTATCGGTACATCAGGCGCAAATCGCGCGGCGCACTCTATAGAAGAATCTAACAGAGAATTTAACTCTTCTTCTTTGACGCACGCGCACGCGATCCATGGTGCCGGTGCCACCCGCCGAGGTGCGCCATGATCGTCGCGCTCCTCAACCAAAAAGGCGGTGTCGGCAAGACGACGCTCGCGCTGCATCTCGCCGGTGCATGGGCCAGCAGAGGACACCGTGTCACCCTGATCGACGCCGATCCGCAAGGCTCGGCGCTCGACTGGTCGCAGCAGCGGAGCCGCGAGGGCCTGCCGCGCCTGTTCGGCGTCGTCGCCCTGGCGCGCGACACGCTGCATCGCGAAGCCCCCGAGCTGGCGCGTGACGCCGATCATGTCGTCATCGACGGTCCGCCGCGCATCGCCGGCCTCATGCGCTCGGCGCTGCTCGCCGTCGACCTGGTGCTGATCCCAGTGCAGCCGTCGCCGCTCGACGGCTGGGCCTCGGCCGAGATGCTGGCGCTTCTCAGCGAAGCGCGCATCTACCGGCCGCAGCTCGCAGCCCGTTTCGTGCTCAACCGCTGCGGCGCGCGCACCATCATCGCCCGCGAGACGGCCGAGACGCTGGCCGATCACGATCCCCCCGTGCTCGCCAGCACCATCGGCCAGCGTGTCGTCTTCGCCGACGCTGCGCAGTCCGGCCGGCTCGCTTCCGAGATCGATGATGACAGTCCGGCCGCACGCGAGATCGCCGCGCTTGCCGCCGAGATCGATCGGCTCCGAATCGCGAGGACCGCGCCATGACCGGGCGCGCCGGCAAGCGCGGCTTCGCCTCCCGCCCGGGCGACGCCGAGAGCTGGATCAAGGCTCCCGACGCGCAGTCCCTGCGCGCGGACGCCACTGCCACCTTCACCGCGCGGCTGACGATCGACATCACGCCGGAGCTGCGCGGCCGCATCAAGGTCGCGGCCTTCCGGCGCGGTGAGACCGTCACCGACATGCTGCGCGCGCTGCTCGCGCGCGAATTCCCACCCACCGAGGGAGAGACCTCATGACCGGCAATGCGGCCCGCCGCATGCGCGGCCGTCCGCTGCCGGACGGTTCCGCGCCCTCCACCACCTTGGTCGAGCTGACCTGGAGCCAAAAGAAAATCGAGAACTGGATCAGGTTCGGCCGCAAGAGCTACGAACAGATTCTCGACCGTCGCCGCATCATCGTCGGCTTCGCGCCCGACAGCATCTTCGCCTTCGTCCGCTGGGCCTCCAACGATTTCGGCACGATCATCTCGCGCATCGACATCGTGCGCGCGGTCGGCCGCGGCGAGCCGTTCCAGACGCTGCCTTTCGTGCGGCCCGGCGGCGACATCCTGCTGCGCCTTGATGGCTGGCCCAGGGTTGAGCGCGTGCTGCAGGCGATCGACGCGGTGGAGGCGCTCGGCCTCGATCCGGCGGACGTTGCGCCGGAGCATTGGCGGCATGTCCACAACCGGCTGAGCGTCGGAGAGGCGCCGCGCACCTACACGCCCGGGCAGCATGCGGCCTGGCTTCGCCGCCGCAGGATCGTGCCATGACGCGCGCCGGCCTCATCATCGCGACGGCTCTCGCGACCATGGGCGTCGGTTATCCCGGCCTCACGCCGATGCCGATCAAACTGATCTGGAACGCGTCGGCGAGCGCGCCGATCGGCTTCTACACGATCGACTTCGACGGCCCGTTCGAGGTGACCGATCTCGTTGCCGTCGACGCTCCCGAACCGCTCGCGACCTTCCTCGCCGATCGCGGCTATCTGCCGAAAGGCGTGCCGCTGATGAAGCGCGTGCTGGCGGTGTCCGGACAAACGGTTTGCCGGACCAACCTCACCATCACCGTCGATCGCGTCGAGGTCGGAACGGCGCTCGAACGCGATCGCGCCGGCCGCGATCTGCCGGTCTGGCAGGGCTGCCGTCGCATCCCGACCGGCGAGATCTTCCTCATGAACTGGCAGGTCCGCGACAGCCTCGACGGTCGCTATTTCGGCCCGACCTCCACGGACCATATCATCGGTCGCGCGGTCCCGCTGTGGACCGACGAGGACGGCGACGGCCACTTCATGTGGCGCGCGCCGACACACTGACTTCGCTTTCCCACCCCCAACCGCAGGAGGCTTACCATGCCGCAGATTGGTCAATTCACCGCCGAAAAATCGGGCTTCGTCGGGCGCGTCCATACGCTCACGCTCTACCGCGACCTCACCATCGTTCCGGCCGAACCTTCGGAGGCCGAGAACGCGCCCGACTACCGCGTCCATCACGGCGCAGAAGACGGACCGGAGATCGGCGCGGGCTGGAAACGCACCGGCGAGAAGGCAGGCAGCTATGTCTCGCTGCTCATCGACGATCCCACTTTGCCGCAGCCGATCCGCGCCAATCTGTTCCGCAATGGCGACGATGAATCCTCATGGTCGCTGCACTGGAACCGCCCGGCTAAGCGCGCCGAGCGGGACTGAAGACGATGCGCCATCCCGTCAGGATCGCATTCAAAGCCGCCATCCCTTGGTTCGCGGAAAAGCCCTCTCATCCCTTCGTCCCGCTCGACGATCAGACGGCCGGCGCGCGCAGCGAAGGTCAAGGGCGGCCAACGGCCGGCGCTTGTCGCGCACCCTTGACCGCAGCGAGCACGCTGGCAGGCTGGGCTCGAAGCGGAGACAGCGCGGTCTCGCGCTATGCCGTTCTCCTGCTCGCCGGCGTTCTGGCCGTCGGCGCCTTGCCGGGCGCTGCGCCGGCCCAGGCGCGGCCGATCGAGCGTCCGGCGACGGCCGATGCCTATGCCGCTCCGATCGCGGAAGCGGCGCAGCGCTTCCGCATTCCGGCGGCCTGGATCAGGGCTGTCCTGCGCGCCGAGAGCGCGGGCGATGTGCGCGCGATCTCCTCGGCCGGCGCGATGGGCTTGATGCAGATCATGCCCGACACCTGGGCGAGGCTGCGCCTCCGTTATCGCCTCGGCAATGACCCCTATGACCCGCGCGACAACATTCTCGCGGGCGCCGCCTATCTGCGCGAGATGTTCGACCGCTACGGCGATGTCAGCGCGATGCTCGCCGCCTACAATGCCGGTCCCGGCCGCTACGACGGCCATCGCACGACCGGCCGGCCATTGCCTGCCGAGACCCGCGCCTATGTCGCCCAGCTTGCGCCGCTGATCGGCGGCGGCGAAGTCACCGCTCCGGTGGTCGTCGCTGCTGCCGACCCGCAGTCCTGGAGCCGTGCGCCGCTGTTCGTGGCGCGACCGGAGCGCACGCCGAGCGCTGATCCTGTGCCGCCCGGCGAGCACGTCGCCAAGATCTCGGCTGCACCATCGGTGCGCGACGTCTCTGCGATCACGCCGCAACCCGGCGGCCTTTTCGTTTCCCGCGTCAGCCCCGGAGAACCGCGATGAGGACCAAGGTCCAGTGGCTGAACGTGGTCGTTCCATTGTGCAGGTCGGCAGTGTGGGGTCAGGACCGAAGATCGGCAGGAGGGGCAGAACGGGCAGAGAGGCGGGAGGGCAAGATTAAAGCGGACGGCACCCCATGGGGCCGATCTGCCGGGCAAGCCCTTGTCTGCACACTGTTGGGGGTGGCACCCTCGAATGGAGGGCATGGTGCCGCCATCCGGCGGAACGCCAGCCTTTGCAAGGCTCTCGGCGGCACTCTAGCCGGAAATCCCACTCATCGGCAGGATCCGCGCCGATGAGCGACGACGAGAACCACTTCCGCCCACGGCCAGGCCGCATTCGATCGGATGCGCGCGGCGGCGCCAAGACCAAGAGCTTCTTCACCAAGGTCAAGAAGATCGCCCGCCAGCATGGCGGATCGCCATCGCGCGGGGCGCGTGCCGCTGCCACGGGCCGCGCCGCCAAGGATGGATCACGATCGGCATTGGCGAGCGGCCGGGGCGTGAAGCGCGGCCGCGGCGCGGCCTTCGTGCGCGCCCGCAACCTCTCGGATGGCTGGAGCCATCGCCAGCCCGGCAGCCGCCGCGTCATCGTCAAATCGCGCTCCGTCCGCGCCGCCGGCAAGAACGGCCGCGCGGCCGCCCATCTGCGCTACATTCAGCGCGACGGAACCTCGCGCGACGGCGAGCGCGGCCAGCTCTACTCGGCGACCGCGGATCGCGCCGACGGCGATGCCTTCCTCGATCGCGGCAAGGATGACCGCCACCAGTTCCGCTTGATCGTCTCGCCCGAGGATGCGGCCGACCTTGCGGACCTGACCGGCTACACGCGCGACCTGATGAGCCAGGTCGAAGCCGACCTCGGCACGAAGCTCGATTGGATCGCGGTCAATCACCTCAACACCGGCCATCCCCATGTCCATGTTATCGTCAACGGCCGCGACGAGCTGGGCGAGGATCTGGTCATCAACGGCGACTATATCGCCCACGGCGTCCGCGAACGCGCCAGCGCGCTCGTGACGCTCGAACTCGGTCCCGTCACCGAGATCGAGCAGCAGAGCAAGCTCTCCGCCGAAATCGGTCAGGACCGCTTCACCCGCATCGACCGCGCCATGATCGCAGAGGCGCGCCACGGCCTGGTCGATCTTCGTCCCGAGCCCGGCGATCCGCGCGGCATCGCCAGCCGGGCGCTTCGTCTGGCCCGGCTTGGCAAGCTGGAAAAGATGGGGCTTGCCACCGAGCATGCGCCGGGCGTCTGGGAGTTGAGTGACCGACTTGAGCCCACCCTGCGCGAGCTGGGCGAGCGCGGAGACATCATCCGCACCATGCAGAAGGTGCTTCGGGCGGAGGGACAGGAGCGCGATCCGGCCAGCTTCCAGATTCATGACGGCGCGGCAGGCGCGCCGATTGTCGGCCGCGTCATCGACAAGCATCTCGCCGACGAACTGGGCGAGAACATCACCCTGGTTGTCGACGGGATCGATGGCCGCGCGCACCATGTCTCCGGCTTCGATGCGGGTCGCGTCGAGGATGCGCGTATCGGCAGCATCGTTGAGATCGGTCCGGCCGATATGGCGGCCCGGCCTTCGGATCGCGCCATTGCCGTTATGACCAAGGACGGCGTCTATCAGCCGAGCCGCCATCTGGAGCAGGCCCGGTTCGACGGCCGCGTGCCCGGTGGCGACTACGAAGGCTTCGTCGATGCCCATGTCCGCCGGCTGGAGGCGTTGCGCCGCGCCGGCATCGTCGAGCGCATCGACGCCGACCGCTGGCGCATCCCCGAGGATTTCGAGAGCCGGGCAGCCGCCCATGACGCCGGCCGCAGTGTCCGCGTCAATATCCGCGTCCTCTCGGCCTTCGATCTGGAAAGCCAGATCGGGGCGGACGGCGCCACCTGGCTCGACCGCCGGCTGATCGCAGGCGAGGCGTCCGATCTGGCGCCGGCTGGCTTCGGACAGGCCGTCGCCCAGGCGATGGACCGCCGCCGCGAACATCTGATCGACCAGGGTGATGCCACCCGCCAGCCGACCGGCCGGGTGTTCTATCGCCGCAATCTGCTTGCCACGCTGCGCGAGCGTGAGGTCGCGCGCGCCGGCGCCGAGCTGGCGGTGTCAAAGCCCATGCCGTTCCGCGCCTCCGGAGACGGCGAGACCGTGAGCGGCACATTCACCGGCACCGTCCAGCTCGCGAGCGGCAGATTTGCCATCGTCGAGAAGAGCCATGAGTTCACCCTAGTCCCCTGGCGGCCGGTCATCGAGCGCCAGCGCGGCCGCGAGGTTATCGGCGTGGTCCAGGGCGGATCGGTATCCTGGCAGCTCGGGAAACAGCGGGAACTCGGGCTATGACCGCCATAATGCCCGACAATGTCATGACAAAGGAGGCCGAACATGCTATATAGTCGATCAGGAGGCGTCACCATGGCCAATGCAACCCGATCCGAGAAACTCGACCTGCGGCTGACGCCGGAGGCCAAGCGCGTGCTGAACGCCGCGGCCCAAGCCGAGCGACGGTCGGTCAGCGAGTTCGTGCTGGAAAGCGCGCTCATCCGTGCCCAAGAGACCTTGCCGGACCGCCAGCATTTCGGGCTGGACGCGGAGCGCTGGCAAGCCTTCCTCGCCGCGCTCGATGCACCGCCCCGTCCGTTGCCGAGGCTGAAGCGGCTCCTGAACGAGCCCGGCCTGTTCGAGCATCCCGGCGAATAGCCCCGTGGCGCTCCGTATCGAGAAGCTGCGGCGCGAGCATCGCGTCGAGGGGTTCGATTGCGGCAAGTAGCCGCTCAACCGCTTCCTGATCCGCTTCGCCCTGCAAAGCCAGCTTTCCAACAGCGCGCAGACCTATCTCGCCCTCTCGGACGATGAGGTGGTCGGCTATTACACCCTGACCTATGGCGACGTGGCCTATGACGATGCGCCCGGGCGGTTGAAGAAGGGCGTCGCCCGTCATCCGGTTCCCCTGATGATCCTCGCACGCCTCGCGGTGGCCAGCGCCTGGTCAGGCAAGGGGATCGGCTCCGGCCTGCTCAAGGATGCGCTCGGCCGCACGCTCGCCGCCGCCGAAATCGCGGGCCTGCGCGCTTTTGCCGTCCATGCCAAGGATGAGGAGGCGCGAGCCTTCTACGAACATTTCGATTTCATCGCGTCGCCCAGCGATCCGATGCACCTGTTTGTGCTCCTCAAGGACGTTCGCGCCCTGATCGGCCGCTAGCGGAGGGGTTGGGATTTTCGCCCGCCGGTTCGTTTGGGGGCCTCTGCGGTCGATTCGATCTCTTTCAGGATTTCGGCAGCCGAAACGCCCAGCGCCGCAGCAATATCGACGAACTCGATGACATCAATCCGTCGCTCATCGTTCTCATATTTGGCGACAAAGGATTGCGGCCTGCCGAGCGCTGCGGCAATTTCGGCCTGGGTCATACCTTTCGCCTTGCGTGCTTCGACGAGCAGGGACAGGAGACGCTGCTGTCGGGATGTGCGCAAGGACTTCTGCATTCGGAACGGCGCTCCATTGATGAAGGGAGGCCATTTCGGTAATCCTGATATGGGATTATCCCAGTTCAGGATTTTTGGTGCTGTTGGCCCTGAAGGGAGGGCGTTCGATGCGCGTCAGACCCAAGCTTGATCCCGATGTCGATGACGAGGCCCCGAGCGGCCCCGAGATCACGACTTATGACGAAGAGCATTATGTGACCTATCTGCGTTTGCTGGATGCGCAGACGGACGGAGCGGACTGGTCCGAGGTGGCGCGGATCGTGCTGCACCGCGATCCGGTCGCCGAGGAAGACCGCACAAGGGCCTGCTGGGAAAGCCATCTCGCCCGCGCGCAATGGATGACCAAGCAGGGCTACCGCCGCATTCTCCAGCAGGCCGTCGCGGAGGCGACGCAAGAGGCTCAGGGCAAGACACGGCACTAAGCGAACCATCCGATTTCTACGCCATGGTATCCGGCGGCACGCCGATATGTCTTTTCTGTTGAGTCTCGCGAAAACGCCTATTCTCTGATCGGCTCCATCTCTTTTGCCGATTGGAGCCTGTATGCGTGGAGGCCGAATACTCTGGGGTCAGATCGCCGTTGTCCTGACCGTTGTGCTGTTGACGACATGGGCGGCGACGCAATGGACCGCATGGCGGCTCGGCTTTCAGGCGCAGCTTGGCGCCCCATGGTTCAAACTGGCGGGCTGGCCGGTCTATTCTCCACCGGCTTTTTTCTGGTGGTGGTTTTCGTTCGACGCCTATGCGCCATCCATCTTCCTGGAGGGAGCGGCGATCGCCGTATCCGGCAGCTTCATCGCCATCGCCGTCGCCATCTTCATGTCGCTCATCCGGGCGCGCGAGGCGCGCAATGTGGCGACCTACGGCTCCGCCCGCTGGGCCGACGACCGGGAAATCCGCGCCGTCGGCCTGCTTGGTCCCGATGGCGTCGTGCTCGGCCGGCACATCCAGGATTATCTGCGCCATGACGGCCCCGAACATGTGCTGTGCTTCGCCCCGACGCGGAGTGGCAAGGGTGTCGGGCTCGTTGTGCCGACGCTGCTTACCTGGCCGGGAAGCTGCATCGTCCACGACATCAAGGGCGAGAACTGGACCCTGACCGCCGGCTTCCGCGCCAAGCATGGCCGCGTGCTGCTGTTCGATCCGACCAATGCACAATCGTCCGCCTACAATCCGTTGCTGGAAGTCCGGCGCGGCGAATGGGAGGTGCGCGACGTCCAGAACATCGCCGACATCCTGGTCGATCCCGAAGGCAGCCTCGACAAGCGCAACCATTGGGAGAAGACAAGCCACAGCCTGCTGGTCGGCGCGATCCTGCACGTCCTCTATGCCGAGCCCGACAAGACGCTGGCGGGCGTCGCCAACTTCCTCTCCGATCCGCGCCGGCCAGTCGAAGCGACGCTGCGCGCGATGATGTCGGCGCCGCATCTGGGCGAAGCGGGCGTCCATCCCGTCGTTGCTTCCGCCGCGCGCGAGCTGCTCAACAAATCAGAGAACGAGCGATCCGGCGTGCTGTCGACCGCCATGAGCTTCCTTGGCCTCTATCGCGATCCGGTCGTGGCGAAGGTGACGGCGCGCTGCGACTGGCGCATCGCCGATCTGGTCGGGGACCGGCGGCCGGTCACCCTCTACCTCGTCGTGCCGCCGTCCGACATCAACCGCACCAAGCCCCTGATCCGCCTGATCCTCAACCAGATCGGCCGGCGGCTCACCGAGGAATTGAAGGCGTCGAACAAACGCCATCGCCTGCTGCTCATGCTCGACGAGTTTCCCGCGCTCGGCCGATTGGACTTTTTTGAGTCCGCCTTGGCCTTCATGGCCGGCTACGGTCTCAAGAGTTTCCTGATCGCGCAGAGCCTCAACCAGATCGAGCGCGCCTATGGGTCGAACAATTCGATCCTCGACAATTGCCATGTGCGCGTCGCCTTCGCCGCCAATGACGAGCGCACCGCCAAGCGTGTGTCGGATTCGCTCGGCACCGCGACGGAGCTGCGCGATTCCACTAACTATGCCGGCCATCGGCTGGCGCCGTGGCTCGGGCACCTCATGGTGTCGCGCCAGGAGACGGCGCGGCCGCTCCTGACGCCCGGCGAGATCATGCAGCTTCCGCCCAGCGACGAGATCGTCATGGTGGCGGGCACGCCGCCGATCCGGGCGAAGAAGGCGCGCTATTTCGAGGATGCGCGCTTCAAGGAGCGCATCCTGCCGCCGCCCGATCTTATCGCGCCGCGAGCCGCAGCGACGATGACGGATGAATGGTCGGCGCGTGTGATCGCGCCATCGGCCGCAGCGGCGGCAACCACAACAAGCGACGGCGCCGATGGCGATCCGGCCAATGCCGGCATCCGCCGCGAGCCGGAATTGCCCGAGCATGAAGAGATCGTCCCGGCCGCGCGGCCGCCCGAGCAGGAGTTTGATCTTTTGGACGATGAGCCCGACGTGGACGCCGCCAAGGCGCGAGCGCTGCGCCAGCGTATTCGCATCGTCGCCCGGCAGGCGACGATGGACCCGGCCGACGGCATCGAATTGTAGGAGATGCCGGTGCAGGCCAAGACCCGCATGAACGTCTATTTCGACCCCGGCCTACTGAAGCAGGTCGAGGCGCTGGCGCTCCGGCGCAATGTCTCCAAATCCGCGGTGATCGAAGCAGCCGTCGCGTCCTTCCTCTCGGCCGACGCCTCCGAACGGCTCGAGGCCGTGTTCGCACGCCGCATGGACAAGCTCGGCCGCCAGATCGATGGGCTCGACGAGGATATCGCCATCCTGGGCGAGACCGTCTCGCTGTTCATCCGCTTTTGGCTCACTATCACGCCGCCATTGCCCGAAAGCGCGCAAGCCTCGGCGCGCGCGAAAGGAACGGAACGCTTCGAAGGCTTCATGCAATCGCTCGGTCGGCGATTGGCGACCGGCGACAGGTTCCTGAAAGAGCTTTCGCGCGATGTCGACTCGCTGCGCGACGGCGCAGACCATGCGCTCTTCAAGACAAACGGCGATCCAGGCTGAATATTCAACTCCGCCGATTGCCGCCTTTTCTTCGCCATGGCCGCACGCATCGAGATACTTGTTGAACCGACCCGATTTCCGGCTCTTTTAATCATCCCCGTCAGGGGACTGCATGCCGCGTCCCCGCCAGCACGGGGACAAGATGACGACCACGCACCAGCAATCCGAGGCGATCCAGCGGGGCGCGCGCATGCTGCGCACGGCGTTCGGACCTGCCATCGCTGGCTTCCTGGAAGACCCGTCCATTGTCGAAGTGATGCTGAATCCCGACGGGCGGCTCTGGATCGACCGTCTCTCCAGCGGGCTTGAGGATACCGGCCGTAAGCTGCCGGCAGCCGACGGCGAGCGCATCGTCCGCCTGGTCGCCCATCACGTCGGTGCCGAAGTCCATGCCGGCGCGCCGCGTGTCTCCGCCGAACTCCCCGAGACCGGGGAAAGGTTCGAGGGTCTTCTTCCGCCTGTGGTCGCGGCTCCAGCCTTCGCGATCCGCAAGCCCGCCGTCGCAGTGTTCACCCTCGACGACTATGTCGCAGCGGGCATCATGTCGACAGCGCAGGCCGAGACGTTACGCGAAGGCGTCGCTGCGCGCGCGAACATTCTGGTCGCCGGCGGTACGTCCACCGGCAAGACCACGCTGACCAACGCATTGCTCGCAGAGGTCGCGAAGACCGACGATCGCGTCGTCATCATCGAAGATACGCGCGAACTGCAATGCGCCGCGCCGAACCTCGTGGCGATGCGCACGAAAGACGGCGTCGCCTCTCTCTCCGATCTCGTTCGCTCTTCGCTGCGTCTTCGCCCCGATCGTATTCCGATCGGCGAGGTGCGCGGCGCCGAAGCCCTGGAACTGCTCAAGGCCTGGGGCACCGGCCATCCCGGCGGCGTCGGCACGATCCATGCCGGCAGCGCGATCGGTGCGCTGCGCCGAATGGAACAGCTCATCCAGGAGGCCGTCGTCACCGTCCCGCGCGCGCTGATCGCCGAGACGATCGACATCGTTGCCGTCCTCTCCGGCCGCGGCTCGGCGCGCCGGCTCTCCGAGCTCGCACGCGTCAAGGGCCTCGGCCTCGATGGCGATTACCGCGTCGCGCCGGCCGTCATCGAGGGCACCGGCGGCCCGACCTCGCTCACCCCAAGCCCTGAAGGAGAACGCCTGTGATCCAACGCCTGCGCTCAATGTGCCGGACTCAAGTCCGCCGCCGTCTCGCCATGACCGTGTCCGTCGCCACGCTGTCTGTGATGATGGCCGCGCCCGCCCATGCCTCCGGCTCGTCAATGCCGTGGGAGCAGCCGCTGCAACAGATCCTGCAGTCGATCGAAGGCCCGGTCGCCAAGATCATCGCGGTGATCATCATTATCGTCACCGGCCTGACGCTCGCCTTCGGCGACACATCAGGCGGCTTCCGCCGGCTGATCCAGATCGTCTTCGGCCTGTCGATCGCCTTCGCGGCGTCGAGCTTCTTCCTGTCGTTCTTCTCGTTCGGCGGCGGAGCGCTCGTCTGATGACGGGCGGTGTCGAACAGGGCGGCGATGTCCCAGGCTACACGGCTCCCGTTCACCGGGCGCTGACCGAGCCGATCCTGCTCGGCGGCGCGCCGCGCGCCATCGCCATCATGAACGGGACGCTCGCTGGCGCCGTTGGCCTCGGCCTTCGCCTCTGGTTGGTCGGCATCGCCATCTGGGCGATCGGCCATGTCGCGGCGGTGTGGGCCGCGAAGCGCGATCCGCTCTTCGTCGACGTGGTGCGCCGCCATCTGCGCGTCCCCGCGCACCTCTCGGTCTGACGGGGAGCGCGCCGATGATGAACCTCGCCGAATATCGTAACCGCAACAGCCGGCTCGCTGACTTCCTGCCCTGGGTCGCGCTGGTTGGCGCCGGCATCGTCCTCAACAAGGACGGCAGCTTTCAGCGCACCGCGCGGTTTCGCGGCCCCGACCTCGACAGCGCCGTCCCGGCCGAGCTGGTCGCCGTCGCCGGCCGCCTCAACAACGCCTTCCGTCGCCTCGGCTCCGGCTGGGCGATCTTCGTCGAAGCCCAACGCCACCCTTCGAACCTCTATCCCGACAGCCGCTTTCCCGACGCTGCCTCCGCGCTGGTCGATGCCGAGCGCAGGGCGGATTTCGAGGAGGCCGGCGCGCATTTCGAGTCGAGCTATTTCCTGACCTTCACCTATCTGCCGCCGGCGGAAGACGCCGCGCGCGCCGAATCCTGGCTCTATGAGGGACGGGAGAAGTCGGGCCTCGACCCCAACGAGGTGATCACCGGCTTTGCCGATCGCACCGATCGCATTCTGCGCTTGGTCGAAGCCTTCATGCCGGAATGCCGCTGGCTCGATGACGCGGAGACGCTCACCTATCTCCACGGCTGCGTCTCGACCAAACGGCACCGTGTCCGCGTGCCCGAGACGCCGATCTATCTCGACGCGCTTCTCGCCGACCAGCCGCTGACCGGCGGGCTCGAACCGCGCCTTGGCGCCTCGCATCTGCGCATCCTCACCGTCACAGGCTTTCCAACGGCGACGACGCCAGGCCTGCTCGACGAGCTGAACCGTCTCGCATTTCCGTATCGCTGGTCGACGCGCGCGATCCTGCTCGACAAGACCGACGCGACCAAGCTGCTGACCAAGATCCGGCGGCAATGGTTCGCCAAGCGCAAGTCGATCGCCGCGATCCTCAAGGAGGTGATGACCAACGAGGCATCCGTCCTCGTGGACACCGATGCCGCGAACAAGGCGGCTGATGCCGATCTCGCGCTCCAGGAACTCGGCGCTGACTATGCCGGCATGGCCTATATCACCGCGACGGTGACGGTGTGTGATGACGATCCGCGCATAGCCGACGAGAAGTTGCGGCTAGTCGAGAAGGTCATCCAGGGCCGCGACTTCACCGCGATGGCCGAGACCATCAACGCGGTGGACGCCTGGCTCGGATCACTGCCCGGCCACGTCTATGCGAACGTCCGCCAACCTCCGATCTCCACGCTCAATCTCGCCCACATGATCCCGCTGTCTGCGGTGTGGGCGGGCGAGGTGCGGGACGAGCATTTTGCAGCGCCCCCACTGCTCTTCGGCAAGACCGAAGGCTCGACCCCGTTCCGGCTTTCGCTTCATGTCGGCGACGTCGGCCACACGCTGATCGTCGGCCCGACCGGCGCAGGCAAGTCCGTGCTGCTGGCGCTGATGGCGCTCCAGTTCCGACGCTATGCCCGCGCCCAGGTCTTCGCCTTCGACTTCGGCGGCTCGATCCGGGCGGCGGCGCTCGGCATGGGCGGCGACTGGCACGATCTTGGTGGCGATCTCAGCGATGGCGCCGTCGACAGCGTCAGCCTTCAACCGCTCGCCCGCATTCACGACGTGCCCGAGCGCGCCTGGGCGGGTGACTGGATCGTGTCGATCCTGACTCGCGAGGGTGTCGCGATCACGCCCGAGGCGAAGGAGCACATCTGGACGGCGCTGACCTCGTTGGCGTCGGCGCCCATAGAGGAACGTACCATCACCGGCCTGGTCGTGCTGCTCCAGTCGAATGATCTCAAGCAGGCGCTCCGGCCCTATTGCGTCGGCGGTCCCTACGGCCGGTTGCTCGACGCCGAGCGCGAGCATCTCGGATCGGCCTTTGTTCAGGCGTTCGAGACCGAAGGGTTGATCGGCACCGACGCGGCGCCCGCGGTCCTTTCCTATCTCTTCCATCGCATCGAAGACCGGCTCGACGGCTCGCCGACCCTCCTCATCATCGATGAGGGCTGGCTGGCGCTGGACGATGACGGCTTCGCCGGCCAGCTCCGTGAGTGGCTGAAGACGCTGCGCAAGAAAAACGCCAGCGTCATCTTCGCCACGCAAAGCCTGTCGGACATCGACGGCTCGGCGATCGCGCCCGCCATCATCGAGAGCTGCCAGACCCGGCTTCTGCTGCCGAATGAGCGCGCGATCGAGCCGCAGATCACCGCGATCTACCGGCGCTTCGGCCTCAATGACCGCCAGATCGAGATCATCGCGCGGGCAATGCCGAAGCGCGACTATTACTGCCAGTCCCGTCGCGGCAATCGGCTGTTCGAACTCGGCTTGTCCGATGTGGCGCTCGCGCTCTGCGCCGCGTCGTCGAAGACCGACCAGGCGGCCATCGCCCGCATCGTCGCCGAACATGGACGCGACGGCTTCCTCGCCGCCTGGCTCGATCACCGTGAGGTCGGCTGGGCGGCTGACCTCATCCCCACGCTCATCAACAAGGAGACGTCCCAATGAAACTGCGCAATTCCCGCGCAGCGCGGTTCGCTGCCGCGCTGCTGATCGCTCCCGTCGCGCTCACGCCGATGCTGGCGACGCCAGCTCACGCGATCATCGTGTTCGATCCCTCGAACTATGCACAAAATGTGCTGACGGCAGCGCGATCGCTCCAGCAGATCACCAACCAGATCACCTCACTTCAGAACGAAGCGCAGATGCTGATCAACCAGGCGCGCAACCTTGCGAGCCTGCCGTACTCATCGCTCCAACAGCTTCAGCAGTCGGTTCAGCGGACGCAACAGCTCCTCCAGCAGGCCCAGAACATCGCCTATGACGTCCAGCAGATCGACCGGGCGTTCCAGCAGAAATACGGCAACGTCTCGATGTCGGCGACGGATCAGCAGCTCATCACCGATGCTCGCTCGCGCTGGCAGAACACGGTCGGCGGCCTGCAGGATGCCATGCGCGTGCAGGCCGGCGTCGTCGGCAACATCGACACCAACCGCGCCCAGATGTCGGCGCTGGTCGGCCAGAGCCAGGGCGCAACCGGCGCGCTTCAGGCGACGCAGGCCGGCAACCAGCTTCTCGCGCTTCAGGCCCAGCAGCTCGCCGATCTCACTGCCGTCGTCGCGGCCAACGGTCGGGCACAGGCATTGCAGTCGGCCGAGCAGGCCACCGCTGCCGAACAGGGTCGCGAGCAACGCCGACGCTTCCTGACGCCGGGCTCAGGCTACCAGCCCGGCAATGCGCGCATGTTCCCGAGCAGCGGCAACTGAGGCTGGCGTGATGGACGGCAAGACCCTCGCGCGCGTCGGCGCCATCGTCTTCGTCGCGGTCGCCATCACGGCGACCGCGATCGAGATGAACCGCAAGGACGTTTCGCCGGACGCCCTCGCGACGCAGGGCCGTCCCGTCGCCGCACAAGATCCTCTCGCCGCCGAATTGCTTCGCTGTTCCGAGATCGGCGAGGCTGGCACGAGCGATCCCGGCTGCCTGAAAGCATGGGCCGAGAACCGTCGCCGCTTCCTCGGGCAACCAGCCCAGACATCCTTACCGACACCGGTTGCGCCGACGACGTTGTTTCGGAGTGCGCCGGCGGATCTGGCTGATCCCGCCCGGCCGGAGATCCGCTGACATGGGCGGCACCGGCGTCATCGACCATTTCCTCGAGGTCTTCACACGCTACATCGACGGCGGATTCGGGCTGCTCGGCGGCGAGGTGGGCTTCATCGCCACCACGCTCATCGTCATCGACGTGACGCTCGCCGCGCTCTTCTGGTCGTGGGGCGCCGACGACGACATCATGGCGCGCCTCGTCAAGAAGACCCTCTTCGTCGGCGTCTTCGCCTACCTGATCTCCAACTGGAACAATCTCGCCCGTATCATCTTCGAGAGCTTCGCGGGTCTCGGCCTGAAAGCGTCGGGCACCGGCTTTGCCGTCAGCGATCTCATGCGCCCGGGCAAGGTGGCACAGACCGGCCTCGATGCCGGCCGCCCGCTGCTCGACTCCATCTCCAACCTGATGGGCTACTGGTCGTTCTTCGAGAACTTCATCCAGATCGCCTGCATGTTTTTCGCATGGGCGCTGGTGCTGCTGGCGTTCTTCATCCTCGCGATCCAGCTCTTTGTCACCCTGATCGAGTTCAAGCTGACGACGCTGGCCGGCTTCGTCCTCATTCCCTTCGGCCTGTTCGGCAAATCCGCCTTCATGGCCGAGCGCGTGCTGGGCAACGTCATCTCCTCCGGCATCAAGGTGCTGGTGCTCGCTGTCATCATCGGCATCGGATCGACGCTCTTTTCCGAATTTACCTCCGGGTTCGGAGGCAACACGCCATCAATCGACGACGCCATGGCGATCGTGCTCGCCGCGCTTTCGCTGCTCGGTCTCGGCATTTTCGGCCCCGGCATCGCCAACGGCCTGATTTCGGGTGGTCCGCAGCTCGGCGCCGGCGCGGCCATTGGCACTGGTCTTGCCGCCGGCGGCATGGTCGCCGCAGGTGCGGCCGCCGCCGGCGCAGTCGCCTCGGGTGGCGCTGCGCTAGCTGGCGGTGCTGCCGCCGCGGCTCGTGGAGGCGCAGCCCTCGCGGGCGGCGCCTCCACCGCCTACAGCCTCGGCGCGGCCGGACAATCGGGCGCATCGGGCGTCGCCTCTGGCCTGGGCAATGTTGCGAGCACCGGCGCGAGGGCGGCCGTCTCACCGTTGAAGCGCGCGGCCGGCCGCGCCGCCGACAGCCTGAAGCAGAGCTATCAGGCCGGTGGCCAGGCCGCGACGGAGATCGCCACGGGCGCACCCGGGGCAACGACGGCAACCGCTGCAGAGACCGCATCTCCGGGAGCCGCATCTTCCACCAGCGACGGCCCGCCAGCCTGGGCGAAGCGCATGAAACGCTCCCAGCAAATGTCCCACGGCGCCTCCGCGGCCGCCCACGCCGTGCGCAGCGGCGACAGCCATGGCGGCGGCTCCTCCGTCAACCTCTCCGAAAGCGACTGACAATGTTCAAACGACCATCCACCCACTACGGCAAATCCCCTCAGCCCGAGACGCCTTATCAGCGCGCCGCGCAGGTCTGGGACGACCGGATCGGCTCAGCCCGCGTCCAGGCTCGCAACTGGCGCTACATGGCCTTCGGCTCATTGGTACTCGCGGCCGGTCTTTCGGCGGCGCTGGTCTGGCAGTCCGCCAATGGCTCGATTGTGCCCTGGGTGGTGCAGGTCGATCGGCTCGGCCAGGCGCAGGCCGTCGCGCCGGCGACCGCCGACTATCAGCCGAACGATCCGCAGATCGCCTTCTATCTCGCGCGCTTCATCGAGCAGGTCCGCTCGATCCCGTCCGACGCCATCATCGTGCGGCAGAACTGGCTGCGCGCCTACGACTTCACGACCCAGGGCGGCGCGCTGGCGCTCAATGACTATGCGCGCGCCAACGACCCCTTCACCAAGGTCGGCAAGCAGCAAATCGCGATCGAGGTATCGTCGGTCATCCGCGCCTCGCCGTCGAGCTTCCGCATCGCTTGGATCGAGCGCCGCTATCAGGACGGCTCGCTGGCTTCCACCGAGCGCTGGTCCGCCATCCTCACCGTCGTTGTGCAGCCCCCGCGCGATGCCGACACGCTGCGGAAGAATCCCCTCGGAATCTACATCAACGCCATCAACTGGTCGAAGGAGCTTGGACAATGACACCAGCACTCCGCAAAGCCGCCCCCTGGAGTGCGGGGCGTCCGGCTTTCCTCAGCCGCGCCATGCCGGGTTTCCGTAAATCCGGCTTGCCGCTTCTCCTACTTTGCACATCGGCGCTCGCCGGCTGCGCCACCCATACGCCACCGCCCGAAATTTCCTATGACGATGCCGCGCCCGCCGTCATCGCCGCCGATCCGCCGAAACCCGTGCAGGTCGTAGAGTTGCCGAAACCGCTCCCGCTGCCCGGTCAGTTGAAGCCAGTCGGCAAGGACGGGAAGCCCGAGCCGGAGCCGGTCGATCCCGCCGCGCGCGTCAATCAGGCCAACGCCGCCGCACGCGTCCAACCCGTCCGCAACGGCTTCATCAACTCGATGCAGGTCTATCCCTTCGTCGATGGCGCGCTCTATCAGGTCTATGCCTCGCCGGGGCAGATCACCGACATCGCGCTTCAGCCCGGCGAGCAGCTCGTCGGCTCCGGTCCCGTCGCCGCCGGCGACACCGTGCGCTGGATCATCGGCGACACCGAGAGCGGCGTGGGCACCGCCAAGCAGATCCATATCCTCGTGAAGCCAACCCGCGCCGAGCTGATGACCAATCTCGTCATCAACACCGACAGGCGCACCTATCACATGGAGCTGCGCGCGACGCCCGCGACCTACATGGCGTCGGTGTCCTGGCAATATCCACAGGACCAGCTCATCGCGCTGCGCCGCCAGAACCAGCAGGCGGAGGCCGCGCAGCCGGTGTCGGGCGGCATTGATCTCGCCCGTGTCAATTTCCGCTACGAAGTGACAGGCGATCGTGCGCCATGGCGACCGCTACGCGCCTTCGATGACGGTCGCCAAGTGTTCATCGAATTTCCGCGCGGCATCGGTCAGGGCGAGATGCCACCGCTGTTCGTTGTCGGGCCGGAGGGCGACACATCCGAACTGGTGAACTACCGGGTACGCGGAAACTACATGATCGTCGACCGGCTGTTCGCCGCCGCCGAGCTGCGGTTCGGTGCGGGCAAAGACCAGAAGCGCGTCCGCATCTCCCGCACCGACGGGAGGCCGGCATCGTGAGCGACGAACGCGATCCCGAAAAGGAAGAAGGTCGGGCGCCGGGTTCGACGCCCCAGCCTCAGCCGGCCGACGATGATGACACCCGGCCGCTCACCGGCGAGCCGGCTGTGACGATGCGCCTGCGCGCCGAGCCGCCGCGTGTGACCCGCCTGTCCCGCAAGGTGCTGGCCGGTCTCGGTCTCGCTGCCAGCCTCGGTGTTGGCGGCGCGCTGATCTATGCGCTTCAGACCCGTCACCAGGGCCAGGGACAGGAACTGTATTCGACCGACAATCGCTCGACCCCGGACGGGCTCGCTGGCTTGCCGAAGGATTATTCCGGCGTCCCAAAGCTCGGCCCGCCGCTCCCCGGCGATCTCGGCCGCCCGATCCTGAATGCGCAGAATGGCGCTACAGTCCCGCCGATCAGCGCGCCAGCATCAGGCCCGGTGGGACCGACCCCCGAGGAGCAGCGCCGGGCGCAGGAGCTGGAGGCGGCGCGGACCGCACGGTTGTTCGCCTCGACCGAGACTCGGCCCGCCAGTGCTGGGGCCTTGGCACAGCCCACCGCGACCGCCACGCCGCCGGCCGATCTCGCCAGCCTCGGCCTCGCGCCGCAGCCAGCGACGCCATCCGCGCAGGATCGCCAGCTCGCCTTCCTCAACCAGGCGCCCGACAAGCGCACTGTCGCGCCGGATCGGGTGGCCGCGCCGGCGTCGAAGAACGTCCTGCAGGCCGGCGCCGTCATCGCCGCCGCGCTCATCACCGGCATCCGCTCCGATCTTCCCGGCCAGATCACCGCGCAGGTGACGGAAAACGTCTATGACAGTCCGACGGGCAAGATATTGCTTGTGCCCCAGGGCACGCGCGTCATCGGTCAATATGACAGCGGCGTCGGCTTCGGTCAGCGGCGCATACTCCTCGTCTGGAACCGGCTGATCTTCCCCAATGGCCGCTCCATCGTTCTGGAGCGTCAGCCTGGCGCCGACGGCGAGGGATACGCCGGCCTCGAGGATGGTGTCGATTATCATTGGGGCGAACTGTTCAAGGCCGCCGCGCTCTCCACCATCTTGAGCGTCGGCGCGCAGGCCGGTTCATCGGGCCAGGAGAGCGACATCGTTCGCGCTCTACGACGCGGGGCTTCGGACAGCATCAACCAGACGGGTCAGCAGATCGTTCAGCGCCAGCTCAACATCGCGCCGACCCTGACCATCCGGCCGGGCTTCCCGGTCCGCGTCATCGTCACGCGCGATCTCGTTCTCGAATCCTACGGAGGCTGACATGGCAAAATTGAAGCTTGGGCCGATCGTGGATGAGAAACCTGTAAAGGCGGCGGTGGAACTGCCTGCTTCTCTTCATCGGGATCTCACGGCCTATGCGGAAGCACTCGCCCGTGAGACTGGCCAGCCTGTCACAGACCCCATGAAGCTGATCGTGCCGATGCTGGAGCGATTCATCACGTCCGACCGGGGATTTGCAAAGGCGCGCCGCGCTTCGCGCTAGATCGTGGCCCGACTCCGGGCGAGATCCAGTAGGCCGCGAAGCGCTTTGCTGGAATTGTGCGGCGACCAAATGGCGCTGAACCTTAGCGGCTCCGGTTCGTCGCGCAGCGGCAAGAAAGTGACGCCAGGAAAGGCGGCTTGCGCTGTTGCTTCGCTGCAAAGGGTTATTCCGTAATCGCCCGCCACCATCGAGAGGAGCAAGCAGCGGTCGACGTTGCAGCGTTGCACGCGCGGTTGCAGGCCACGTTCTTCAAAGCGGCGCAAGACATGATCATGCACCTGTGGTCCGGTTCCGTTGTAGCGCACCAGAAATAAATCATCCTTCAGGTCGCACCAATGCAGCGCGTCGCCGCTGGCGCGGAGATCGCGTGTCGACACCGCGATGAACAGGGGTTCCGTCCAAAGCGCCCGGCAGTGGCAATCCGGGACGTCGGTGATCGCAGCGACGAATGCAACGTCCAGGCTGCCTTCGCGCACCCGCAGGATCGCGTCCTTGGCACGTCCGTCGAATAGCTCCAGTTCAACGCCCGGCCACTGCTGACGGTAACAATGGAGAAGATCGGCCAGGAATCCGGCGGCGATCGTCGTCGGCACGGCGAGCCGCACGCGGCCGAGTTCGCCGGTGCCAATCATCCCGGCTGTCTTCACCGCATAGGCAAGCTGGTCTATTCCATCGGCGACCTGCGCCAGAAAGAAGCGTCCAGCTTCGGTCGGCTGGACGCCACGATGCCGTCGCTCGAACAGACGGACGCCGAGCGTCTCTTCCAATGCACGGATGCGCTCGCTCACCGACGACTGGCTGACGCCGAGCGCGGTGGCCGCATGCCGGAAGTTCAAATGCTCGCCGACGGCGACAGCCTGGATCAACGAGGCGAGCGGGATGCGTGTGCCCAGAAGGCGGCACTGCCGGCAGTGCAGGGCGTCGGCTTCCTCCGACCACTTGCAGGGGCGACGCCTCACCATCGTGCTCCCAATGCGGCAGTGCGGTCACAATGGCGTCGGCATCGTTGGCGCCGCGGGCAAGGTTCGGTCCGTCCCAGCGCCCGTCGAGCAGGCAGGGCAGCACCAGCCGTCGCGTCGCCAGCGGCGGACATCCGACGATGCCGGCGGCCGTGGACGGCCTGCGCTGCGTCATCAGCACCTCTTGTCGGACTCACACCGGCGGCTACGGTCACCGAGCAACGGATAAAATCGATGGCGTGATCTCCGTCAGAACCGGTAGCGCAGGCTGGCGCCGAGCTAACGAGCAAGGCAAGCGCGCGGTGCAGGGACGGTTCGATGAGACGGTCCTGCAGTCTGGAACGATCGGTTGCGATCATGGAAGACCGATATTGTCTTCACTGTTCTCAGTCCGCTCTTTAGCGATCGGCCGCTCCAGTCTTTGTTCAGCCCCGTCTTCACCAGCATGCACGCTCCAAAGAATCAAATCCGCGAAAATCACAAACGAAAATCGCGAGTTTAGGACTGCATGTCTCTCCTCGAAAACGAGGAGAGATGACAAAAATCTTGCACGTTAATTGCAGTTTGGCGCGACAATGGCCTTGAAACTCAACGCAGCATTCTTCAGAAACTCGATGAGTTCCGTGTCTGGCGTAGAAATGGGTTGTTCTTTGGATTCTTGCTTCGCGCGATATTGCCATGATGAACCGATCGCGCGTCCGTCGTCATAAAGGCCGTCCCCAGCATCCCGTTCCCGGCACGCTGCCTGACGATCTCTATGACTATTACAGTGATGCGCCGGCGGCGCATCGCGACTCGCCGACCAGAAACACGACCAGAACCTGGCGCGTCGACGACGACTGGCCCGAGCGTGTGCCGGTCACAGAGGTCGAGGTTGACATCTTCGAGCGCTACTTCGGCGATGTGCTCGACCGACTGTTCGGCCCCATCGAGAACACGTCCCCGAACGCGGACTTGCCACCATTAACATCTGATGTTAACGATAGGTCGTGAGCGAGGATCACGACCCGACCCTCGACACGCTCTTCGAGCCGCCTTCGGGCAGGCGGTGGATGTGGTGTTGAAGGAGCGAGACATTTTATGAAGACGCTGCAGGTCGGAATCGCCGACTATGAAGAAATAAAGGCTCGCACCATGCGGATCGCACGCGGCGACGAAAAGCCCGCGCCGGACGATCCGAAGGTGTGGTTCACCTCCACCGAATCCTTCGCGCAAATTCTCTCCAGCGGAAACCGCGAGTTGCTGCGCGTTATCGACGAACAATCGCCCGGATCGCTGGAGGATCTGTCAAGAATTACTGGGCGAGCCAAGTCCAGTCTGTCTCGAACACTCAAAACGATGGCGAACTATGGCCTTGTCCGAATGGACCCCGGCGAAGGTCAGAAAGTTGTGCCCACGGTGCTGTATGACCGCGTGACCCTGGAGTTGCCGTTGATCGAGCGCCGCAAAATGAAGGGAGGCAGGCGATGAATATGCACAGTCCCGATGTCGCCCAGCGCGCCGCCCTCTACCTGCGCGTCTCCACCACGCGGCAGGCCGAACACGACGTATCGATCCCCGATCAGCGCAAACAGGGCGAAGCCTATTGCGCATCGCGCGGCTATCGGCTCATCGAAACCTTCGTGGAAGCCGGCGCCTCCGCCACCAACGACCGCCGCCCCGAATTCCAGCGTATGATCGAAGCGGGCACATCGAAGCCCGCACCCTTCGATGTCGTCGTGGTGCATTCCTTCAGCCGTTTCTTCCGCGACCACTTCGAGCTTGAGTTCTACGTCCGCAAGCTGGCGAAGAATGGCGTCAAGCTCGTCTCCATCACGCAGGAGATGGGCGACGATCCCATGCACGTCATGATGCGCCAGATCATGGCGCTGTTCGACGAGTATCAGTCCAAGGAGAACGCCAAGCACGTCCTGCGCGCCATGAACGAGAATGCGCGGCAAGGCTTCTGGAATGGCGCGCTGCCGCCGATCGGCTATCGCATCATCGCAGCCGAGCAGCGCGGATCGAAGACCAAGAAGAAACTGGAGATCGACCCGCTGCACGCCGATACAGTGCGGCTGATCTATCGGCTGTTCCTCGAAGGCGATGGCAATTCCGGTCCGTTGGGCGTCAAAGCCATCACCTGCCATCTCAACGAGCGGCGCATCTTCACCCGCGACGGTGGACGCTGGGGCCTCGCACAAATCCACTCGATCCTGACCCGCACGACCTATATCGGTGAGCACCGATTCAACACCCGCTCGCATAAGAACCGCGAGAAAAAGCCCGAGAGCGAGGTCGCAGTCATGGCGGTGCCGCCGCTGATCGACCGCGAGACCTTCGATGCGGTTCAGGCGAAGCTGAAATCCCGCAACCCCATGCTGGTGCCGGCTCGCGTCACGAGCGGTCCCACCCTCCTTACCGGTATCTGCTTCTGCGCCAAATGCGAGGGCGCAATGACGCTGCGCACCGGCAAGGGCAGCGCGGGCGGCATGTATCGCTACTACACCTGCTCAACCAAGGCGCGTCAGGGCAAGACTGGCTGCGAGGGACGATCGATCCCGATGGACAAACTTGACGATCTGATCGCGAGCCACCTGGAAGAACGGCTGCTCCAGCCGGAACGTCTGGAAACTATCCTCTTCAGCCTCCTCGACCGCCGACAGGAACGCGCCGAGCGCCGCCGTGAACACCTCGCTGAACTCAACCGGCGAATCACCGAGACCGACCAGCGGCTCAACCGGCTCTATGACGCCATCGAATCCGGCGTAGCCGCTCTGGACGATTCAGCGCTGAAAGAGCGCATCGCCGGCCTCAAGGCGCTTCGGGATCAGGCCACGGCCGACGCCGAACGCATTCAGGCAACGCTCGACAGCGCAGGCAATCAGGCGATCACCCCGGACATGATCGAGACCTTCTCCAGCGCCGCCCGCGCCGGGCTGCGCCTCGAAGGCGGCGGTTATCGGCGGGATCATCTGCGCGCCTTCGCGCAGCGCGTTGAGGTCGCAGACACCGAGGTTCGCATCACGGGATCGAAGTCGGAGCTGCTGAGAACCCTCGTTGCCGCTTCGAGCGTAAAATCGGCGGCTTTTGGCGTTCGCAGTTCTGTACTGAAATGGCGCGCCCGAAGAGATTCGAACTCCTGACCCCCAGATTCGTAGTCTGGTTTGAAGTTTTGGCCCATACTGCAGTCGAACACGGAGGCGACCATCGCGTTACGCAGCACGGTTCGCCAGCACTGCGTGAAGTGCCTCGGGCTTAAGGTGCGTGTACCGTTTCAGCATTTTCCAGTCCTTGTGTCCGGTTACCAGAGCTACCTGTTCAATTGTGAATCCGGCCTCGAAAAGGCGGCTCGTGCCTTCGTGTCGTAAATCATGAAAATGAAGATCGTGGATATCCAGGTCAGCGCATCCTCGACGGAAGGCGGTGCCGACTGACCGATGATTGAACGGGAAAATCCGATCGTCGTCATTGCTGCGCCGTGCCCGTTGCTCCTCGACAATGGCCCACGCATCGTATCCGGTTGCCGCGAATAGCGGTATGCGCTGATTGTTGCCTTTCTTGTTGCGTGGGTCTTTCCGGTCACGGATGAGAAGCATCCGCGTGCGAGTATTCATATCGGACCAGCGCGCCTTGCAGATTTCCTCCTGGCGCATCGCGGTTGCGACGGCGAAACGTATGATCTGGCTAACCGGTGCCAATTGACGAGGGTTTGCATCGAAGTGAGCAATGAGCCTGTCGAGTTCATCCTGGGTCGGTCGCCTGTCGCGCTGGTGGCCTTTCCCAACGAGGCCAAGCCTCTTTAGGGCGATACGCGCGAGATCAACCGGTTCGACCTTGACGGGCAGTCCGTGCACCGCAGCGGCATGAGACAGGATAAGTTTTACAAAGCCGATGTCGATACCGAGCGTCATTGGCCCGGCGCCTTGGGTGGCCCGGTCGCGACCAAAACGAATGAGTCGTTCGCGATCGAGAGCCGCGATGTTGCACTTCCCCAGATGTCTTTGGAGCATATCGAGGGTTGCGGCCTTGGAGCGGCGAGGGGACTTGCCTACATCGCACATGTCGTTGATATGAAGGTCGATGAGTTCGCCGAAAGTTTTCAGGCGCGCGATACGGGACTTGGTCGGCGTCTCACCGCGATCGACTTGGCGCTCGGCTTCGGTCGCCCAGCGCCGTGCGTCGTCTCGGCGCAGGAAGGTCTCGCTGACGTAGCGACCTTTGCGACGGACTTGGACACGCCAGGAACCGGACGAGAGCTTTGTGTAGGTGGCCATTTTTTCGTGTGCGCTCCGTGTGCACTGAGAGATCGAAACGTGGCGAAAAGGGTCGTATTCTGGCGTAAATTCGTCTGCACTCAGCAGGTTCTAATGATCTGATGTTAAAGAAAAAATGCTGAAAAATCAATATTATAGAGTAGCCGTGGCGCCCATGATGGATTGGACGGACCGGCATTGCCGCTTCTTCCATCGCCAGCTGACGCGTCATGCGCTGCTCTACACCGAAATGGTGGTGGCGGATGCGGCCATCCATGGCCAGCGTGAGCGGCTGCTGGGCTTCGATGCGGTCGAGCATCCGGTGGCCTTGCAACTCGGCGGTTCGGACCCGCGAAAGCTCGCCGAGGCGGCACGCATCGGCGAAGGTTTTGGCTATGGCGAGATCAACCTCAATGTCGGCTGTCCTTCGGACCGGGTGCAGTCCGGCACGTTCGGTGCCTGCCTGATGCAGACGCCGGCGCTGGTCGCCAACTGCGTGGCGGCGATGAAAGCGGCGGTGGCGATACCGGTGACGGTGAAATGCCGCATCGGCGTCGACGACCAGGACCCGGAGGTCGCGCTCGACGCGCTGGCCGACGGCGTGTTCGCGGCCGGCGCCGACGCCTTGTGGGTGCATGCGCGCAAGGCCTGGCTGCAGGGGCTCAGCCCGAAGGAAAACCGCGACATCCCGCCGCTCGACTATGACCGCGTCTACCGCCTGAAGGCACGGCTGCCGCAGCGTTTCATCGGCATTAATGGCGGTGTTCCGTCGATCGACGAGGCGGTGCGCCATCTCGGCCATGTCGACGGCGTCATGCTCGGCCGCGCCGCCTATCATACGCCCGGCATACTGGCCGGCGCCGACGCCGCGCTCTACGGGACTGTGCCGGAGCCGGTCGATTTCGCGGCGCTGATCGAGACGATGGCCGCCTATGCCGCGCGCCACATCGAACAGGGCGGTCGGCTCGGCCATGTCACCCGCCACATGATCGGTCTGTTCCACGGCCTGCCCGGCGCGCGCCGCTGGCGGCAGATCCTGTCCACCGATGCGACAAAACCCGGCGCGGGCGGGGAAGTGTTGCGCGCGGCGTTCGCGGCGATCGATTTCGCGGGCGCCGAGGAAGCTGCCTGACGCCGACAGCGCGTGTCGAGTAGGCTAGGCCGTGAATTTATAAACGCGAGATGACCGGTGTCGGGTGGAAAGCGGTCAGGCTGTTTACATGCTATTGGCTGAACTAACAGACGCATCCTTACAGCGTTCCCGCGCCGACTTCGTCACCGATGTCGTCATTCAATGAGTTGTAAGCGAAGATCCCGATTTTTCCATGCCACGGACTAGCCCATCTCATAGCCAACACAGCATTGAGATGAGTGTTAAAACGACGGAATTCGTCCGGAAACTCCGCCTATGCGACACTCCACTGTGACATGGTTCTTCGAACGTCGATCAAGAAATTCGGATTTATTTCACAAATTCAATTGGATAGGTCCGTTTTCGAAAAACAGAAGACGGGGCCATGTATTTAATTTATTAATAGCGCTGTGTGACAAGGAGGAGCTTCGTGGTCGATCCGGTCGAGAACTTCATAAGATATCAGGGCCCCTGTCTCACCAGCGCCGTCTCCGACCATCTGGTGCAGAACCTCGGCCTCACCCCGGCGGCGGCCCGCAAACGTGTTTCTCGCGCTTCCGGTGAAGTGAAGCGGCTAGCCTACATCACCTTTCCCCGCAAAGCGCGGTACGTTTACCTAGAGAAGCAATTCGGCTCGCCTGAATACTGGAGCAATCTGGTCGATGCGCTGCAGGACACGAACTCGGCTTATGGCTACGCCATTGCCGCGATCAGGCTTAGGGGCGGGGTCATTCCCGAGTCCCAGTTTCCAATTGCGAGCGGATCGCCACTTAAGCAGGCGAAGCACCTGTCGCCGGAAACGGTGCTCCAACGCCTCATTCAGGCAGGACTATTGGAACGACGGGATGTTCCCGGCCTCGGGGCCTGCATATCCCTGGTGCAGTCCGAACACCATTTCGACTTTATGGCCGCTGAAATGCGCGCCCGCCTGATAACCGAAGAGTTCCTGCTATATGCTGTTCGCGATTGGGCGCGGAAACTAGGCTTCGTCAGCTACGACAAGGTTGCCATGCGCGGGCCGGACAGTGCGCCAACGGTTGGTACATTCGCATGGGACCTCACTGCGCCATCTTATTTGAGCTTCATGGTGAAACCGGGCAAGGATGGGAAGATGAAGCCCGGATTTATAGCCTGCGACGTCTATCTTGGCGGGGAGGTTGACGTTCAGGGCATTCGCCCGTTCATCAACAAATGCCTGACGCTTCGGCGCCTTCGGAACGTCGGGCCATGCATGCAGATATTCGTTGCACATAAATACTCCGAAGAGGCGTTTGCCCTGCTTAAGCAGAACGGCATCGTTCCCGCCACGCCCGGAAATATGTTTGGGGATGAGATTGCCGAAGGGCTTGCCCAACTTTCCTCGGTGTTGACCAAGGCGGCGTTCACGGCCCTGAACCCTGAGGGGCTAGACCTGCTTTTCAAAAGGCTGGGCAAAATAGAAGGTGCGTCCGTCCAACTCCGGGGAACCCTGTTCGAATATCTAGCTGCTGAAATCGCCAGGAAGACGATCTCGCACCAGGTCAAAATGAACCAGATATTCAAATCGCCAGAAGGGAAAAAAGCAGAAGCCGATGTGGTTGCCCTCGTGGATGATAAGTCCGTCACATTCATCGAATGCAAGGGCTACAATCCCTACGCAGACGTGCCGAACAAGGAATTCACGCACTGGCTCCAACACAATGTCCCGGTCATCTACGCTGCTGTAAAGGCGCACCCCGAGTGGAAGAACCTCAAGGTCCAATTTGAATTCTGGTCCACTGCGTCGCTGTCAGATGACGCGTCCGCGATGTTCGACACTGCAAAGAAGACGATCAAAGCGTCGCGTTACACGATCGAACTGCGCCTCGGAAAGCAAATACACCAGCTCTGTAAAGACACCGGGAACGATGGTCTCGTGACCTCGTTCCGCAAGCACTTCATGAAATATCCACCCGTCGAGCAACAAGGTGTTGTCGTTCACGTCCAGCCTCAGGGATGGATGGTCGGCGCCTAGCGGACGCGTCAAACACTAGGATATTGTCGTTCCGCCGGATTCCGGCTCGTCCATCCGGCCTCGATCCTCGCGCCGCATTCCTTTATTTCGCCGATGCGAACCCTGTGGGTGCCTGCCTCCCACTCGGCGCAAATCCCCGATCAACATTTCCGCCAGACCTGGCTTTAGGTGCTCCACTGTCCGCCCTTACTTTTCGCTCGGGTAACAGCAGCTTTTGGGGCTTGCAGCCTCATTGTCAAAGTCCGAACGGCGGTCGGCAGCCGTCGCATCGCAACCCGATACGACAAGCTGGCAGAAAATTACCTTGCGGCTCTCAAACGCGTCGCAATCCACATCTGGCTACGACGTAACGGGTCTACGTCCCAGGGTGCTTAGTCGCGCAGGATCATGCGGTTGCCGCGCATGTCGAAGCCCGACAGCGAGCCGATGAAGTTCATGCCGAGCAGGCTCTGTTCCAGCGCGCCGGGGGACGCGACCAGAACCGGCATGTCGCGTCGCACGATGCTGCCCAAAGCCAGTTCGTTGGTGCGCACGGCCGCGGCACTGGCGGTGCCGTTGGCGGTCGAAACACGCACCGTGTAATTCAATCCTTCCGGGTTGATGCCGGCGGCGCGCGCGTCCTCGGCGGTCAGCACCGTGGTGGTGGCGCCGGTGTCGACGATGGTGTTCACCGGTTTGCCGTTGACCAGGATGCGCGCCTGGAAATGGCCGCCGTCGCCCTTGTCCAGCGTCACCGTGGCGCGGCCGTCTTCCACGCCCAGCGCCAGCGGGCTGCCGGGGATCAGGCCGGCGGTGACGCGGCTGGCGATATCCTGCAATTCGTAGCGGTACTGGTAGCCGGCAACGAGCACCAGCGCGATGATCGCCCAGGCGCCGAGATTGCGCCCCGTGGTGCCGAGCGACCCGCCTGATTGCAGCAGGCCGGCACCGATGACGGCGACGAGGATGCCCAGCCAAACCAGCCGGCCGAAATCATAGTTGCCGACGCCGAAGGTGGTGCCGGCGGTGTCGTTGTAGATCAGCAGGCCGGCCGCGGCCGCGATGACGACGAGGATCAGGATGAGCCCGCGGTTCATGCCGTCAAAGCGCCTCACCACGCTCGCGCGCCATGCGGGTGCGCCGGGTTTCGCGCCGCGGCCGCCGCTCGACCGTCTCCAGACGGGCCGGCAGTTCCGCCATGACGGCGCGGCGCTTGTCCGGCGTCATATCGAGCCAGGCCGAGATTTCGTCGCGCGTGCGCCCGCAGCCGAAGCAATAGCCGGTCTTCATGTCGATCGAGCAGACAAGGATGCAGGGCGATTCGATGGCCGTCATGGGATTATCCTAGGGGCACGCTCCCACATGGTGCAACGAATGTGGCAATGCAAGTCTCTCGCTTTACGCCAAACCGGGTCGTTTTCATGGCCGCGCGGTTGTGCCGGGCGGGCGGGGCGGCTATTGCCGGCCGGCCCAAGCAGGAACTTGCCATGACCAGCGCATTGCCCTTCGACGATTTCCGCGAGCTGATCGCCAACCTGCCGCCGGCCGACGCGGCGGCTGGCGAGCGTGTGCGCGCCCTGTTCGCCAAGGCGGACAAGCCGGCGGGTTCGCTCGGCCGCATCGAGGATGTCGCGGCCTGGCTGGCCGCCTGGAGCGGCAAGGCGCCGCCGGCGGTCAACCGGCCGCTGGTCGCGGTCTTCGCCGGCAATCACGGCATCATGCGCCGGGGTGTGTCGCCACGCCCGGTGGCGGCAACGGCGAATGCCGTGGAACTGTGCGCCGCCGGCGGTGCGGCGGTGAACCAGGCCTGCATCGCCTATGATCTCGGCCTCAAGGTGTTCGACCTCGCGCTGCATATTCCGACCGGCGACATCACCGAAGAAGCGGCGCTGGACGAGCGCGGCTGCGCCGCCACCATGGCCTTCGGCATGGAAGCGACGGCCGGCGGCACCGATCTGCTTTGTCTCGGCGACATCGGCGTCGGCAATTCGACCGTGGCCGCCGCCCTTCTGGCCGCAGTGCTGGGTGGCAATGGTGCGGACTGGGTCGGACCGGGATCCGGCGCGGATGCCGCCATGCAGGCGCGAAAAGTGGCCGCCGTGGATGCGGCTTTGGCTTTTCACGGCTCGAACCTCAAGGACCCGTTGGAGGCTTTGCGGCGTGTCGGCGGGCGCGAGTTCGCGGCGCTGGCCGGCGCCATCCTGGCGGCGCGCGTCCAAAAGGTGCCCGTGCTGCTCGACGGCTTAGCCGCCATCGCTGCGGCGGCGGTTCTGCACGCGGCCAATCCGGCAGCGCTCGACCATTGCCTGCTTGCCGGTCTTTCGCCGGAACCAGCGCACAAGAAGGCGGCAGAACGGCTGGGGCTGAAGCCGCTTCTCGACCTCGGTGTCGGTCACGGCGAAGGTTACGGCGCGGCGCTGGCAGCCGGCCTGGTCAAGGCGGCGGCGTTGACCAGTTCCGGCATGGCGGCGGCGATCCGCAACTGAGCAAAGGCCGGCGCGCCACTTGGGACGCGGCTGGCCAGAACTCGCTACGACGGATTTCAGACCGCCTCGATCCTCGACAGGCATTCGATGGCGAGTTTCGTGCGGTCGCCGATGTGGCGTGCCTCGCGGACCTCGAGGTAAAGCGCGAATGGCACCTCGACACCGCCTTTCCCGGCAAAGCCGATCAGCCAGCCGGCGGTTGCCTTGTCGAGACCGTTCCTGTCATCGACGCCGACCAGGCCGCTCTTGACCCGGATCGCGCCTTCGCCTGCCTTGGTGACGGTCATCACATCGACCGCCAGATCCTGGCTGCGCCTGGAAACCGGTAGGGCGCGGCGTTGCAGGCGCTCCAGGAAGGCAATTTGCTCTACCGGGCTGACGCGCAGTTGTCCGCTCAACCAGAACCGGTCGATGCCGCCGCCGATGTCGCGATTGCCGTAGTCGAGAAGGTCCATATAGGCCTGCATGCGCTCAGTGCCGATGCGCCGCGCGATCTGCTGGTAGGCGGGCACTGCGGAGGCGGCGATGGCCGAACGCAGGGTCTGGTCCTTGTTCCAGTCGGGAAAGCTGCGCTCGACGCCGTCCCATGCGAGGATGTCCTTGTCGGGGTCGGATACGACGCCGGTCTCGAATGCGATGATCGAATGGGCGACCTTGAAGCTGGAGGCCGGCAGGCGGGGTTCGCGGATCAGATGCAGGTCGCTGCCCACCAGCCGGTCGCCCTGCAGGGCAACGAAAGCGCCGACGGTTCCGGCCTTGCCAAAAATTTCATTGAGGTCTGGGCGGATCTCCACCGCGGCCAGCGGCTGCTTTTCCACCGGCAGTCGACCCTCCTTGCCGTGGGCGGCGCGGGCATCTCGGGAGAAGTTGTTCATCTTGACGGCAGCGTAGATGGGAGCCGCGAGCAAACCGGCGGCGAGTAGCCGCCGGCGCGACAAAAATCGGGTCATTCGTGGTTTCCTTGCGGGTTGGTCGTGAAGAGACGAACGGCGCGCCCATGCGCGCCGGAGGGGACCTGTCTGCGTCTCTTGAAAGGAATTATGGGCGCGTGACCGCGCACGCACAAACGATCAATTCTGAGCTTTGACCCTAGAAAAATTATTGGCTCAGCGGCGCCGTCCGGCGGCGGCGATCTTGGTCGGCAGCGCCGGCAGCTTTTCCATCACCCGGGTGGGCGGGAAGATGGCGATCGCCTCGGTGCCTTCGCGCAGCTTGGAGTGTAGCTCAAACTCGCCGCCATGCATGGCCATCAGGCCCTGCACGATGGGCAGGCCGAGGCCGGTGCCCTGCTCGGCGCTCTTGATGGCAATGGAGCCCTGGCCGAAGGCGGAGAGCACGACGGGAATCTCGTCGGCCGGGATGCCGGGGCCGTTGTCCCTGATCGAGACATATTGGCCGCCGCCCGCCGTCCAGCCGACGCGCACGCGCACCTCGCCGCCGGTTGGCGTGAATTTGACGGCATTGGAGAGCAGGTTGAGCGTGATCTGGCGCACGGCGCGCTCGTCGGCGAACAGCCGCGGCAGCTGGCGCTCGAATTCCTCGATGATGCGGATATCCTTGTTGCGGGCCCTCAGCTCCATCATGTGGCAGCAGTCCTCGACGACCGCCAGAAGCGTCACCGGCTCCTCGTTGAGCTGATAGCGGCCGGCTTCAATGCGCGACAGGTCGAGGATCTCGTTGATGAGATCGAGCAGGTGGCGGCCGGAATCGTGAACGTCGCCTGCATAGGTCTTGTAGGTGTCGTTGCCCATCGGACCCAGCACCTCATTGGCCATCACCTCGGAGAAACCAAGGATGGCGTTGAGCGGCGTGCGCAATTCGTGGCTCATCGAGGCGAGAAAACGCGACTTGGCGAGGTTGGCCTCCTCGGCGCGGCGGCGTGCCTCGTCGGACATCGACTTGGCGGTCTCCAGTTCGGCGATCAGCGCATCCTTCTCCGTGCGGAACGACAGCAGCATCACCGAGGACCGGTGCAGATGGTGCGCCACATAAGCGAAGAAGGGCAGGGCGGCGACCAAGAGCGTCACCATGATCGGCTCGGCCGGCATCCAGCCATGCGAGCCGACATAGGCATAGACGGCGACGGGAATTGCAAAGGTGGCGAGAAGCGCGCCGCGCAGCGACGAAGCCATGATGGCGGTGGCGGCCATCGCCATCAAAAGGATGACGGCCTTGATAACCTGGAACTGGTCGAGCACGCAGCCGCCGCAGCCCAGCGTGGCGAAATAGGCCCAGCCGAGGCCGCTGAGGAAATGCGCGGCCAGGAATGCGTTACGGGTCGATGTTTGCCGGATGTCGGCGGCTTCGGTGCGGTTGACGCGGCGCGCGATGATGCCGAGGCCGGCATAGCAGCCCATGGTGGCGAGCGCCCACACCAGCGCCTCGGAATTCATGCCGGAAAGGACGCCGGCGATGGCAATGGTCAGCACCAGAAGCGGCACGACCGCCGCGCCGTTGACCATCGCGCGCGCGTGCAATTTCAAAAGTTCGCGGTCGAAATCGGGATTGCCGGCCTGCTGGGAAAGGCGGTCGCGCGTACGCCGCACAGCGCGCGCGACATCGCTGTTGCGATGCGGCTTGCTGCGGTCCACAATGTTCTTGTCCGCCGTGGTCGAGCTTAACAATGGCATGAAACTTCAATCGTCGCAGGCAGCGGCTCCAGACTGGACGCTAAGGCGAAATCATTAAGAGACTGTTTGCCATATGAGTCGAACATGGTCGCAAAGGCCTGGACGGCGGCATTTTCAGCCGCGTCCGCGCGGCCCGTGGCGCAAGCTGCTCGATTACGCGCTGGCCGTGATTTTGCTTGGTCTGCTGGCATTGGTGGCGGCGCGGCTCGACCGGGTGGCGACCAAGCAGGAAAGCGGCGCTGCCATCGTCAATGACGGCGACACGATCACGCTGGGCGCCGAGCGCATCCGCCTGCGTGGCATCGACGCGCCCGAATACATGCAGACCTGCAACAAGGACGGCGCCGACTATGCCTGCGGCAAGCTGGCGCGGCAGGCGCTGGTGAAGCTGATTGGCGGGCAACCGGTGTCCTGCCAGGGCTGGCAGCGCGATCGCTATGGCCGGATGCTGGGCGATTGCACGGCCGGCGGCGTCGACCTGAACGCGGCGCTGGTGAAGGCGGGCTGGGCGATCGCCTTTGGCGATTTCGAGCAGGAAGAGGCCGCCGCGCGTGGCGCCCGCGCCGGCGTGTGGGCCGGCAGTTTCCAGGAGCCGCGTGACTGGCGCCGTGCCCATGACGGCGCCAGCGAGCCGCAGCACGGGGCGCTCGCCAGCGTTGGCGATTGGCTGAGAGAAATGCTTCGCTTCTGGTGAACCCGCCTCTATGGTTGGCCGGGCAATTCAAACAATCCCGGGAGCCGGCGATGAAACTGTTCGATGGCGGACGCGCGCCCAACCCGCGCCGGGTGCGCATCTTCCTGGCCGAGAAGGGCCTGAGCGTGCCGCTGACGCCGGTCGACATGGGCGCGATGGAACATAGGAACGAGGCGGTGACATCGCGCAACCCGCTGCGGCGGCTGCCGGTGCTGGAACTGGACGACGGCACCGTGCTTACTGAGACGGTCGCCATCTGCCGCTATTTCGAGGAATTGCATCCGGAGCCGGCACTGTTCGGTACAGGCGCGCTCGGCAAGGCGCTGGTCGAGATGTGGCAGCGGCGCATGGAGTTCAATCTGTTCCTGCCGGTTGCGCAGGCCTTTCGCCATATCCACCCGGCCATGAAGGAATGGGAGGTGCCGCAAATCCCCGAATGGGGCGAGGCCAACAAGCCGAAAGCGGTCGAGTTCCTGCACATTCTGGACAAGGAACTGGCGAGCCGCGAATTCATCGCCGGCGACAGTTACACCATCGCCGACATCACCGGGCTGGTGGCGGTGGATTTCATGAAACCGGCCCGTATCCAGATGCCGGAAGACTGCACGCATGTGCGGCGCTGGCATCAGGCCGTTTCCAGCCGGCCAAGCGCCGCCGCCTGAGGCAGGGTCTATGCTCAGCACCGAACTGGAGCGCCTGACCGAGGCGGTGCGCGCCTGCCGCATCTGCGTGGACGCGCCGCTTGGAAAGCCGTTGCCGCACGAGCCGCGCCCGGTGTTGATACCGTCGTCGTCGGCGCGCATCATGCTCGCCGGCCAGGCGCCGGGCACCAAGGTGCATCTTTCCGGATTGCCGTTCACCGACGCTTCCGGCGACCGACTGCGTACCTGGCTGGGCGTCACGTCGGAAGAATTCTACGACGCCGACAAATTCGCCATCGTGCCGATGGGTTTTTGCTTCCCCGGCCAGGATGCCAAGGGCGCCGACCTGCCGCCGCGCAAGGAATGCGCGCCGGCCTGGCGGGCGCCGCTGATGGCGCTGATGCCGCAGATCGAGATCGTGCTGACCATCGGCATCTATGCGCAGGGCTGGCACATGGGCACGGCCCGCCGGGGATCGCTGACCGAGACGGTACGGGATTGGCGCGCCGTCTGGGACAGTCGTTCTGGCCCGAAAGTGCTGCCACTGCCACATCCTTCCTGGCGCAACACTGGCTGGCTGAAGCAGAATCCCTGGTTCGAAATAGAGTTGCTGCCTTTCCTGAGATCGGAAATACGCTCTCGAATTAACCCCGGATGACGCAAATTATCACTCGTTTTGTTGCGATGCGGCAGAATTCCTTTCTTGTTTGTGACGGAAATAAGAGGGAATATGGGGAAATATTTTCCCTGGGAGCCGAAAATGGATCGTCTCGATAGAAAAATCCTCCGCCTGTTGCAGGAGGACGCAACGCTGGCGGTCGCGGACGTTGCCAAGAAGGTCGGGCTCTCGACGACGCCCTGCTGGCGCCGTATCCAGAAGCTCGAGGAAGAGGGCGTCATCCAGCGCCGTGTCGCGGTGCTGGACCCTGAAAAGATCAACGCCCGGGTGACGGTGTTCGTCTCGATCCGTACCAATTCGCACAGCCATGAATGGCTGCGGCGTTTTTCGGAAGTGATCCAGGAGTTTGCGGAGGTGGTCGAGTTCTACCGCATGAGCGGCGACGTCGACTATCTTCTGCGTGTGGTGGTGCCCGATATCGCCGCCTACGACGCCTTCTACAAGCGGCTGATCGCCAAGATCGAGATCCGCGACGTGTCTTCGGTGTTTGCGATGGAGCAGATCAAGTTCACCACCGAAATGCCGCTCGACTACATGATCCTGGATCGCGAGTCCGGATCCAACGCGGCCTGAGGCGTCTAACCGTTCTGTGACTCGGCGTCGCGCGAAAGCGCGACGTTGAGCAAGCCGGTCTAGCTGCGCCTGGCCAGCCTCTCCAGCGTCTTCGGATTGGTCAATTCGCGCACGGCGTCCTTGCCGATCCAGCGTGCGGTCTTGTCGGGAGAAGCGGCCAGCTTCTCGGCCGTGGCAAGTGCCGGGCCATGCAGCGCCATCCGGCGCTTGCCGATCTCGCGCAGGGCCCAGTTGACGGCCTTCTTGACGAAGTTGCGGGGATCTCCCGCATGCGCCTCGATCAACGGCAGAAAAGCCTCGAAGGTGGCGTCCGGCTCCTTCTTGCGGTGCACCGACGCCCAGGCAATCATCGCGAAAGCGGCGCGGCGAACGAATTCGCGCTCGTCGGCCGCGAATTCGGCGATCAGCGGCTGCCAGTGGTCGGTGTCGACGAACAGGCTGGTAACGCCGTCGACAACATCCCAGGAATCGAAAGTCTCGGCCCAAGCCCTTGCGTCATCTATGGAAAAGCGCTTCGGGTCGACAGTTGAGCAGGCAATGAACTGCGCTTCGACGATACCGCTTTCCCATAGCTCGAAAGCCCGCTCGTGATTGCGTTTGATCTTCCTGGCAATGTCGCGCTGGGGACCGTGCGGAATACCGAGCGACCGCTCGATCCTGATGCCGAAACGCTGCATGCCCTGGCGTTTTTCCTCCGAGGCGAGCGTATGCAGATGAGCGAGGATTTCGGCTGCGGTCGAGGCGGGAGAAAGAGGATCTGTCATGGCTTTCCCGGATAAGCTTTTCAAAGGGGCTTCGATGGGTCGAAGGTAATCGTCATCTCTTTCCAGCTGTCGTATGGCGCCAATTCAACCAGTTTCGGAAAAGGCGAGCATTTCCGGATGGCCCGTATCGCGCTTTGAACAAGGGCCGCGCGTTTCTTGTCCTGTGGCGTCGCGACGATCCGAGGGGGGCCGACAACCGTGCCGTTGTCGTCGAGTTGGATGCGGACGGTTGCCTCGTGGCCGGCCAGTTCCGGCGTTTCCCGGACCAGTCCCTTGCGGTCGAGTTTCAGCCGAATGATGACGGCACCGATGCCGGAAGCATCGGCGGGAACAATCCAGCAGCGCACTATTTGACCGCGGACATAGTCGGCCGCGGTCTTCTGCGGGTCAGCGCCGGCGGGACCGGATGCGATGAGGAGCGCCGACAGCAGGAACGGCGCCCGGCGCATGCTATTTCTCCAGGCGGGCAAGCAGCGAGGAGGTGTCCCAGCGGCTGCCGCCCATCGCCTGCACATCCTTGTAGAACTGGTCGACCAGTGCGGTGACCGGCAGGCGCGCGCCATTGTTGTCCGCTTCGGCCAGGCAGATGCCCAGATCCTTGCGCATCCAGTCCACGGCGAAGCCGAAATCATATTTGCCGGCATTCATCGTCTTGTGGCGGTTTTCCATCTGCCAGGAACCGGCCGCCCCCTTGGAGATGACCTCGACGACCTTTTCGATGTCGAGCCCGGCCTTCTTGCCGAAGTGGATGCCTTCGGCGAGGCCCTGGACCAGGCCGGCGATACAGATCTGGTTGATCATCTTGGTGAGCTGGCCGGCACCGGCCGGACCCATCAGCCCGACCATGCGCGCGAAGGCGGAAATGACCGGGCTGGCCCGCTCGAAAACATCCTCGGCGCCGCCGACCATGACGGTGAGCACGCCGTTTTCGGCACCGGCCTGGCCGCCCGAAACCGGCGCGTCGAGGAAGGAAAAGCCGCGCTTCTCGGCTTCGGCGGCGAGCTCACGCGCGACTTCGGCGGACGCCGTCGTATTGTCGATGAAGACGGAGCCCTTCTTCATGGCATGGAAGGCGCCGTCGGGCCCGATGGTGATGGAACGCAGGTCGTCGTCGTTGCCGACGCAGGAAAAGACGAAGTCCTTGCCTTCGGCGGCCTGTCTCGGGGTGAGGGCGACATTGCCGCCATGCTGGGCGGCCCACTTCTCGGCCTTGGCGGTGGTGCGGTTATAGACGGTGACGTCGTGGCCGCCCTTGTTCTTCAGGTGCCCGGCCATCGGATAGCCCATCACGCCGAGACCCAGATATGCCACCGCTGCCATGCCGAAAATCCCTTCAAATCGCTGCGGCGGCAGTCTTAGCGCATCGGCCCGAAAATCGGAATCGATTTTCGGTAAGCACGATGCGCAGCTTCAAAGTGCTGGAGCGTCCTTTGCGCGTCCGAATGGACGCGCGGCGCTCTAGCCGATTGCGGCGCGCTTGGGCAATTCATGGCTTGGTCCAGCCGGCAAACGCGGCCGGGTCAGCGATGCAGATGGCGGGTGATGCGCCGCTCGATCCATTCGATGCAATGCCGCAGCGCCTCGACCATGATGAGATAGAAGATGGCCGCCCAGATATAGGCCTGGAAGTCGAAGGTGCGCGAATAGGTCAGGCGGGTGATGCCCATCAGGTCGTAGACGGTGATGATGGCGACGATGGCCGAACCCTTGATCATCAGGATGACTTCGTTGCCATAGGGGCGCAGCGCCACGATCAGAGCCTGCGGCAGGATGATCTTGCGCAGCGTCTGCAGCTTGTGCAGCCCCAGCGAAGACGCGCCTTCCCACTGGCCCTTTGGCACGCTTTCGATGGCGCCGCGCAGGATTTCGGCCTGATAGGCGGCGGTGTTCAGCGAAAAGGCGAAGATCGCGCAGTTGAAAGCATCGCGGAAGAAACTCCACAGTCCGACCATCTCAAGCTGCGGACGGAAGGAGCCGAGACCGTAATAGATAAGGAAGGTCTGGGCGAGCAGCGGCGTGCCGCGGAAGAAATAGACATAGGCGTAGGCGAAGCCAGAGAGGATCGGGTTCTTCGACATGCGCGCATAGGTGATCGGAATGGACAGCAGCGCGCCAAGGACGATCGATATCGCGACCAGGGTCAGCGTGACTTCGATGCCCGACAGATAGCTCGGCCCGTATTTCTTGATCAGCTCCGGGTTCCATGACGCGACAAGGAACCAGACGAGACCGAGGCCAAGCAGCGCCCATAGCGCCAGGAGCACATGGCCGGTGATGCGGGCCTTGGTCCAGCCGGGCGCCGGCTCCGCCGGTTTTTCGACGATGGCTGTTGCGGTGCTCATCGATTTGCCTCCCGGCGACCGACGGCGCGCTCAATGGCGTTGATGCCGAAGGAGGAGATGATGGCGAGCACGAGATAGATCAGCGCCGCATAACCGAAGAACAGGAAGGCGTGCTTGGTGACACGCGCGGCGACGCCTGCCTGGCGCAGAATGTCGGGGAGGCCGACGGCGGACACCAGCGCGGTGTCCTTGAGCAGGATCAGCCACAGATTGGCGAGGCCGGGCAGGGCGATACGGATCAATTGTGGCAGCACCACGAGACGCATGGTCTGGCCGCTGGTGAGGCCTACCGCGAAACCGCCTTCATACTGCCCCTTGGGAATGGCGCGGAAGGCGGAGAGGAAAACTTCGCTGGCGTAAGACGAGAAGACGACGCCGAGCGCGATCATGCCGGAGACGAAGGCGTTCACCTCGACGGTGCCGGTGGGGTCGAACAACTGGACCAGCTTCTGCAGCGCGATCTGGGCGCCGAAGAAGACCAGGAACAGGGTCAACAGTTCCGGCAGGCCGCGGAAGATGGTGGTGTAGACATTGCCGGCCAGCCGCAGCGACGGGTCCTTGGATTGTTTGGCCAGGGCAATGAGGAAGCCGATGACGAGACCGACGGGCAAGGTAGCCGCCGCAAGCGAGATCGTGATCAGAACGCCATAGGCGATTTGTTTGGACCAGCCATCTGGTCCCCAGCTAAGAAGCGTCCATACGCTTTCCATGCGCCCGCCTGTCCCCATCCTCGTTAGACATGCCGTGTTCGTCCCCATGACACGGCTTGATCTGGCAAGAAAGGCGGGAAATTCCCGCCTTTCGCCGTTTCAACAATAAGTCTTAGGATTCCGAACCGTAGACGTCGAACTTGAAGTACTTGGCGTTGATTTCCTTGTATTTGCCATTGGCGCGGATGGCCTTGATGGCGGCGTTCAGCTTGTCCTTGAGTTCGGTGTCGCCCTTGCGCACGGCGATGCCGGCGCCTTCGCCGAAGATTTCGGGGGGCTGTGGCGAGGGCTGGCCGAGCAGCTTGCAGCAGGCGCCATCCGGCGTCGCCAGCCACTGGCTGAGCACCACAATGTCGTCCTCGACCGCGTCGAGGCGGCCATTGGCGAGGTCGAGCTGATACTCCTGCGCGGTCGGGTAAGGCTTCACCGTCGAATCGGTATAGGTCTTCGAGGCGTAGTTGAAATGGGTGGTCGAGGACTGCACGCCGACCGACTTGCCGGCGAGATCTGCCTTAGCCACGCCCTTGACCGTGCTGTCCTTCGGCACCGCGAGGGCCGAGGGCGTGTTGTAGTACTTGTTGGAGAAGTCGACCTTTTCCTTGCGTTCCGGGGTGATCGACATGGAGGCGACGATGGCGTCGAACTTGCCGGCCTGCAGCGCCGGGATGATGCCATCCCAGTCCTGGGCGATGAATTCGCACTTCACCTTCATCTCGTCGCAGAGCGCCTGGGCGATGTCGATGTCGAAACCGACGAGCTTGCCGTCGGAGGTGAGGTTGTTGAAGGGGGGGTAGGCGCCTTCGGTGCCGATCTTGACGACCTTCTCCTGGGCCTGGGCTGCGCCAAGGGCCAGCACCATGGCCGACGTGGCGAGCGCGATACGCATTGCAATACGCATGATGATCCTCTCTGTTGGTCTCGGCCGTTCTGACAACGGCTCGTTGGGGCGAGTTTCTTATCGCCCGCTGGCCGGATAGTGGAACTTTTTCGCAAGTGAAAGCAACTGCAAAACCGCCGACAAAGCTTTTCAGCCTCGGCAAAATTACGTGAGTTTTAGGCATATCGCAGGGGAAGCTTGCCGGCCGGCGGACGTCTTTCAGGCGGCCAGACCCGTCTGCCGTTCGACGAAGTCGGCTATCGCGGCGACGTCGTTCAAATCGAAGACAGGCAGCGTCTCGCCGGCTTGCGGATGGTCGGCGGCGACGGCGACGATGCTGGGGTCCGACGGCGCCAGCGGTGCGCAGTCCTTGGCCTCCAGCCGGCGCGCCTCGATCTTCAGATGGCTTTCGCGCTTGTAGCCTTCGACGATGACGATGTCGGCCGGCGCCAGCCTCGCCAGTATATCGGAAAGCTTCGGCTCGTCCTCGCCGCGCAATTCGTGCATCAACGCCCAGCGCCGCCCCGAAACGATGGCGACTTCGGTGGCGCCGGCCTGGCGATGGCGGAACGAATCGGCGCCTTCCTTGTCGATGTCGAATTCGTGGTGGGCGTGCTTGACGGTGGAGACGCGCCGGCCGCGCCGCACCAGTTCGGCTACAAGCTTCTCGGTCAGGGTCGTCTTGCCGGAATTCTTCCAGCCGGTGATGCCGAAGACGCGGTTGTTCATGCCGGAAGCTCTTGCAGGATACGCTCCGCCTCCACGAGGTCGGCGGGTGTGTTGATGTTGAAGAACGGGTCGAGCGTGCCGTGGCGCAACGGCGCCAGCGGGAATTCGACCTCGACGAAGCGGTGGCGTTCGATGAAGGACAGCACTCGCCGGTTGCCTTCCTCGACCAGGAAATGCCGCAGCGGCTCGCGCAGCGCCAGCGGCCACAGTGCAAAGGTCGGGTGCGGCCGGCCGGACGAGCGCGCCATGGCAATGGTTCCGGCCTCCGCGGCGGCTTCGCTCAGGCCGACGACCAAGGTTTCGGGGAAGAACGGCGTGTCAGCGGCGACGGTGACGATCGCGCGGCAGTTGGTCTCGGCCGCCGCCCATTCCAGGCCGGTCAGCACGCCGGCGAGGGGGCCCGGAAAACCGGCGACGCTGTCGGGCAGGATGGGAGCGTCGAAATCCGCGAAGCGGGCCGGGTCGCCATTGGCGTTGAGGGCGAAGCGGCCGACCTGGGGCTTGAGCCGCGCCGTGACGCGCTCGAGCACGGAGTGGCGGGCGAGCGGCAACAGGCCCTTGTCGCCGCCGCCCATGCGGCTCGACAGGCCTCCGGCCAGGATAACGCCCGCAATCTCCGCATTCATCGTATCGATCTCCCCTGCCGCGGCGGACTGCATTCCAGCCGCCACCCGCCTTCAGCCTATATGCCGTCCGGCTCCATGGCCGGTCCAGTGCTTTCGGCGGCAATGCGGTGCTTGCCGGCGACACGCTCGCGATAGAGCGTGTAGAGGCCGGAGGCGACGACGATGGCCGAACCGGCCAGCATGGTCGCATCGGGAACATCGCCGAAGACGAGGAGACCGAGCAGCAGCGACCACAGCAGCGCCGTGTAGCGATAGGGGGCGATGAAGGAGATGTCGCCGGCGCGCATCGACAGGATGACGAACTGATAGCCGATCAGCAACAGGCCGGCGGCAAGCACGAGCAACACAAGATCTGCCGTCGTCATCGGCGTCCAGCCACCCATGGGGGCAAGCAGGACGCCGCCGAGCAGGGTGATGACGACCGCCGTGGAGGTGGAGACCAGCATGGTCGGGATCTCGACCGGGATCTTGCGGGTGACGAGGTCGCGCACGGCGCAGCAGGCGACGCTGGCCAGCGCCAGTAGCGAATAGACGCTGAAACCCTCGAAACCCGGGCGCACGACAACCAGCACGCCGAGAAAGCCGATCAGGATGGCGAGCCAGCGGCGCCAGCCGACGCCCTCGCCGAAGACCAGGGCAGCGCCCATGGTGACGGCGAGCGGCAGCGCCTGCATCACCGCCGAGACATTGGCGAGCGGCAGGTGGACGAGTGCGAGGAGAAAACTCACCGTGCCGCCGGCCTCGGCCAGCGCGCGCAGGGCAACCAGCGGGTGCAGCACCAGATGCGGAGCGGCGAGCGCGCCGCGCCGCCAGGCCAGCACCGCGATCAGTGCGGAAGCGAAGACGCCGCGCACCAGCATGACCTGCGCCATGTTCATCGAGGCCGAGGCGTGTTTGGTGATGGCGTCGTTGAAGGCAAAGCCGACCATCGCCACAACCATGTAGAGCGCGCCACGGAGGTTGGGCGAGAGAGGCAAGGGCGTTTCCTGTCAGGCGTTCGAGCAAAGCCGTACCACCGACGCGCGAAACTGCAACGGTCAAGCGCTGGGCCAGCACCAGGAAGTTGTTCGGAAAACTCCGCTTCCGTGTCGGAATTGGTCGTCTTGGAGCGGTTCGGCCACGATCGGCCGATCAGCCCCCGGTGACGCTCATGTGGCGGGCCACGGCCGGCCGGCTGCTGCGGCGGTCGATGATGAAATCGTGGCCCTTCGGCTTGCGGCCGATCGCCTCGTCGATGGCATTCGAAACCAGCTCGTTGCCCTCGGAAGCGCGCAGCGGCGCGCGCAGGTCGGCGGCATCCTCCTGGCCTAGGCACATATAAAGCGTGCCGGTGCAGGTCAGCCGGACGCGGTTGCAGCTTTCGCAGAAATTATGCGTCATCGGCGTGATGAAGCCGAGCCGGCCGCCGGTTTCGGCGACCTCGACATAACGTGCCGGGCCGCCGGTCTTGTAGGCAATGTCGTTGAGCGTGAAGCTGCGCTCCAGTTCTGCGCGCACCAGCGACAATGGCAGATACTGGTCGGTGCGGTCAGCCTCGATCTCGCCCATCGGCATGGTCTCGATCAGCGTCAGGTCCATGCCGCGGCCATGCGCCCAACGCAGCATCTGCGGTATCTCTACGTCGTTGAAGCCCTTCAGCGCGACCGCGTTCAGCTTGACTTCGAGGCCGGCGGCCTGGGCGGCATCGATGCCGGCCATCACCTTGTCGAGATGACCCCAGCGCGTGATGGAATGGAACTTGTCGGCATCGAGCGTGTCCAGCGACACGTTGATGCGCCGCACGCCGCAATCGGCCAATTCGCCGGCGAAACGGGCAAGCTGCGAGCCGTTGGTGGTCAGGGTCAGTTCTTCGAGGGCGCCGCTCTTCAGATGGCGCGACAGTTCGCGCACCAGGTGCATGATGTTCTTGCGCACCAGCGGCTCGCCGCCGGTCAGGCGCAGCTTGCGCACGCCCTTCTCGATGAAGACGGTGCAGAGCCGGTCGAGTTCTTCCAGCGTCAGAAGGTCTTTCTTCGGCAGGAAGGCCATGTCCTCGGCCATGCAGTAGACGCAACGGAAATCGCAGCGGTCGGTGACCGACACGCGCAGATAGCTGATGGTGCGACCGAACGGGTCGATCATGTTCATGCGGCAGTTCCGTTACTCGGAGCCGAAGCGCGGCCCGCTATAACCATCTATGTGATACGAAGTTGCTTGTCGTTCAAGATCGCCGATCTTGGCTTTTCGTCCGATGCGGGGAACGACACAATGTGTCGAATGCGCGAAACAGCTTTCCCAAGAGCGGTCATGCGGCGTAGGAAGGCGAATTATCGCAAAGGAAGTCACGATGTCGGCACCAAAGGAATTGAGGGTCTCGAAGGACCGCAGGCTGCTGACGGTGACTTTTCCGGACCACCGGCCGTTTGAACTGCCGGCCGAACTGCTGCGGGTGCTGTCGCCGTCGGCCGAGGTGCAGGGCCATTCGCCAGAGCAACGGGTGACGGTGCCCGGCAAGCGCGACGTGGCCATCCTCAAGATCGAGCCGGTTGGCAATTATGCGGTGCGCATCACTTTCGACGATTTCCACGACACCGGCATCTTCACCTGGAACTACCTGCATACGCTGGGCCACGAAATGGACAGCCGGTGGCAGGGGTATCTGGACGAATTGTCGGAAAAGGGACTGAGCCGGGATCGTTAGAGCGCCGCGCGTCCATTCGGACGCGCAAAGGACGCTCTAACACTTTGAATTTGCGCATCGTGCTTACCGAAAATCGATTCCGATTTTCGGGCCGATGCGTTAGCCGGGCTTCGTCGTCAAACTGTTACATGGTTGCGTTAGCCGGCGGGCAGCAAGGATGAGGGCGATGTCGAAAATAGAGACCGTCGAACAACTCGAAGCGCTTTACGGGCTTCCCGGCGAGGCTTCGCTGGTGAAGGAACTCGACCATATCATTCCCGAATACGCCGCCTTCATCGAAGCCTCGCCCTTCGTGGCGCTGGCCACTGTCGGGCCGGAGGGGTTGGATTGTTCGCCGCGCGGTGACCTCGCCGGCTTCGTGCGCATCCATGATGCAAGAACGCTGATGATGCCTGACCGGCGCGGCAACAATCGCGCCGATTCGCTGAAGAACATCATCCGCGACCCGCGCGTCGCCCTGCTGTTCCTGGTGCCGGGCTCGGGCACCACGCTGCGCGTCAACGGCCGCGCTGAAATATCCATCGATCCCGAACTGTGCGCGTCGTTCACGGTCGAAGGAAAACCTGCACGGTCGGTGACGGTGGTCGCGGTCGAAAAGGTCTATTTCCAGTGCGCCCGCGCCATTCACCGCTCGGAATTGTGGAACCCGGAAAAACACGTCGACCCGAAAAGCCTGCCGACCCCCGGCCAGATCCTCGAAGTGACCAGCCGCAAGGGCATCGACGGCGAGACCTACGACAAGGAATGGCCGGAGCGGGCTAAGAAGTCGATGTGGTGAGGCTTTGCCGGGCCGCGCTGCGATAGCAGGCGCTGCTATTCCACCTTCATGGCTTCGGTGATGCGCTGCATCATGGCGCCCATGCGGTCGCATTCGGCCGGCGACGACTGCGACATCACCTGTTCGATCAGTCCGTTGTAGATCGCCAGGGCCTCCATCAGCAGCGCCTCGCCGCTGTCGGTGAGGGTGAGCCGCATCACCCGCTTGTCCTTGGCATCGTTCTCGCGCTGGACCAGGCCGCGCGTTTCCAGTTGCGGCAACAGCATGGTGATGTTGGAGCGTCCCACCAGCAATTTGCGAGCGAGATCGTGCTGCGACATGCCGGGATGCCGGTAGAGGTTCATCAGCATGTCGAGCTGCGCCAGCTTCAGATCCAGCGGCTGCAGCGCCTTGGTCAGCGCCGCCACCACGGCCTTTTCGGCGCGCACCAGAGCGATCCAGTTGCGGAATCGCGGATTGTCCCAAGGCAAGTCTTGTTTTTTGTTCATTCTTGAACTAACATGTTCATCATTGAACTAATATGGTGGATCGCCACTATGGCATCATTTGGTTTGAAGGTCATCCGGGGCATGTTCGGCGTTGGTGAGCGTATCGCGCCCGGTTTCGCGGGCCGTATCGCCTTCCAATTGTTCTGCCGCACGCCAAACGTCAATAAGCCGACTGACAATGAGCGCCGCGCTGTCGAACGCGCGGCCGATTTCATGGCCGAGGCACGCCATCATCGGCTGAAGACCAAGGCAGGCTGCGTCGCCGTGCACGAATTTCGCCCGGAGCCAGGCAAGGCGGCGCGTGGGACGGTTCTCGTCATCCATGGCTGGCGCTCGCGCACCGAATATATGCGCGCGCTCATCGAAGGATTTTTGCGCGACGGCTACAGGGTGGTCTCGCTCGATCTGCCGGGGCACGGCGCTTCCAGCGGCCGCAGGCTCAACATGATCAATGCCGTCGAGGCGACACGGTTGGCCGGCGACTGGTTTGGCCCTTTCGTCGCCACCGTCGGCCATTCCTTCGGCGGCGCCGTGGCGACCAACGCGGCCGTCGGCTCGGTCAAGGGGTTCCTGCCGGTCGGCACCGACAGGCTGGTGCTGATCGCGGCTCCTTGCTCGATCCCGGACCTGTTCGCCGAGTTCAGCCGCATGCTCAATGTCGGTCCGCGCTCGCAGCGGGTCATGGCCGGCGAGGTGGAGAGGCTTTCCGGGCGACCGCTCTCGGAATTCCAGGGCGACCGGCAACTGGCCACGACGCCGCTGCCGACGCTGGTTATCCACGCGCCGGACGATCGCGAGGTTTCGATGCGCCACGCCGAACTTTACGCCAGCGCTGGCGACCATGTCCGGCTGCACCGGGCGGAAGGGCTCGGCCACCGCCGCATCCTCGCCGATCCCGGCGTGGTGCAGAGGTCGATCGCTTTCGCGGCTGAGCGCGTCAAACCCGAATTGGTGCACTAAGCTCGAACAGGCCGGCTCTATTTCTTGGCTTCGGCCAGTTCGACCGGCAGGCCGGCGTCTTTCCATGCGGTGAAGCCGCCCAATATGTGCTTGACCGGCGCCAGGCCCATATCCTGCGCGGTCTTGGTGGCGAGCGCCGAGCGCCAGCCGCCGGCACAGAAGAAGACGAAGCTCTTGCCCGAGGCGAAATAGGGCTTGTGATAGGGGCTTTCCGGATCGATCCAGAATTCCAGCATGCCACGCGGGCAATGCTTGGCGCCAGGGATGCGGCCGTTCTGCTCGACCTCGCGCGGGTCGCGCAGATCGACGAAGATGGTGCCGTCGTCCTCGAGCAACGCCGCCGCCTGATCGGGCGACACCGCCTCGATCTCGGCATTGGCCTCGTCCAGCATCTGGCGAAAGCCCTTCTTCACGGCATTCCTCCGCAGGTCTTCTGTCAATTTCGAAACATCGTTGCGGGGATTTCCAGCATACGGCAGCGCGTTTGTCACGCGTGGCGATCGCCCTTGGCCCGTGCTTTCTCGACCAGGGGCTGGAAGGCCGCCATGGCGCAATCCGCAACCGCCGCCAGTTCCTCACGCGAGGCGCCGTCGCGCGCGATAATCGACATGCCGTGCTGGGCGGTGGCGTAGAACAGCGCCGCCGCTTCGCAGTCAAATCCCGCCGGCAGATCGCCTACGGCGACGCTGCGCAGGAAGCGTCCGCGCAAGGCATCGACATTGGCGGCGCGCCGGCGGCGCAGGTCGGTGCAGATCGCGCCGGAGGTGGAATCTCGGTGCAGCGCGCTCAGCGCGATGAGGCAGCCCTGCGGGCAATCCGTGCGCGAATAGGCGTCGACCGTCGCGCCAAGGAAGCCGGCCATGGCGGCCCGCGCCGTCGGGGCGCTCTCGATCGCTTGCCATATCTCGGTGCCGACCACCTTGTTGTAGTGGTCGGTGGCCTCGAGAAAGAGCGCTTCCTTGCTGCCGAAGGCGGCGTAGAGGCTGGGCGAATTGATGCCCATCGCCGTGGTCAGGTCGCTCAGCGACGCGCCTTCGTAACCTTTCGTCCAGAACACCTCCATCGCCCGCCCGAGGGCGGCGGTGCGATCGAAACTGCGTGGACGTCCGCGGTCGGCCATGGGGTCTTCCTTTCTGTGTTGATCAATACATAAATGTCTTGACGGCGCTGCGCAACATCGCCAGATGTTTATGTATCGATTGATACAGAAAGGAATATCGATGACTTCCACCAATTTGCAGGGCAAGGCAGCGCTAGTGACCGGCGGCAGCAGGGGCATCGGCGCGGCGATCGCCCGCAGGCTTGCGGCCGAAGGCGCGGACGTGGCGATTACTTATGTCAACGGCGCCGACAAGGCCGAAGCCGTGGTCAAGGAGATCAAGGCGAGTGGGCGTCGCGCCGTCGCGATCAAGGCCGACAATCGCGACGCCGAGGCGGTCGAACGTTCGGTCAAGGAAGCGGCCGGCGCGCTCGGCCGGCTGGATATCCTGGTCAACAGCGCCGGCATCTGGCGCGCGGCTCCGGTGGGCGAGCTTTCGCTTGCCGATTTCGACGAAACGATCGAGGTCAATCTGCGGGCGCCGTTCGTTGCCTCCAAGGCTGCTGCGGCGCTGATGGGCGAGGGTGGCTCGATCATTTCGATTTCATCCAACCTGGCCGACCGCGTGTCGGACCCGGGGCTTGCCGCCTATTCGGCGAGCAAGGCGGGGCTGGTCGGGCTCACCAAGGCGCTGGCGCGCGATCTCGGGTCCCGTGGCATCACCGCCAACATCGTCAATCCCGGATCGACCAACACCGATATGAACCCTGCCAACGGGCCACATGCCGAACACCAGCGCCAGAAGATGGCAACGCCGCGCTTCGGCGATGCCTCGGAAATCGCCAGCCTGGTCGCCTGGCTTGCCGGTCCGGAAAGCCGTTTCGTCACCGGCTCGGCCTTCACCATAGACGGCGGCGCCAACATCTGAGGCAACCGTTCCGGGCCTGATTTCGTTGATAGCGGGGTAGGGATGGATTCCCGCCCCGCTGGCCAGTTCCCACAGGACCATTCTGCAACAGTGTGAGTGGTTTCATGGAGGCTTAACCAAAAGGGTGTGAAACGTTATCATCCTGCCATAGAACCGCCACGCCTGTGACCAGAGCATCCGCGGCGGAATTCGGGGCCCAGGAACGGGCTGGAGAGGGTGGTTCATGAAATCGCTGGGTAAGAAAACCGTGCTGCTTTCGATCGCGGCTTTGACCGCGACGCTGGCGCTCGGGGCCCCACAGGCCAGTGCCGACGGGCTGTTCGACATGTTGTTCGGCGGCAGTGGCGGCAGGCCGGGCCAGTCGCCCTCCATGCGCGGCGGCGACGATTATTTCGGCGACACCTATGGGCGTGGCGAGCCGCGCAAACAGGTTCGGCGCGGCGAGTTTCCACCACCGCCCGGCACACGCAAGCAGGCGGCGATCGCCAAGATCACCGGGCCGACCTACAATACCTACAAGGCCGATCCGCTGGTCCGGGTCGATTTTTCGTCGCTGTCGGCAGCGCCGCAGAAGGTGGCGTTCGAGCCGGGACAGACCGACGGCGCGTTCCGCGATGCTCTTGCCGGGCTGGTGGGCTACGACCTTCTTGCCGAATCGGCCAATGCCAAGGCGCTTGTCGCCTATTACGCCGCCAATCCGGGCTTCATCTGGGTGACCGGAACCGAGGTCAACGAGCGCGCCAAGCAGGCGCTGCGCGTGCTGGGCGAAGCGGCGAGCTACGGGCTTGCCCCGTCGGACTACACGGTCGAGGTGCCGGTTGCGACCGTCACCGATCCGGCAGCCCGCACGAAGGAGATGATCCGCTTCGAAATGGCACTGTCGGCGCGCGTGCTGCGCTACATCGACGATGCCCAGGACGGCCGCATCGATCCCAACAAAATCTCCGGCTACTATGATTTCCCGGCGAAGCCGTTCGACCGCGAGGCCGCGTTGAAGGCGCTTGCCCATACCCAGGAGACGGCCACCTATCTGGAATCGCGCCATCCGCAGAATCCCGAATACCAGGCGCTGCGTGTCGAACTCGAAACGCTGAAGGCCAGCGAAGAGAACCAGATCGTCGTCGATCCCAAGCTGAAGCTCAAGCCTGGCGAGACCAGCCCGGAGCTACCCAAGCTGTTGTCGCTGATCGCCCGCGACCTCGATGACGAGATGGGCGGCGCATATGGCGAGGTGCTGGCGAGGCTCGGCACCAGCGAGACCTATGGCCAGGAACTCGTGCCTGTCATCAAGGCGGCGCAGAAGAAGGCAGGCCAGAAGGGCGACGGCGTCATCGGGCCGCGCACAGTGGCGGCTCTCGCCGGTTCGTCCAAGGCCGACCGCATCGCCAAGGTGCAATACGCGCTGGAGGAATTGCGCTGGCATCCATCCGATCTGGGCAGCCCGCGCGTGTTCATCAATCAGCCTGCCTACACGGCCAGCTATATCGATGGCGGCGTGGAGAAGCTGAAGACGCGCACCGTCATCGGCAAGGTCACCAACCAGACCAGCTTCTTCTTCGATGAGATCAAGCAGGTCGACTACAATCCCTATTGGGGCGTGCCGCAGTCGATCCTGGTCAACGAGATGCTGCCGAGGCTGAGGCGCGATCCGGGCTATCTCGACCGGGCCGGCTATGAGGTAACGGACGCGCGCGGCAAACGCATTCCCTCCAACGCGGTCGACTGGGGCGCATACGGTTCGAAGATCCCCTACAATGTGCGCCAGCAGCCGAGCGAGGCCAATGCGCTGGGCGAACTGAAGATCCTGTTCCCCAACAAGCACGCCATCTACATGCACGACACGCCGCAAAAGGCATTTTTCCAGCGCGACATGCGGGCACTGAGCCATGGCTGCGTGCGCCTCCAGGACCCGCGCGGCATGGCCGCCGCGGTGCTCGACACCTCGGTCGACTACATTGCCGACAAGCTGGCGCAGGGCCATTCCTCGCAGCAGGTGACGCGCAAGATTCCGGTCTATGTCGCCTATTTCACCGCCTGGCCCGACATGTCCGGCAAGGTCGAATATTTCGACGACGTCTACGGTCGCGACGACCGCTTGCGGCAGGCGCTGGAAGCAGTCGCCGCGGTGCGCAGCCCGTCGAGCTGACGCAAGCGCCCAACAGGCGCTTGCCCATCACTCCGGCCAGCGTGATGACGCTAGTCCGCCTTCAGCGGCTGCGGGTGTCGATGCGGCGGGACCAGTCTTCGGTCTGGCCCGACGACAGCCGGGCGGCGGCGAGGCGGCGCCAATTGTCCGGCAGGCCGGGCAGGGCGGCGAGACCGGCGAGTGCTGCCCGGTTCATGCGGTCGTGGTAGAGAAGGTGCGATACCCTGGCCACCGACCAGTCGGGATGTCGCCTCTTAATCAGCCGGCCGTGGTCGCCGGCGGCGATGATGCCTGGTTCTGACACCCGGAAATACCAGCCGCTGCGCCCCGTATCCTGCACGCGGCGTGCCATGTCAGGCAGATCGAAGCGCAGGTTGAGCTTCCAGCAGGGCTGGCGGCCCTGGCTGACCTCCAGCAGCGCGCCACCGACGCGCCAGAGGTCTCCGAGGCAGAGATCGGCTTCGGTTATCCCGTCCAAGACCAGGTTCTCGCCAAAGGCGCCGGGGCTGAAGCGCGCGGCGCGATGCGGCAGTTCGGCTGCCCAGTCCGGCATGTGCGAAACCGCATAGGCGTGGATCGCCTTGTCGGGGCCGCCGTGACGTTTGCGGTCGCCCTGTTGGTCGCCGTCAAGTCCGAGTTTTTCCGCCCGAACCGGCCCGTCGACCTTGTGCTTGTCGATGGCACTCAGCGCGCCATCCGGGCCAAACGGCACCGCTTGCCCGATGCGCAGTTCGGTCACATGGAAGGTGGTCATGCTGGGCAGTGTCCTCGGCAAAATGAGCAGGTCGCTGCGATATCCGCCCTTATCTGGGGTTTGTCGTCAGCGGCCATCAAGGCGCCAGGCGATGCAAAGGACTGACCCATGGCTTGGGTGGCCGGGGGCGGTCAAATCGTATCGAGCGATGTCCAGCCTTCACCACCAGCCCATCTCGTGGCCTGCCACGGCGATGGCGATCAGGATGCCGGCAAGGTGAAGCAGCCACTCATAGCGCATCGCTACCTGTTAGCGGTTTGGCCAAAGCGGCGATAGAGCGGGCCGCGACGATGGTCGTGCCGCCAGCCAACGTAGATGCGGCGGTTTCCGCCTGGCTTTCCATCAAAAAAACGACCCGGCCATGGGGGCCGGGTCGATGTCTGATGACGTCTTCACTTGGATAAAAAGAGCGAATGACTGGAGGTCAAACCTTTCACCCGCTAAACCAAAAGAGCCTCAGCCTTAGAAGTCGCGCTGGAAGCGGAGGATGCCGCCGACGCTGCTCTTCTTGTCGGTGGTGGTCCAGCTGCCGAGCCAGTCGGCGTCGCCGCGCTTGCCTTCGTTGAGGTAGTCAACTTCGGCCGTCACGGTGAAGCCCGGAACCATCTGGTAAGCCACGTTCGCGGCTACGCCGAGGTTCTTCTGCTCGTCATAAGACACCTGGGTGTTGAAGGTGGTCTTCTCGTTGAACTTGTACGAGCCACCGCCCCAGAATGCCCAGTTGCCGCCCCACGGCTTGTAGAAGCTGCGAGCCGCGTGGTCGTCCGTGCCGTAACCGCCCATGATGAAGAGCGAGATCTGGTCGGTGGCGTTCACGTCCAAGCGAACCTTGCCGGCCCACTCTTCCCAACTCGGATTGTAGGCAACGACACCGGTGATGCCGCCCCAGCCCTGGGTGTACTTGGCGCCGACCACGACGTTCGGGGCGTAGCTGTCGATGGTGTTGTCGACAATGCCGGGAACCCAGGCGCCGGTGCCATCCTTCACGAAGGTATTGTAGCTACCCGAACCCTGTTCGAGCGACACGATCGCCGAGAAGCCGTTGCCTGCGTCGAAAGTGTAGCTGATCAGATTGGTGTCGAATTCACCGTAAGGAACCAGCGTATCCTGGATGACGTTGCCGGCGTAACCCGAGAAGGTGTCGTAGGCCGATTCGTCCTTACCGACACGCAGGCCACCGAGCTGGATCCAGGCGAAATTCAGCGAAATGCCACGGTTGCGAGCATCGGCATTGCTGTTGTCGTTGCCGAAGTTGAAGCGGGTTTCGGTGTAGGTCTTCAGGGTGCCGAGCTCGGTCTCCTGACCGGTCCAGGTCTTCAGCGTGAAGCGGGTGTTCTTGTTCCAGGTGTTCTGTTGCTTGCCGGTGAGCACGTCGTTGGTACGCGCGCCGTCGAAGGTACCCCGGTCGCCAAGACCGGCATCGTAACGGATGTAACCGCCAATGCGCAGGCAGGTTTCAGTGCCCGGGATGTAGAAGTAGCCGGCGCCGTAAACGTCACAGATCTTGACGTATTCGGCCGGTTCCGGCTCGGCGACGACGACAGCGTCGGCGGCGCGTGCACCCGAGACTGCGAGCAGAGCCGCACCGGTGCTGAGAAGTAAAGTATGGATTTTCACTGAAATCCCCTGTCCGTGCCTTGGGATCGTCAAGTTCCCCCTGTCGCGATTGCAATCCTCGCCGGAAGTTCCCGATCCAAACAAGGCGAACTATGCCTAGATCATGGCCGCTATCGTTAGTAACAAAAAAGTGACTGGTCTGTAACATTCGGAATATTTACTAAGTATATCATTGGATACCGCATAATTGAAAAGTCATTGATTCCATTGTGTAATTGAGAAATTTATAATTTTACATTGATGGATGGCCCGGCGGAGTGACGGAGTGTTCGGCGCTGTTCAGCGCCGACATGATTGTCACGGTGTTGCAATAACGTCACGGATCGCAGCTCACCAGGCGCCGTTAGACGGCTTGGGCTGTTTCTGATCGAAAAGATGCTGCGCCCGCGTAATCTGGTCGGCGTTGTCGTGCGTCCAATGGTGGATAGCGTTGAGCAATGTCCGCACCGAACGCCCGAGGTCTGTCACGCTGTATTCGACGCCAGGAGGCGCAGTGTCGACCAGTCGCCGGCTGATCAGGCCGTTGCGTTCGAGCCGCCGCAAACTCTGTGTCAGCGTTTTCTGGGTGATGCCCACCAGTTGGCGCTTCAAGACATTGAAGCGTAAAGCGCTTTCGGCGCGGTAGATGGCCTGCAAAACCAGTATGGTCCATTTGTCGGCGAAAAGTTCGTGTACGACGCGGTCCTCGTCCTCGCTACGATCCGAGGTACTATTGATCATAATGCACTCCTGAAGGACCCCCGGTTGGAAATGGGACGAATGGCCTCTAACGGTCTTGGCGGCGCTTAAGTTCCAGCAGATTTTCTGCGGATGTCTCTCGCAAGGTTGGCGAAGAGACGGCGGCCAGAATCGGTGCGACAGGATGCACCCGCGCGCCGGTTTCAGGGAGCCGGTGCCAGATCAAAATCGCGTTAGCGGAGACTTCGTCAGTCCGCCATGGCGGTGAAACAGGCCCTTGGTGGGAACAATCACGGTGGCGATCCGGGCCTGGCTTGCACGACTAAAAGCCGTCCTATGGGGTGGATTCCGAGATCGCGGGCATGGCGGTCCCTATCCCCGGCTCATGTTTGAAGGCAACGAATGTGTCTGAAATCTCGACCCTGCTGAACAAGCCGCTTTCGTCGATCAATCGCACGCAAACGGCGTTGAAATAGACGATCCAGACGCTTCTTTCCTCGCGCAGGAGCGCGCTTTCCAGATTGGCAAGAACGCCCCGCAGGACGGTTTCCCCAAAGGGATTGAACAGGAAAACCAGCAGATTCCCGGAGGGGAACTGGTAGTCGATCGCGTCCATTTGAAGTGTCGAAACATCCTGGCAGACGCGCCTCGATGCGGGGTACTTCAGAATGTTATCGGCGGCGACCGCGTTCAGCTCATGCGAAAATTCCACGCCGATCACTCGTTTGAAGGGATATTCGGACGCGATCATGAGGATGCGACCTTTCCCGGAGCCCAGATCGCAAAAGGAAAAATCTTCCAGATTTGCCGACAAAGCCTCGATCGATCTGCGGATCAGAAAGGGCGCCAATGTCTGATAGTGCGCTCCTTCAAGCTGATGGGGACTATCGATCTCCAACTGCCATAAAGGAACATTGCCTTCGGTGTCGGTACCGAATTCACGATCGAACGCGCTGCCTTCGGCATTTTGATGCCGCCGACCTCGCAACCTTGCCATGCCAACCCGCACAAGCGCGGCAAACCCGTCGCGATGCAGCCTGAAGCGAAGCCGGTCGAAAGCCAACTTCAGTTGATGTGGTTGAGCAAACCCCATCCGCGGATCGCTTTCTGAAGAAAGACGGCACAACGAATTGCAATTATATCGTTTTCCCGTTTCGGTGACCAGTGTTCTGCGAGGCCGTCGCCGGTGCCCGAAGCCGCGGGCGGATGGCGGTTGTAACCGAGGCAGGGCAGGCGGTGGTGATCTCGATCGTTGAGCGTCAATCCAACGTCTCTATGAGCGATTGGCCTTCCGCCTGATTGCGTGACAGCGATGGCGCGCGGGGTTTCAACCGGTCCGATAAGCGCAGACATCGCCGCCGAAAGCCGGATGAAGTCCGCCGCAAGGTTGAGATTCAGAAGCGCCAAAAGTGAGAGCTTCGTCGGCTTGCCGGTTTTCCAGTGTGTCGTCGTGCGATATAAACCCTTCGTGACCTCGGGGCGGGATGGCAACGCACGAAACCTGCAAGTTCCGTTAACCCCGGTTCGAATCCGAGGCGAGGTCTCCAGTCCGCTTCCTGTTTGACCAAAGCCGTGGCTTCGGGCGGTAAGGCCTGCGGGTTGTTAATTGCAAAATATCTATTGCAAAAAAATGTAATCGTTAATATCTAGATATCGAAAATGATGCCGCGCCATGTGAGTGCGGCGGCTTAAAGCGATTTCGAGAGGATGTGCGATGATCAAGGTGACCGATAAGCTCTGGGTTTCCGGACAGCCGACCGAGGCCGATGTGGCTGCCGCCGGCGAGGCCGGCATCCGCAGGATCGTCAACAACCGCCCCGAGAATGAAGAGCCGACCCAGCCCAGCATGGCGGATGCCGCCGCGCTTGCGGGGCAGGCGGGCATGGATTTCGTCAACATCCCCGTGGCGCCGGGGCGCTATACGCTTGAGACGGTGCGTGCCTTCCAGAAGGCGGTAGTCGAGGCCGACGGGCCCGTGCTTGCGCATTGCAAGGGTGGCACACGCTCCGCCACGCTGTGGGCGATCGGCGAGGTTCTCGACGGTAGGATGTCGGCCGACGAACTCGACGCGGTCGGTCAGCGGCTCGGCATCAATTTCGCCGGTGCCAAGGACTGGCTGCGCAACAACAACTGACGATTTGAACCTGAACCGATCGTGAGGCTTGCCATGAACCTGAAAGCCGAAGTGACCGCATTCTTCGATCCCCGGACCTTTTCGGTGCAGTATGTCGTCGCCGATCCGGCAACGAAGAAGTGTGCGATCGTCGATCCCGTGCTCGATTTCGATGAGAAGTCGGGCACTACGGCGACCGTCAATGCCGACCACATCCTCGACTTCATCGAGGAACGGGGGCTGGCGGTCGAATGGATCCTCGATACCCACCCGCATGCAGACCACTTCTCCGCGGCCCGTTATCTCAAGTCGAAGACGGGTGCGCCGACCGCCATTGGCGAACGTGTCGTCGACGTCCAGAAACTGTGGAAGGGCATCTACAACTGGCCGGAGCTGAACGCGGACGGCTCGCAGTGGGACAAGCTGTTCGCAGAGGGCGAGACCTTCTCCGTCGGTGAACTCGAGGGAAAGGTGCTCTTCTCGCCGGGGCACACGCTGGCCTCGATCACCTATGTCGTCGGCGACACGGCCTTCATCCACGATACGCTGTTCATGCCTGACAGCGGCACCGCGCGCGCCGATTTTCCCGGTGGCAGCGCCGGGCGGCTCTGGCAGTCGATCCAGGAGATCCTGTCGCTGCCGGCGGAAACGAGGCTGTTCACCGGCCACGACTACCAGCCGGGCGGCCGCGAGCCGAAATGGGAAAGCACGGTTGCCGAGCAGAAGGCCGGCAATTCGCACATTTCGAAGCTCTTGACCGAGGCGGAGTTCGTCGCTGTGCGCGAGGCGCGTGACCGCACGCTGCCGATGCCAAAGCTGATCCTGCATGCGCTGCAGATCAACATCAATGGCGGCCGCTTGCCGGAGCCCGAGGCCAACGGCAAGCGCTACCTGAAATTCCCGCTCGACGCGCTGCAGGGCGCGAACTGGGGGTAGAGAACCATGGTCCAGCAACCGAACATGCCGGTTGCCGATCTGCTCCAACGGGCAGGAGAGGCATCCGAATTCCTCAAGAAGCTCGCCAATCCCAACCGGCTGATGATCGCCTGCGCGCTTGTCGACGGCGAGCACTCGGTGCGCGAACTGGAAGACAGTCTCGGCATCAGGCAGCCGGGACTGTCGCAGCAGATCGCCGAGCTGCGCGATGCGGGCCTGATCGTCGGACGCAAGGAATCGAAGTCCGTCTTCTACCGGCTCGCCGATGAACGGGTGAGGGCGGTCGTTACCCTGCTCTACCAGATGTTCTGTGCCCCGGGCGCTGACGCCAGAAACGAAAGCTGAGAGAAATGACCGAATTCACGCCGATCGCCTCCACCCTTGGCGGCGTCCTCATTGGCTTGTCCGCGGCTCTGCTGTTGGCCTGGGAAGGGCGCATCGCCGGCATCAGCGGCATCGCTGGCCGCTTGCTGCCGCCCTATCTCGACGGCGCTTTCCTGTCGCGCCTTGGTTTTGTTCTGGGGCTGATTGCGGCGCCCGTGATTTATTCCATGGCGACGGGGCAGGCGGTGCTGCAGTCGGTCTCGTCCAATCTGCCGCTGATGGCCGTGGCCGGGCTGCTGGTCGGCTTCGGCTCTGTGTATGGCAATGGCTGCACCAGTGGCCACGGCGTCTGCGGCCTCTCCAGGCTGTCGCCGCGCTCGCTTGTCGCCACGATGACCTTCATGGCGACAGCCTTCGCCACCGTCCTCGTCGTCCGTCACATCGTGGGAGCATGACCATGTCGTTTCTCGTCAATCTCGCGCTCGGCCTTTTGTTCGGCGTCGGGCTCGTCGTGTCGGGCATGTCGGACCCGGCCAAGGTGCGCAACTTCCTCGACCTGTTCGGCACCTGGGACCCGTCGCTTGCCTTCGTCATGGGCGGCGCCGTTGTCACGGCCTTCATCGGCTACCGCATCGTGCTTCGCCGTCCCAAGCCCGTTGCCGCCAGCACGTTCCACCTGCCGGCGAAGACCGACATCGACAGCAAGGTGCTGGTCGGACCGGCCATCTTCGGCATCGGCTGGGGCCTTGGCGGCTTCTGTCCGGGGCCGGCGCTGACCGCCGCAACCTTGGGCGCTGCCGGTGCCTACGTCTTCCTGCCGACGATGTTCCTCGGCATGTGGCTGGCCCGCATCGTGGCCAACAGAAAGCTCGCCGCCGCCGCGGCGTGACGACATCGCCGGACCGCAACTGACCGTCCGGCAACACAGACATTTCAGATCGGAAAGGACCGGGCCATGTTTCTGGAACCCGTTCAATATGCTTTGGGTGCACTCTCCGGTGGCGTTGTCGGCCTCAGCCTCGGCCTGTTCGGCGGCGGAGGCTCTATCCTGGCCGTGCCGCTGATGGTCTATCTCGTCGGCGTTCCCAACGCGCATCTCGCCATCGGCACCAGTGCCGTCTCGGTCGCTGCCAATGCCATGACCGGGCTCGCCAGCCATGCTCGCAACGGCACCGTGAACTGGCGCTGCGCCGCCGTCTACAGTGCTGCCGGCGTGCTGGGCGCCTTCTTCGGCTCGTCGCTCGGCAAGGCCATTGACGGTCGCCATCTGCTCTTCTTGTTTGCCGGCCTGATGTTGGTCGTCGGGGCGCTGATGTTCCGGCGCCGCGGCGTTGCCGGCGATCCGACTGCCGTCTGCAGTCGCGAGAACGCGCCCCGAGTAATGGGTTTCGGCAGCGGCACGGGCTTGTTGTCCGGCTTCTTCGGCATCGGTGGCGGCTTTCTGATCGTGCCGGGCCTGGTCGCGTCGACCGGCATGCCGATGATCAACGCCATCGGCTCATCGCTGGTCGCCGTTGCTGCCTTTGGCATGACCACCGCTATTTCCTATGCCCTGTCGGGCATGGTCGACTGGTCGCTCGCCTTCGTTTTCATCGCTGGCGGCATAGCGGGCGGCCTCGGCGGCTCAAGGGCCGCCATGCTGCTTGAGACGCGCAATGGCGCGCTCAACATGCTGTTTGCGCTGATGATCGTCGTCGTCGCCATCTACATGGCCTGGCGCAATATGATCGGTGGCTAACAGCGCTGGCAGAGCGCTGCCTGTGCCGCTTAGCCCTTGCGTCCACAGACCGGTTCGACCGCCATGGGCGCGGCTCTCGATTGTGAAGTCGACGGCACAGGTCTCGACAGACCCTGATAGCGGCTGGCTTGGCGAGGCCACGAGGAACATTGGTGCCCGGCCCGCGAACGGGCCTTCAACCGGCTTTCAAAGCATTCTGAATTGATGCCAAGTGAAGTTGCGCGCTGCAAATGTAACGCGCAAGGACACTTGGCATATGACCGAGGGACGGCGGGAATAAGCGGGATTTGCCGGGAAACGCCGAGAACTTATGGAAATCAACGCATTACGCGGGGAAGGTGGTGGAATAGTGGCCAGCGGCTTGCCATAGTCGTCTGCCAAGTGAAGTTGCGCGAATGCGCGTCCAGGGGCGCCGCGAGGGCGCAAATGCGGTGAAACGCGGCCTGGAGGGCGCCATGGCGGGAACGCTGGCGGGGTTCGGCCGTAGCGGTTCCCACCTTGCGATTCTGTTGGCCGACAAAGGTTTCGCCGGCAACTGCCCATATTTCGCGGCTGCGAGGTGGGAACCACAACGCTCGATCGTGGTCCCCACCGCTGGTGTTACTGTCGCGGCAATTCGTTGTCCTCGGCCAGGTCATCTACCGTGGCGTGGAAGAGCGCGGGGTTCGGGCATGTCGGGGTGGAGATATAGTCGCGTATGCCCTGGACGCCGCAGAGGCTCGGGGTCGGTCCCTGCAAGGCACCCTCCTTGCATGCCCTGCAGAGGCGCGTGAAGGCGGCCTCCAGCTGCAGAGAATAGTCTAGTGGCCTGGCGCCGCCCCACCCGGTCGCGGGTGTCGCTTCCGACGGGATCGTCAGATTGCCGCCGACGACATTGGTCATGTACTTGGTGCGCAGATCGTCGCGAACGGCACGATCGTTGAGGTTGGCGAGGCTGTAGGTATTGCCGCTCGGTACAATCCCGAGCGCCTTGGATCGGGGCCATTGCGCAAGCGCGTGGCACGAGATGCAGGATGAGCGAAGGTTGTCTGCAGGTCCGTTCAAACGCCCTTGAAAACCCGGCCACGGGCGTTCGTTCCAGGTTTGGCCCGGACCGCGCCAGACAAAGCCGGCGAGGTCGTCGTTGAGGTGGGTTTCGGCCAGAACCGCGAAGTCGTCGCGGTTCTGGGTCGCGGCATCTGGGTCGTTGCCCTGCATCAAACCGACCGGGACGAGGTTGTCGAAAAGGCCATCGCCAGACTTCGGTCCCTTCCAGGCAAAGGTGCCAAAGACCCATTTGGTCGGCGATTGGGGATCGCGGGTCGCGATATCGACCTGGAGCAAGCGAACCGTCTGTTCCGTGCGTCCTTGTCCGGCCGGGCCGTCAATATAGGCGAGAACCTCGGGCGAGCCGTCGAGATAGGGGATCTGATCCTTGGTCGCGTTGGTGAAAAGCAGCTTGAAGGAGGCCGCCTGGTCGGGGAATGTCCAGCCGGCGGCGGGAATGGCCGGATTGCAGGGCTGGCTGAAGACCTGCGACAAGGCATAGGCGCCCTCGGCATTGTAGAACCCGACCGCCCAAACCTGCAGGCCGCCCGGCGATCCGGGTGCGAGGTCGCCAGGATCGGGACTGCGTTCGCGCGTCAGGCCAAGATTTCGTTCGCGGCCGTTGGGAGTGTAGTCCATCCACGGCGAGATCCACCATTGCGCGTCGGCACGCATCGTCGCCTTGCCGTCTTGGATGGTCAGGCCGGCGGCCTTCGCCTCGCTCAGCACCGCGGCCATGTAGGCCCGCCAATCGCTGAAAGGAATGTTCGCCCAGGCGTGATTTGAGCTTGCCGGAAGTGCTGCCGGCAGGTCGGTGCGCCAGGGGAGATTGATCGAATGAGTCTGCGGATTGTAGGCGGTGCTTCTTTCGATCGGCATCAGCCCACATGAGGCGAACGGCTCGGCCGAAGCGCGGTCGATGGTGCCCATCGCCAACAAGGTTGTTGCTACGAATGCAAGCTTCCTGAGTAATTTGGTCGACATCCGAATTGCCCCCGTTGTCGAAAACTATGTCCTCATTCGCAAAATCCCAACGAAACCAAGTGCTTTTCGACGCCATTGGCGGAGCCAATTTGTTAAAGGTGGCAGCCGGCATCACGTTTCTCTGCCTCCTTCATTCGAAGCTAGTGCAAGACCTGCATTAGCTTCCATGAGACTCCTCACATTCGATCCAGATTGGCGCGGGCCTTAAGAATTGCCACCAGGCAAATGGTGTCGGTGTTCAGGCGTTGAACGGATTGACTGACAAGGGGCGTCGAGGTTCGATTTTGATAAGAACCCTCATCTTCAGCTGAAGCGATTACTAGCGGCTTTGCGCCTGTCGACGATAGAGCTAGGCTTTATCGTCGTCCGGAAGCAAACATCGTTGGTGACCATGCTGGATGCGCGGATAGAATATCTAATTTACATATTCAATGTGACGGACCGTCGAGCCAGAAAGAAATTTTGCGAAAGCCATCTTAAAGTCGAATTTCGTCATAGGTTCTAGAAATAGAAACTGTCCTTGCGGGTTTATTTCCAACCAGACAAGCTCTCCAGACGGTAGAATTTTCATATCTATAATCCCCATCTCTAGATTTAGCTCGTGCATAATCCTAAAGATGCGGCCACGCGTGGTCTCATCAACTTCGACAATTACCGACGGAATATCCAAATTGTCGCGCCAATCCATCTCCTTGCTGGAAATTTTGACGCAGTAAATATTCGATCCAAACACTTGGATTCTAAGATGCTCTGTCCCGGATATACGCTCCTGATATATTGCCGGTGACGCATTCACCGCAACTGCGTCGATGTCATCTGTTTGTATCGCTACAGAAAGCAGATTTTGTAGGCGGGTGCCTCTGAGTGTTTTTAGAACACCCTCGCCACCCAAATTTCGCAAAAATTGCCTTACCTCGTTGTAGTCTTGAGATACGAGGGTGACAGGTATCCGAAATCCGGCCCTTGACGCCGCTTCAAGCTGTAAAATCTTATCTTCTGCCGCTGCATTGGCTGTAGGGTGATTTATCCAGCGCCCATCAAATGCAGCTAATAGACCTCCTCTGAAGGCGGCGGAGCTATCATTGTTGATAAGATCAATTTGGGCTGCGCTCAAATTGCCAATGCCCTCTATCGTCTGCTCGCGGCTTCCTCTTCTCCACCAAATAGTAGCAAATTCCGACGCTTGGCGTCTGACGCCATCGGAGTCAAGGAAGCTGAACTCAACTTCCTTTCCTATGTCTCTTATTGTAATTGATGATGAGTATGCTATTGAATCTACTTCAAATATGCAGCAATCTATGCCGATTTGTTTAGAGATGGTTTTTCTAATTACAGCAGCGTGTAGGTCTCCTTTAACGGATACTATCAAAACCCTTTGTGGAAAATGCATCTAAATTCCACCAATCAATTCTATGTCCAATTATCGCAGTCGTCGTTTCCTCCGCCAACGCCGCCACATCCAGAAATACTCATAATCCCAACGACATCACCCGCTCTCACATTCAGGCCGACCTCAAGGCGCATTTTTTCTTCCCACTCAGCTATTTGTGTAGGCGTTGTAGATTTGCTGAACGTCAACTCACGAGGAAAGACTTTTGTCCTAGCGCTCTCCGAAATCGCCTTCTGGTAGAAAAATACCGCTGGTGCTTTCGCCATTTTCCAAGTTCCCCCGTTTTTGATCGCGTTAACCTGACGGTATTTGGGAATACTGTCAAGTTATGGTGACCGCATCCGCGTAATGCTTGGTTGGCTGAGAATGTCGTGCAGTCCTTAGCAGCCTACATCATAGCAGAACTGAAGAGGAGGCGGATGTGCGGAGTTTATTGGTTCCATAATTCCCTTTCTTTCGGTGCGGTCACAGGACATTCACTTGACGCCAAGTGCCTCTGACCTGCTGACCTGCCACTGAACTGTCATCCAGTGGCGATTAGAGCCTCGGCCATTTGTGTTACGCCGTAGGGCGCGGGGTGAGCAACCGGCGGAGACGCGAAGCCGTCAATGAGCGCAGCGTCGTAGCCGGTTGCGGCGAGGGTTCCGGCGAAGGCCGCCGGGGTCTGGTATCCGAGCGATGAATGCGGTCTCGCGGTGTTGAAGTCCTGCTTCCATTCGGCGATGGCGCTGCGGGCGTGATCCAGGCCGAAGAACAAGCTCTCGTTCAGGAGCTCGTCGCGCATCCGGCGTTGAAGCTCTCGACATAGCCATTTTGCATCGGCTTTCCCGGCGCGATGTAATGCCAGTCGACGCGATCATCCTTGGACCATGCAAGGATGGCGTTCGAGGGGAACTCGGTGCCGTGGTCCGAAACGATCGTGTCCGGCTTGCCGCGACGACTGATCAGATCGGTCAGCTCACGTGCCACCCGACGACCGGAGATCGACGTGTCCAGGATTGCGACCAAGCATTCGCGCGTCACGTCGTCGACGATGTTGCGCACCCGGAAGCGTCGGCCGCAGGCGAACTGATCGTGCACGAAGTCCAGTGACCAGCGTGCATTCGGTCTCGCCCCGACCAGGATCGGCGCTCGCGTGCCCACCGCTCGTCGCCGCGCCCCAAAAAAGAAGCGCGACCTCGACATCTGGAAAACGATCCAAGCATTTATCGCTACCGCTAGTAGGCGATTTATTATCGCTAGCGGCGATATTGTATTTGACATAGATGGGAAGAGCAGCCATATTGGGAATGTGGTGATTGCTCATGCTGAACCCGTCGAAGTGTGGGGCCTGGAGCCCTGTGGGAGCCTAGTGCTCCCGACTCAATCCCGTCGTCTGGCAGGGACCGTGGCCGCGCGCCGCACCCGTCGGGCTCCGGGTGCGGCATATTCGAGGTCAAACGTCGCTGAACAGTACCTCTGTTTCTACGGGCGTCCGGCACTTAGGCCGGCGGGAGCAGAGGAATATATCGATGAGCAACCAAAATCATCACCAGCGGCGGCGTCGCCAGCCTAACCGCGATTGGCTCTGGAAGCTGATCGTCGGTCTTGGTCAGGCAGCATATTATGTTGCGCGTTTCTGGTTCTGGTGGTCAGACCGGCAATGAGCGGCGACCTCGAAAGTAGCCGAAGGAGCGTCGAAATGAACGATATCAAGCGTCCAATGATAAACGACGCACTTCGCTTGTTGCGCCTATATCTCGGATTGTCGCAAAAACAGATTGCGGTCGAACTTGACCTTTCTCAATCTATGATTTCCGAGATTGAAAACGGAACAAAGACTGTTTCGATGGATGTCTTAGACAAGTATAGTGTGAAATTTAATGTCCGCATGTCGCAGCTTTTGTTTTTTGCTGAAGAGTTGGATGGTGAACCTCTGAAAATGAGAGGCAAGCTCATCATTGCTAATCGGGTGCTCAAGTTACTAGAAAGGCTTTCGCCGCGGGAAATCGCCGATGCCTCGTAGCGCCAAGCTGAAGCGCGTTGAACGGTATGAGCTTGAGCGGTCACCACTTGCGCAAAAGCCCACGCAACGCGAGATCGCTGTCTTGCTGAGCGAAACAAGGGACGACCTGCGGCGGCTTGTAAACTACAAGAATGAGTTCATCGTTCGTCGGCAAATCACCACGGGGAAGAAGGGAAAAGTCCGCGATCTGGCCTATCCTGTTTCGAGGCTCCGGGCGGCGCACGAACGTCTGAAATTTCATCTAAATAAAGTGAAACAGCCGAGCTATCTTTTCAGCCCTCGTACTAAAAGGGGGCAGCGCGACAATGCAGCACTCCATCTGGATCAAGACCAGTATCTGACTCTCGACTTGAAGCAGTTTTATCCATCGACAAGCGAAGACATGGTGCGGCGTTGGTTTCGCGATGAGCTCGGTATGTATGATGATGTGGCAGGTTTGCTAACACATCTTTGTACGATCGACGGCAAAGTTTCATTCGGCTCACCTTTGACTCCCGTACTGTGCACCTTAGTGCATCGTCGGATGTTTGATCAGATTGCCGATATATGTGACGCTCGTGGACTTCGATATTCAGTTTGGGTGGACGACCTCACCATCTCGGGGCGCTTCGTTCCAGGGGAGGTTTTGAGGCGGATACGGGCTGTCGTGTGTGCGGCAGGATTGAAATCGCACAGCATAAGGTACCGCAGTGGGAACCGCCCGGTTTTCATAACAGGTATCGGAGTTGTTGGTTCGAGGCTCGTTGCTCCCAACTCCCTCAATCTGAAGATCAGGGAATGCTGGGCTGAATATCATGACGCGGAAACTGATTATGAGCAGGATTTTCTGACCCAGCGTCTCCTGACTTACCTTGGTACCGTAAGGCAAATTGCTGGTGCGAAATCAGAGGTCGGTCGTAAAGTCGCTGACGAAATGAACTCCCTCCGGCAAAAGCGGAACAGAAGATATTTAGCTGCGGAGGAGCACCGTCGCCTCAGGCGCGAGGAACAGTCGAAAGTGGTCACCACGGAGATAGGTGCCGCGCCATTCTAGCCTTTGAAAGCACACGCGCTAAGGTTCGCTACGGTGATTTGGTCATCTGATCGTTTGCTTTACTAGAAGCGGTACCGACGGCGCGGGCATGATGATGGTTGAGCCAAGTTCGCATATCGGCGATCAGCAGTGTTGACTGCTTCTTATCGAGAACAGACAGCCTTGCACACGGTATCGCTTACGTCAGTCCAGTTTGTGAGGCGGAGATACTGCTCACAGCTTGAACCCCAGACCGCTCACGCGCAAGCTTGCCGGTTGGTTGAAGCTGAAGCGTCTGATACCCACAGTCAATCCACCGCGTAGCGAAGCATCATGACGAAACCGCCGAGCAGGCGCACGACGATGTCCTCGGCCTCGATCGGGATCGGGCGCATGTCGACGGCGAGGTCGGCGGTGTGCATCATCAGGAAGGGCGGCTTGTAGATGCGCAGGACGGTTGCGAGATTGCCGTCGCCTTTGCGTATCTCGGCGACGACCGGCTCGCCGTCGCGCGGTTTCTTCGTCGCGCTGAATTCCAGGATATCGCCGGGCAGATAGCCGGCCAGTTCGATGGCGCGGCTCATCACCCGCCAGCGCGAGCGGCCGGCCTGTGGCCGTGCCCCGAAAGCGAGGGTGGTGCCGCCATAGGGCGCGACATCGCTGCCGTCGCCGCGCGCCGGGGCGGCATCCACCCGCGCCTGTTCCGGTAGCCAGTCCATCGGTTCGGCGCAGCTATCGGCGATGCGGCGCAGATAGTCGAGGTTCGGCTTCAATGTGGTGCCGTTCAGGTAATTCTTCAGTGTCTGCAGCGGGATCTCGGCCAGCCGGGCAATGGCCGACGGGCCGCCATGGCTGCCGACCACGCGCTTCAGCCAGCGCCGCCACGGCTCGTCGCCTCTCGGCCATTCGGACTGGTGATTGTTGTTTTCTTGGTTATCCACCGGCGCTATGGTCCAATTCTGTTGACTTTAGTCCATTTCTGGACCATCTGGAAAACCAGAAACTGCTCTCGACCGGTTCGGCGGCGGGCCGCCCGGTCACTTCAGGGTAGAGCCGTGCACAAGGGCAAGCACACGACCCGATACGACCGACACGCGATCCTGGCGGAGATCAAGCGCCGGCATGGCACTTTAAGCGCCTTCGCCCGGCATACGCCCGTCTCCGCCTCGGAAATCTCGGCCGCGCTCGGCTCATCCTACCCGAAGGCGGAGAACGCGATCGCGGCGGCGCTCGGCATACCGGTGCAGACCCTATGGCCCGACCGCTATTGGCCGAACGGCAGGCGGCGTCTTTTCCCTAGCACCGCGCCGGTAAAGGAAGCGAGTCAAAAGGCTCGAAGTGGTACGGACCAGGAGGGGGTTCGATGATGCGACGGCGGTCCGAAAATCGCGACGAAACCGACAGAAACCGCATCTTCGGTGCGCCGGAACCGGCGCCGCGGCGCAACTGGCCGATCGTGCTTATCGCTTTGGTGCTGATCGCCTCCAACATCGTCGCCGCCGTGCTTTCCATCGACCTCATGATGGGCGGCTCGACGCTTGCCCATATCGTCGCCGGCGCTGTCGGGCTGATCTGCCTGTCGCTGGCCATCTGGCTGATGAGGAAAGCGCTTTGACCGCCTTCCAATCCGTGACCGTTTGCCCCCCATCGGTCACGGTCGGTGCGCCCGCCGCTCCACCCCCAGGCGGCGGGCGCATTTTTTCGACTAGGCAAGCTGCTGGGGAGGGGCGCTGATGCCGGGCGCGCGGGCGACGTTCAGGCGCATCGCGGTCGCGCTGATCGACGTGCCGGAAGGCCGGTTGTCGGCAGCGCGCGCCGCCCGCGTCGAAACCATTGCCAAGACATCGCGCGCCATCGGCCTCTTGCAACCGGTCAATGTCGAGGCCGGCGAGGATGGTCGTTTCCGGCTGATCGCTGGTGCCAAGCGCCTGGCGGCACTGATAAAGGCCGGCGAGGCAGAGATCGATGCCCGCGTCATCGCAGCCGGAACGCTGGACGAGGCTGGCCGGCGGCTGATCGAGATCGTCGAGAACCTCGACCGGCAGGACCTGACCAAATTGGAGAGGGCCGAACATCTGGTGGCGCTGAAATCGGCGCATGAGGTGCGGTTCCCAGACACAAAACGGGGCGGACGGCGCGGCAACCAGCACAGCGGCGGCGTCGTCCGGCAAAGCGAAATCTTTGCGTTCAGCCAGGAGGCCGCCGAAATGACCGGCCTGTCGCGCCGCGCCATCGAGGTGGCCGTGCAGATCGTCTCGGCGCTTTGCGAAGACAGCAAGGTCCGCCTGCGCGGCAGCTGGCTGGAAGACCACCAGGCCGGCCTGAAGCTTTTGTCGGAACAGAAGCCGGCAGTGCAGGGGCGTATCCTCGACATTTTGTTCGCCTCGCCGCCGGAGGCTGCCAGCGTCGCCGATGCGCTTGCCTTGGTCGAAGGGCGGCGCCTTTTGTCCACGGCCGAAAAACTGTTCGCCTCGACGCTCGGAAACTGGTCGCGGCTGTCGGAACGCCAGCGCGCATCCTTCCTCGACACGCATGAGGCGGCGATCAGGGCGCACGCCAGGGCGCGCGGATGGTTTCGATGAAGGCTCGCGACCGCCTCACCGCCGACTTGTTCGATTGGCAGCCGCCCAAGGTGGCGGTGGGGTTCGAAGCAGACCTTTCCGGCAACCGGCTGGGCTCACGCATCAGCCGCGCCGTTTCCCTGGCGCTGAAGGAATGCGGCAAGAGCCGCGTCGAAGTGGCCGAGGCGATGAGTATGGAACTCGGCTACCCGGTCAGCGCCGATATGCTCGACGCCTATGCTTCCGAAGCCAAGGAAGGCCACCGCATCACGCTGGAGCGTTTCGTGGCGCTGGTCACCGCCACCGGTTGCCTCGACCTGCTCGGTTTCGTCGCCGGCCTGTTCGACCACGTCGTGGTGCCCAGCCGTTACCAGTCGCTGATCGAGCTGCATCTGATCGAGGAGCATGAAAAGGACCTCGCCAGGATGAAGCAGACGGTCGAGGCGAAGTGGAGGGCCGGCCGATGAAGGTCTGGTTCACCGCCGCCGAATTCGCAGCCCTTGCCGCAGCCGGCGAACTGCCGGGCCTGCCGACGACCAAACGCGGCATGAACATGCTGATCGCACGCGAGGGCTGGGACCGGCACGCCAGCCTGTGCCGCCGGCGCGAGGGCCGCGAGGGTGGCGGCGGCACCGAATTCCATCTCGACCTGTTGCCGCTGTCGGCCAGGCTTGCCCATGCCGGGCGCCATTGCCGCATCGAACAGGACGATGTGCGGCCGGTCCTGACCGATGGCGATGCCTTGACCATGCGGGCGCGCGGCGAACGCGACGCCCGGCTAGCGCTCACTGCCGTGGCCGACCGGTTCCGCCGCGAGCAGGGGCTTTCGCAAGCCGCCGCCGACGAATTGGTGGCGAACCTGTTCAACAGCCGTTCAATCGCGCTTCCCGCCTGGGTGCAGACGCAGGTCAAACGCGCCAGCGGCCGTTCGTTGGCACGCTGGCGCTCCGCCCGCGACGCCGGCCAGGCCGACCGGCTCGGCCACGATCCGGCGGTTGCGCGCAAGGGGTCGAGCCAGCTCGACCGGGCGCTGGGCGGACAGGTGCGCAGCGTACTCCTGGCGGCGATCGCCAAGATGCCGTTCCTGTCGGCCGGCCGAGCGCTGGAGCTGATCCGCGACCGTTTCGGCGAGACCTTCGAGACGCCGGCGCTGAGGACGCTGCAGCGCCAGCTCGCCATCTGGCGCCAGGACTACAGCCACGAGCTGATGCTGCTCACCGATCCCGACGGGTTCCGCAGCCGCATCGAATATGCGGCGGTGGGCGCGACCAGGGCCGAGCGGCTGAACCAGCTTTGGCAGATCGACGCCTCGCCGGCCGACATCATGCTGAAAGAAGGCCGCCATTCGATCTATCTGGCGATCGACGTTTTTTCCCGCCGCATCAAGGTCTTGGCGACACCGACGCCACGCGCCGCCGGCGTCGGCCTTTTGATGCGCAAATGCCTGCTCGCCTGGGGCGTGCCGGAAAAGATCAAGACCGACAACGGCTCGGATTTCACCGCGCAGGCGACGGAGCGGCTTTTCGCGCTGCTCGGCATCGAGACGGAACTGTCGCCGCCTTACCAGCCACGCTCGAAAGGCATGGTCGAACGCGCCATCGGCACCTTCCAGCGCGATCTCGCCGGCCTGCCGGGTTTCGTCGGCCATTCGGTCGCCGACCGCAAGAAGCTCGAAGGCCGCAAGGCGTTCGCGCAACGTCTCGGCGCCGATCCATCTGAACTGTTCGGCGTCGACATGGACATCGTCGAGTTCCAGACCTGGTGCGACGACTGGGCGGACACAATCTATGCCTCGACGCCGCATGAAGGGCTCGGCCGGCGCACTCCGTTCCAGGCCGCGGCGAGTTTTTCCGGGCCGATCCGGCGCATCGACAATCTTGCGGCGCTCGACATCCTGCTTGCGCCGGTTGCCGGCAAGGACGGTTTGCGCACCGTCGCCAAGACCGGTATCCGCATCGACGGCGCGCATTATTTGTCCGGGTCGGTCATGCCTGGCCGCACGGTGTTCTGCCGCATGGACCCGGCCGACATGGGTCGCATCCTTTTGTTCGAACCGGACGGCACCAGCTTCCTCGGCGAGGCGGTCTGCCCGGAACTCGCCGGCCTCGATCCCGTCGCCACCATCGCCCGCGTCAAGGCGGCGCAAAAGGCGCATCTCGACGACCGCATCAAGGACATCCGCCAGGAGATGCGCCGCATCGGTCCGCGCGCCGTGGTCGACGCCATGCGCCGCTCCGGCGAGAAACGGGCGGGTAATCTCGTGACCTTCCCGCGGCCGTCACAGGCGCATGTCACGCCGGCGCTCGATGCCGCGGCGCGGGCGACGGCACGCAACGAACCCGCCGCGCTCTCCGAAGAGGCCGCCAGTGTGCATGCGCGGCTTCTGGCCGATGCCGGTCCGGCAGTCGTCGCCTTGCCGGAAACGCGCGAGCAGCGCTTTCGGCGCGCGCTCGATATCGAGGAGCGCGTTGGTCGCGGCGAGCCGGCGCGGCAGCAGGAGCTGGTCTGGCTCGGCGGTTACCGCCAGGGCTCCGAATACCGGGCCATGCGGCAGATGCTGGATGAATTCGGTCGCGCCGCGCTCAGTCTTTAGCCGGCCAGTTGTCTTGCGTGCGGGTTGTTGGCGTCGGGCCGCGAATGCGGCGGATCGGCTTTCGAGGGGTGGTGTGGAATGAACGGATATTCTGTTTCGCATGCGGTCAGGCCGGGATCGGTGGCGCCGCTCAAGAATGTCGCCTCGTGCCTGGCGCTGGTCGACACGCTGGTGCACCGGGCGCCGCATCTGCCCAATATCGGCGTCTTTTCCGGCTTCTCCGGCTACGGCAAGTCGATGGCGGCGCAATATTGCTGGAACCGCACCGGCGCGCTGTTCGTCGAGGTGTTCGATTTCTGGACCCGCAAGAAGTTCTGTCAGGCGCTGCTGGCCGAACTTGGCGTGGCGCGGCCGCGCGGCACCATCGGCGACATGATGGACGAGATCATCGCCCGCCTTGGCGACGATCCGGCGCGGCCCGTCATCATCGACGAGGCCGACAAGCTGGTCGACAAGGGCATGATCGAACTGGTGCGCGACATCAACAAGGCGGCACAAGTGCCTGTTTTGCTTGTCGGCGAGGAATTGCTACCGCAGAAGCTGGAGCAATATGAACGCGTGCACAACCGCGTGCTGGAATGGGTTCTGGCGCAACCCTGCGACCTCGCCGATGCGCGCGCGCTGGCCGATTTCCTCTATCCGCGGCTCGGCATCAGCGACGAACTGCTCGACCTGATCCGCGACCAGACCGGCGGCAAGGCACGCAAGATCGCCACGACATTGAACGCCGCCGCCTCCTTCGCGCTGACCGCCGGCGTCGGCGAACTCACCATTGCCAATTATCGTGGCCGCGTCTTCACCGGCGAGACGCCGAAACGCTTTTCGGCGCGGAGGGCCGCCTGATGCCGCCCGCCCTCAAACTGACGGTGGCCAAGGCCGAACCGCTCTATCGCGGCCGCGACCATTTCTGGCGGGTGATCCGGGCGCTTGGCGCTGACGGACGCTGTTTCACCGCCGCCGAAGTGCGCGGCGTATGCGACGAGCCGCAGCGCGGCACCATTCCGACGCTGCTACGCCGGCTTGAGCGCGACGGTTTCGTCGAGGCTTGCGGCGAGCGCCGCAGCGCTGCCGGCAAGCTCGAGAAGGAGTGGCGCCTGATAAAGGCGCCGAAAGCTGCGCCGACCGTGTCGCGCGATGGCCGCAGGCGCCGTCCGTCCACTGCCCAGCAGCAGATGTGGAACGTCATGCGCGGACCGCTGGCGCGCGCCGGCTTCTCATTCGCCGATCTCGTCGCCTATGGCTCGACCGACGACCTGACCGTGCCGGCGGTGACGGCGAAGAGCTATATCGGGGCTTTGTCGAAGGCGGGCTATCTGCTGCAGCTCGATCCGGGCGGGCCGGGGCGACCGGCGCTTTGGCGATTAAGGCCTTCCATGAACAGTGGCCCGCTGCCGCCGATGGTGCTGCGGGCCAAGCTGGTCTTCGACCAGAACCGCCACCGTGTCGCCGGCGAGGTATTGGCCGAGGAGGTAGCGCCATGAAGCGCGGGCCTCGCGCCGGCGGTACCACGCCCGGCCGCAGCTTCGCCGACAAGGCGCAGGCTGCCTGGGCGCCAGCGCCGGACTGGGTGAGCGAACTCGCCGCCTTCTGCGACCGCGAAGGACTGCGCGGGGCGGAAAAGCGCGTCGGCTATTCGCCTTCGGCGCTGTCGACAGTGATCTCGCGGCGTTATCCCGGCGACATCGCCCGCGTCGAGGAAAAGGTGCGCGGCGCGCTGATGGGGCAGATGGTGCTCTGCCCGGCGCTGGGTGAGATTGGCCGCAACGTCTGTCTCGACTGGCAGAAGAAACCCTTTGCCGCCACCTCGTCGGTTCGCGTCGCGGTCTACCGCGCCTGCCGTTCCGGCTGCCTGCATTCGGCATTGAAGCCGAGCCATGAAGGAGGCGGCTGATGCGCACCGAGCGTCAATTGGCGACCGCCGCCGGGTTGGCCGGCCTGCTGCCGCCGGCCGCGCTGGCAAGCGACCGCGCCGCCAGGATCGCCAGCGACATCGCACCGGCCATCGCGGCGGCGATCGCCGCCGAGATCGACATGCTGCGCCAGCTGCGGGCGGCGCGCGAACGCGAGGAACAACGCATTTTCGAGGCCTGCCGCAGCGTCGGTCTCGCCGTCGACCGGCTGGAGCAGGCGCGTTTCACCGCCGCCGAGCCGGCGGCAAGACGCGGGTTGGAACAGGCGGCGAAAACCTTGCGCCGCGCCATCCAGGCCAAGGACGTGCATGCGACGCGATGAACGGGAAGGAGGACGACGTGGCGAAAGCGAAGGCAATGAAAAGGGTGCCGCAGGGCAGGGAGGACGCGGTGTGGACGGTCGGCCGCATCGGCACGCTCCGGCGCGACATCCAGGCGCGCAAAGCGGCGGCCGACGAGCAGATCCGCACCGTCGGCGAAATGGTCGAGGGCGCGCTGGCGCCGCTCGCCGAGGAGCTGAAGCAACTGGAAGAAGGCATGCAGGCCTATTGCGAGGCGAACCGGCTGACGCTGACCGGCGAGGGCAAGGTCAAGTTCCACGATTTCGGCACCGGTCGCGTCGCCTGGCGCCAGCGTCCGCCCAAGGTCGGCATTCGCGGCGTCGACGCGGTGATCGAGGGCTGCAAGCGGCTCGGGCTCACTCGTTTCCTGCGCGTCAAGGAGGAGGTCAACCGCGACGCCATGCTGGCCGACCCCGATGCCGCCCGCCAGCTCGCCGGCGTGACCATTTCCTCGGAAGGCGAGGATTTTGTCATCGAACCGGTGGAGCTGGAGGTGGGACAAAACGGAGGTTGATGAACAAATGATGTCGGTGGCGATCATCGTTCGAGCAGCGCCGGGGTCGCTACTTATAGAGCCGTCCCAAATGTTCCAGCGCATCGGCGAATTCGTGACCCATCTCTTGGATGGCGTCTGTGTCCCGTCGAACTCTAGCCAACGCAATGGTCGTGTTGTCACCTGCGACCAATCGGACAATTTGTTCGGGCAGATTTTCCACTATCAAGCCCCGCAGAATTTCCAGATGGCTGGCCAGCGGTGCATCGAAAAGATCTTCTGCTGCCTTGATCAGTGGATGATCGAATTCCTTTTCCGCCCATTCATTCCACAAAACGAGCTCGTTCGAAAAATCGACCGTCGCGGCATAATCGTCCACTATTGTTGGCTCCGTTGGGATGGCGTCGACGACCTCGCGAATGTGCCCTGCAAGGTAGGCTGCGCGTGCCGCCCGCAATCTATCCGCACGCAGCGACAGATCGACCAGCTCCCGGTGCCGCTTCTCCTGCTTTTCATCGGATATCCGCATCTGGCTCAGCGTGAACGCGGCGGCGAGCAGCGCGATCATCGCCGCCAGCAACGTCTCCCATTTCTTCACCCAAAGCGTGAGCGGATCGGTATCGCTGTTCAGGATCATGGCGAAGAGAACCAGACCGATCGGCAAAAGCAGGCCGAAGAACGCCAGAAGGCGCCTTTTCTGTTCGTCCAACACGGCAATTCCCCCTCGCAATCCCTTGCGGAGTGTGGCCGATGAACGCGCTGGCCGCAATCCATGTCGCCCGCAGGGAGCTCGGCCTCGACGAGGACACTTATCGCGCACTCGCGCTGCGCATCACCGGCAAGGCCTCGGCCGGCGCCATGAATGCCACGGAGCGTGGCCGGCTTCTGGAGGCGCTGCGCCGGCACGGCTTCAAGGGCGCGAAAAGAGGGCTTGAAGGCCCGTTCGCGCGCAAGCTGCAGGCTCTCTGGATCTCGGCCTGGCATCTCGGCCTGGTGCGCGACCGCTCCGATGCCGCGCTGCTCGACTTCGTCCGGCGCCAGACCGGTATCGACCACACCCGCTTCCTCGTCGATCCGGTGGACGCGGCCAAGGCGATCGACGCGCTGAAGGCCTGGACGGCACGGGAAGGCGGCGTCGACTGGAGGCTCGGCGCCTCGGTGCCGGCCTGGCAAAGGCTGCCCGGCGCCAAGATTGTCATCGCGCAATGGGCGTTGCTGCAAAAGGCCGGCCTGGTCGAGCCGGGTTTCAAGACCTTCGCGGCCTATATCCAGGACCATGCCTTCAACCCGATCGACAGGATGGGCCCGAAGGAGTGGGCCGGCGTCATGGCGACGCTCGGCACGCGGCTACGCAAGGCCACCCGGCGATGAGAGACCTATTTCGCCCAGTCGCTGTCCTTGGCGTCCTGACGCATGTCGGCGCAATGGGCGGCGCGCCATTTCGGCGGCGCCTGGCGGATGCGCTCGATGGCCCTTCCCATCGCGTAGGCAACGTCTTCGGCAAAGCCGGGATAGCGGTTTTCGGCCCTGCGCAGAATTTGCCTGAGCAGTTCCTCGTCGAGCTTGAAACCGCATTCGGCCGAGGCCGCCATCATGGCGCCGATGCCGCGCGCCTCCATGTCGTGGCCGTCGGAGGCGATGATCAGGAAAGCGAACAGGATCCCCATGCCGTCCTTGCTAGCGGAGTGCGGCGCTGATGCAAAGGGTGCACCTGCCGGACAGCCCGCCGCCGCTTTTGATCTGGCGCGAACGTTCGGCACTCGACCAGCTGGAGCGCGATGCCCAGGCGCTTGCCGGGCGCATCGCCAGGCTGCGGCCGCATTGCCACCACCGCATCGAGCTGGAGGCGCGGCTGCGCGAGCTACGTTGCCGGCAGATGCGGCTGGAATGCCAGCTGAAGGGCAGGTCGTGAGCGAAACGCGGCTCTCCTCGCTTCTGTTGTCGCTGCTCGGCGCCGAGGGGCTGGTGCGGCTCGCCGAACGGCGCGGCGGCACCCGGCTCTATGTGCCGGCCGAAGGCAATGGCCAGCTTGCCGCTGACATCGGTGCCGCCGCCGCCGGCAGGCTCGCCGACCGCTATGGCGGTTTCTACATTCGCGTGCCGCTTGCGCGTGAATTGCGCGCCAGGCACTATCGCGCCGCCGGCTGCTCCAACGCGGAAATCGCGCTCAGGCTTGGCATGAGCGAAAGCGGCGTCGACCGCCTGTTCTACGCCATGCCGAACAAGCCGGCCAAGGGTTCCGGCGATCCGCGCCAAGGCGACCTATTCCCCAGATGACGATACCGATGCCCGCCTCGGCGGGCATGGCTGCCGCGCGCGGCGACGCTCATGCTCCAGGCCATTTCCAGCCGCCGGAGCCGCCCGCCATGCGCCAGAATTTCGAGGCCAGTCTCAAACTTACGCTGAAGCATGAGGGCGATTGGGCCGATCATCCGCGCGACCCTGGCGGCGCCACCATGAAGGGCATCACGCTCGCCACCTATCGTCGTTTCGTGCCCAACGCCACCAAGACCGCTCTGCGCAACATCGCGCCGGCCATGGTCGCGCGCATCTACCGGCTCGACTATTGGGACAAGGTCGGGGCCGACCGGCTGGCCGCCGGCGTCGATCTCGCCGCTTTCGATGCCGGCGTGATGAGCGGGCCGGGCAGGGCGAGAAAATGGCTGGCCGCTTCGCTCGGCGGCGCCGACCACCAGACGGTGATGAGGCTTTGCGGCAAGCGCCTCGGTTTCGTGCGTTCGCTCGCCATCTGGCGCAGTTTCGGCGGCGGTTGGGGCAAACGCATCGCCGCGATCGAGGCCAAGGGCGTTGCCTGGGCGCTGGCCGCCTCGCTCCCCGGTCATGAGGTCAAGGCGGCGCTCGCCGACGAACATAGGGCGGCGCAGGCCAAGGCAAGGACACTCGCCGCCGGTGGCGGCGGCACCGGTGCTGCGACGGCCGGCGGCGGTGGCGATCTCGTGCTTAACCCCGGCCATGCCGAGCAGCTGGCCGGCTGGTCGATCGCAGCACTTCTGGCGGCCGGCATGCTGGTGGCGCTGGTCTTCGCCGTTCGCGCCGTCCTGCATCGCCAACGCGCCGCCGCCTATCGCGCCGAGATCGAAGCGATGGGGGACGCCTGATGGATCCGCTGGTCGGCTCGGTCCTCGTCGAGGCGGCGCGCAAGGTCGGCGCGCCGCTGGTCAAATCGGTGCTGGAGCGTTTTCTTGGTGGCGAGGCGGCCGATATCGGCGGCGTCGTCATCGACAGTGTCGCCGAAAAGCTCGGCGTGCCGCCAGGCCAGATCCCGGCGCAGCCGCCCGAAAGCATCGAGGCGGCCGTCGCCGCAACCGAGGCCGAGACGCCTGACCTGATCGCCGCCGAAGTGGCGCGCATGAAGGCCGGCCATGCCTTTGTCCAGGACAAGGCGACGCCGGCATGGGTGCCGGCCTGGCAATGGTTCATCATGGCGCTGTGGGCTTACAGCTGGGTGCTGGTGCCGGTCGTCAACGCCGCTACCGGCGCCGTGATCGAGCGGCCTTCGATCGCCGACCTGATCTGGCTTACCACCTGCTACCAGGTGCTCAACATGGGCGGCAACACGGTGCTGCGACTGGCCGACAAGGCGCGCGACCTGTGGGGCGCAAGGCCGGGGAGCGCCTGATGCCGGAGACCGTCAGCGAATGGCTGTCCTTCGCGCTTTCCTTCATCGCGCTCGCCGTCATCGTCTATGGCTGGTTCACCTCCGGCGAGAAGACGATCGCGAAGGATCTCGACAGCCACAAGGAGACAAGCGCCAAGGCGCTGACCGCCATCGATGCCGGGCTCGATGCGCATGAGCGCCGCATCCAGGCGCTGGAGACCGAACTGAAACATCTGCCCGACCGCGAACAGGCGCACCGGCTGGAGCTCGCCATGGTCGAATTGACCGGCTCGATGACGGCACTGGACGAGCGCCTGTCCGGCCGCATCGAGGCGTTGAGCGAAAGGCTGCAGCCGGTGCAGGCGATCGCATCGCGGTTGCAGGAGCTCGAACTCGAGAGGAAACGATGAGCCTGGAGCGCATCATTCGCGAGGAGGCGCGCCTGATCATCTTGCGCGCGCTAGCCGAGGAGCCGAACGAGAGCGCCACCTCGAGCGCGCTGCGCGAGCATCTGGCAGACATGTTCATGATCGTGCGCGAGCGCGAATGGGTCGAGCGCGAACTCTTCTGGCTGAAGGAGATGGAAGCGGTGCGGCTGACGCCGGCCGGAACCGTCGTCATCGCCACGCTTCAGCCGGCCGGCACCGAACATCTTTCGCACCGGCGTTTCCTTTCCGGCGTCAAGCGCACCAGCCAGCCGGTGTGTTGAGATGGCCGAGCGCCGGGTTCTCTCCTCGCTCGACCTGTTGCCGGAAGAGTGCCAGGACGATGTGGCGTGGGCGCTGTGCCAGCTCAACCAGCGCAGCCGCACCCAGGTCGACATTCTTGCCGATCTGAACGGCCGTCTCGCCGAGAAGGGGCAGGGGCCGCTGTCGCGCTCCGCCTTCTCGCGCCGCAATGTGCGGCTGAAGCGCCGCCGCGACCGGCTCGAGGAGCGCAGCGCCATCTATGCCGGCATCGTCGAACAATTGCAGCCGGACAAGGTCGGCGATGCCGATCTGGTGCTGGGCGAACTGATCAAGACCCTGATCGACGACCTGCTCGACGAGGCCAAGACCACCAAGCAGGCGCAGGAACTTGCCGCCGCCTACAAGAATGTCGTCACCGGCCAGCAGGTCTCGGCCGACCGCCGCGCGACGGAAAACCGCCGCGCCGCCGAAAAACTCGACCGCACCGTGGAAAAGGTGGCCGAGGAGGTCGGCAGGACCGGCCGGCCGATCGACGCCGAGCAGGTGCTCGAACTGATCCGCAAGGCCTACCGGGAGGGCGCCTGATGCGGCCGATCCTTTATGGCTACCAGCGCCGCTGGTTCGACGACCGGTCCCGCTTCAAGCTGGGCAAGTTCGCGCGCCAGACCGGCAAGACCTTCACCACGACGCTGGAGACCGTCGACGACAGTTTCGAACATGTGGTCAGGCAGGCGCGCACGCGCTGGGTGATCCTGTCGCGCGGCGAACGCCAGGCGCGCGAGGCGATGGACGAGGGCGTCAAGCTGCATGCCAGGGCCTATGGCATGACCTTCCAAGAATATGAGCAGGACTACGACATCGGTGCGGTCAGATACACCGCGCTCGAAGTGGCGTTGCCGCACGGCTCACGCATCCTGGCGCTGCCCGCCAATCCCGATACGGCGCGCGGTTTTTCAGCCAATGTCTTCCTCGACGAATTCGCCTTCCACAAGGACAGCACCGCCATCTGGAAGGCGCTGTTTCCGGTGATCTCGGCCGGCTGGAAACTGCGCGTTACCTCGACGCCCAACGGCAAGTCGGGCAAGTTCTACGAGCTCGACACCGGTACCGACACTGCCTGGTCACGCCATGCCGTCGACATCTACCAGGCGGTGGCCGACGGGCTGCCGCGCGACATCGAGGAATTGCGCGCCGGCCTCGCTGACGAGGATGCCTGGGCGCAGGAATACGAGCTCAAATATCTCGACGAGGCGTCGAGCTGGCTGTCCTACGAATTGATCAGTTCGGTCGAGGATGCGCGGGCCGGCGAACCGGAAGCCTATCAGGGCGGCGTCTGTTTCATCGGCGTCGACATCGGCCGCCGCAATGACCTCTTCGTCATCTGGGTGCTTGAACAGGTCGGCGACGTTTTGTGGACGCGCGAGATCGTCGAGATGAAACGCGCCACCTTCGCCGCGCAGGACCAGGCGCTGGACGAGGTGATGCGGCGCTACCGCGTCGGCCGCGGCTGCATGGACCAGACCGGCATGGGTGAAAAGCCGGTTGAGGATGCGCAGCGCCGTTATGGCGAACACCGCATCGAGGGCGTCCTGTTCACCGGGCCTAACAAGCTGGTGATGGCGACGGCCGGCAAGGAACGTTTCGAGGACCGCACCATCCGCATTCCCGAAGGGCGGCCGGCCTTGCGGTCCGACCTGCATAAATTGCGCAAGGTGGCCGGACCGACCGGTGCGCCGCGCTTCGTCGCCGAACGCGACGACGATCATGCCGACCGCGCCTGGGCCTGTTTCCTGGCGGTCAATGCCGCTGCCGGCCCGCGTTACCAATATGGCTACGAGCCGGTTTCAAGCCGCCGTGAAGCGGCATTGAACAGGCGCGGCTTCGAGCGTGCCGACGACGACGATTTCGGCGACGACGACTTTCGCGGGCCGCTCGGCGCCTCGATCCGGGGAGGGAGCTGGTGATGGCGCAGATCCTCGACGCCTATGGACGGCCGATCGACCGAAAAGCGCTGGTGCAAGAACGCGAGGGGCCGACGCTGACCGGCGTTCGCTCGCCGATGTCAGGTTATCCGGCCGACGGACTGAACCCGGTCAGGCTCGCCGCCATCCTGCGCGAGGCCGACCAGGGCGACCCGGTGCGCTATCTCGAGCTCGCCGAACAGATCGAGGAACGTGACTGCATTATCTCGGCGTCATCGGCACCCGCAAACGGTCGGTGGCGCAGCTCGAGGCGACGGTGGATGCGGCAAGCGATGCCGCCGCCGATGTCGAGAAGGCGGACCGGATCCGCGCCTGGCTGAACCGCGACGAACTGCAGGACGAGACCTTCGACGTGCTGGACAGCGTCGGCAAGGGTTATTCCTTCACCCGCATCCAGTGGGACACATCGGAAGGGCAATGGCAGCCGAAACGGCTCGACCGCTGGGATCAACGCTGGTTCCGTTTCGCCAGGCATGATCTCACCACGCCCTTGATGCTGGACGAGGGCGGCCGCGAACTGCCGCTGCCGCCTGGTGAATTCATCTTCGCGGTGATGAAAGCAAAGTCCGGCCTGCCGATGCGTTCCGGCCTGGCGCGCGTCGCCGCCTGGGCCTGGATGTTCAAGGCCTTCGCCAATCGCGACTGGGCGATCTTCACCCAGACCTATGGCCAGCCGATCCGCATCGGCAAATATGGCGCCGACGCCACCGACGACGACAAGCGCAAGCTCTACCGGGCGGTGGCCAATATCGCCGGCGATTGTGCCGCGATCATGCCGGACGGCATGGCGATCGAGTTCGTCGAGGCGAAATCGATCGGCGCCTCGATCGACCTTTATGAAAAGCGCGTCGACTGGCTGGATCGCCAGGTCTCAAAGGCGGTGCTTGGCCAGACCACCACGACCGACGCCATCACCGGCGGCCATGCCGTGTCGGAAGAACACCGCAAGGTGCAGGAGGACATCGAGCGCGCCGACGCCCGCGCACTCGCCGCGATCCTCAACCGCGATCTGGTCAGGCTGTGGATCGACCTCGAATACGGGCCGCAAAAGGCCTATCCGCGCCTAACCATCGCCCGGCCGGAAAAGGAGGATCTGGCGCAATTGTCGACGGCGCTGTCGCAGCTGGTGCCGATCGGGCTCAGGGTGCAGGCTTCGGAGATCCGCGACAAGTTCGGCCTGGCCGAACCAGGCCCGCAAGACGAGGTGCTGGCGCTGGCGGCGCCGAAAGAGCCGGGCAATGCCGAGCGGTCCGACAAAACCCGGGAGAAGCCGGCGCTGCAGCATCAGCACGCGCCAGCCGCTGCCTTGCCTGACGAGTTGATTGGACAGCAGGGCGCGGATCTCGGCGCGCCGGCTATCGCTGCGCTGGTCGACCGCGTGCGCGGGCTGGTCGGCCGCGCCGGCAGCCTGGAGGCGGCCGAGGCAGCGCTGGCACGCGTTGCCGCGGCCGAGCGCGCGCCGGTCGAACTGGTGAACGCGCTACGCCAGGCGATGCTTCTGGCCTGGCTGGCCGGCGAGGCGGAGGAGGCCGACCGTGGCGACTAGCGGCGTGCGTTTCGACGAGGCGATCGATTTCCTCCGACGCCGGCTGGCGCTGCCGCCCGAACGCTGGCTGGAGTTGTTGCGCGCGGTCGATGCCGGTGCAACCGACCGCGCCGCCGGCATGAGCGATGCGCTGGTCCATGACATCACGCAGGCCGTGCTCGACGCGTTGGAGGAGGGCACTGGCCTGCAGGGGTTCCTGGCCGAGTGGGACCAGATCGTCGAGCGGCATGGCTGGGAAAGCGACGGCCGCCGCGCCGCACTCGCCTTCCGCATCGCCACCGCGCAGGCCTATGCCGCCGGGCGCTGGCAGCAGATCCAGCGGCTGAAACATATCAGGCCCTATCTGCGCTACGTCCACGTCGACCCGGCGCTCACGCAACCAGGAAGCCGGGAAGAACACGCCGCCTGGCATGGGGTCATCCTCCCCGTCGACCACGACTGGTGGCAAACGCATTACCCGCCGAACGGCTGGAACTGCCGCTGCTATGTGCAGTCCCTGTCGGCACGAGATCTCGCTCGCTACGGCTGGTCGGTTAACGAGGGCGCGCCGCCCGAACGCACCGTCATCAAATGGTTTCGCGGCCGCCCGGTCGAGATGCCGGCAGGCATCGATCCGGGCTTTGGCGTGAATGTCGGGGTCGCTGGGCTGCGGTTGCCGGGCTGAGCGCCGAAACGCGGCTGAAAGCGTTCAAAACCGCTTTAGCATACGGGAAAATCGGGAAACGAGTCTTGGCACAAGATGAGGCTGCGATGTGTGAGCAAAATCACAGAGGTAGAATAAACCCACCAATATAGGATCTATAGGCTCAATCATTGGAATAGAGATGGAGTTTACGACCATCTCGGGCCTGGTTGCAGAATATCGGCCGCGTTGAATATTGCCCGCGTCGTGCAGCTACCGATCCAATAGGCACCGGATTTAAGTCGAGATTTCGAGGCGGTGGGGATCAATTATCGCATTCGACAAAGGCTATGCTGATCGCGCTCCGATCTTGGGCAGCCGACGCAAGCTTAGATCAGATTTTGGAGCAATCGCGATGTTTACATACGTAATTCGTGCATCTGCTGCAGTGGCTATTCTTGCAGCAAGTGCCTCATATGCAATGGCGGGGAAACTTACCTGTTCACAGGGGTCGGAAGCAGTCTGCGATGCCTGGTGTGGACACGTGGGTGGCGGGATGTCTTCGAACCCGGATGGCTCGGTGAGCTGCTCATACGCCATGGCTTCGTACAAGGCGAAAATGGACGCCAAGAAAAAATACGACGTCACGAAATTGAACAAGGGCGACTGGAAAATCTCGGCTGTCTCAAAAAAGAAGCCGAAAGCTAAGTAAGGCAATTTCAAACGTCTTTCCAATGTCGAGACTGCCTACTCAGGCCAAACAGAGTGCTGGGTTGGGCAGATTCTTGTCGGCGATAGCTGCTGCCGTGTCGATAGCGAGACGCCGATGGATGGTCTCGATATTGGAAGACGTTCTTCGATTGTTGTTGCCGTTGAGGGTGGAAGTAAGCGTTATCTCGACCGCCCTGGCCGGGTCGAATTATCGATATTGCTGACTAGCAGTATTATTTGAGCTTATGCTTTCTAGACACGGAACCCGTAGGCCTCGGCAATGGCTTGCCACCGGGCCGCGAAACGTCGAATACGATGATATCGGTTTGGTCTCTCAGACCGGTGGGGAGATCGACACGAAGCATTTGTTCGAGCGCTTCAGCACTTGTCGGCTTAGTAGTCCTATCCGGCCGAGCAGGGAGAGGTTTCCAATCCAGACCGAACCAGAACACCAGGTAGATGCCGTACCCGTCTGCTCCAGGGTCTGCTGCGTAGCCCTGTAGCTGCGTGGATGCTGCCTTCCAGAGTCCGGGATGGTTATGGCGTTTCGCTTCGATTGGCAGGTTTCGCCCCGCTCCCGAGAGGATGAGCATGTCGGCTCGAGTGTTGTTCGCCCGTTGTCCCTCAGCTAGCGTAGCGGCGATCTGATACCGTCTTAGGCGCTCCTCTAACATCGTTCGCACGAAATCCCGACAGTCGTTTTCCAGCAACGCTTCTTCGCAATACTCCCCCCAAAATCGCTTCCAGAGCGTGTCGCTTGTCGTGCGAATATCGTTCTTCAAACGATGCAATTCGTCCACAGCGATAGCGCGAAGGTCTTGCGCATTGACAGGCGCTTTCCCGGATAGAGCGTCTAGGGTCTTTTTAGCGGTAGGATGACGAAAGTCTCTGTCACGGGCGTTCCCCGCCGCCTCGGCTAGTCTGGTTTTGAAACTGTTAGTCCAAATTGGCAGTGCGGCATCGCTGGAGAGTTCGCGAAGGACCTTGAGCGCCGGGAGGTCTGACGCTTCAACGAGATTTTGGAGCTCGCGCTCGATTAGATCGGCAAATCGGTGCCGCCCCGAACTCAGGTCGAACCTGTCGCTGGGGCTGCAACGATCGCCCAACAAACCGATCAGGACCGAACTTCGCGTCGCGTCCTCTGTATTCGCGTTAACGAAGGTCGCGCAAAGGTCGCTAGCCCATACCTGCGCTGCGTGCTCGATTTCATCGGCATCGGAGCAGGTGACAGCGTAACTGTCGCCAAAAGCTGTGGAGTCGAGTGCAAACTCAATGAACCGCCAAAAGGCCTTTTGTTGACGACCGACTGCGGCGTTCGATAGAGCTCGCTTCGCGAGGCGCTGTAGCTCCTGTGCATCGAGTATCTTGATTGCCGATGTAAGAGTATCTTCAAGCGCTTTCGCATTCATGCCGGGCCGCTCGAACAAAATCGCTTCGATGGCATATCCGAGAGCCTCGCAATTGGTCTCCTTTCCAATATCTGTCAGGAGCCACAAGCTTTCGAGAGTTTCGTGGCCAGCATCAAGCATCGATTGCCAATAGCGAGATAGAATTTCTCCTCCCTTTTTCGGATCGCGACTGATGCAGTCTGCGGCGAATGTTAGAATTTTCGCTCGACGCTGATCGTCCTCGGTGAAGGTCCAGCGGAGTAGGCTGAGTGCAGTCAAAGGGGAACAGGGAATAAGGTGAGGCGGACGGCCTTCTTGCAACAAGAAGTCAACCCCGGAAACCAGCGCCAATTCCGCTGTTAGGCCACCGTGCTTTCTATGGATCTCGCCTAGCGAAACCTCGTCTTGGCCCTCAATCCCATTTTCGAGCAACCGCTCCCAACCCTGTGCAATAGCGGCGGCGCACTCGCGATCCGATTTTTCAATGATCCGGTCAAATTCAAAGGTCGGCGGGTGGTTTCCGAAATCGAGATACCATTTTGCGGCAAGCGCCAACACACCCACATTTTTGCCGGCGCGGATTTCCGCTAACTGTGGATTGAGAGTTTCTACAATACGGTTCCGATCAGCAGCAGCCTTCTCTCTTGCGAGAGCCTTTCGCTTGCCTTCTTCCTGCCGCCACGGTTCGATTTCGCAGTTTACCAACGCGACCATCACGCCCGAGAATTCTGGTTCATCGGACAACCAGTCGTAGAGAGCCCAGTAAGAGGGCTCGTGCCGCGAGGCTCGTGTAAGATGGACCGCTATCTCGGCTAACCGCTGCGCGCCTGAGGCTCCCCTCGATCGAGCGTTCACGAGGGCATATGCGCAGATCGCGGGTGTTGGAGCGCGGCCGGTGAAGTGTTCGTAGAAAACCTTGATCTGAACCGCGCCGGGTTTGCCAGAGGCCGTTTGGTTTAAGTTATGCGGCCATGGCTGGTTCTTCCAGCATGGCGTAGTAGCGTTCCTCGGCTTCGGCTGGCGGGATGTTGCCGATAGGCTCCAGCAGCCGGCGGTGGTTGAACCAGTC